>NZ_JCATID010000014.1:0-144074 GCF_059693745.1 Sphingobium sp. WR1 | reverse complement strand
CAATGGACAGGCTCATCGCCTGCAAACCATTGAAACTACGGTATAAGACACGAATTGGTGTTGAGATATGTTAAACTCACCCCATCGCCCAACCCTCCCGCGATTGTCTATTTCGTTGTCAGGTTAAGCGGCAACCACTCTCAATCCTCTCTGTGCGTCCGGCCCGGTTACACATCCGCCCACGGTCGTCCGTCCCGTTCGGTAAAGTTTCCGACATGACACTTTATCGAAGGGCAAAGTGTCATAGCCGACAAAATGCGACTCGCGGAAAAAAGCGGATTCACAAGGAGTCTCGTCTGTGCTTGATTCACCTTATGTTTCACGCATCCGTCCCATCCCGCGTTGCCGGCGGCAGCGATATCTCGCTGTTGCTCGACCAGCTGTCGCATTGCTGCTCGCGTCCCCGCTATGCCTTCATGCTGCTGACGCTGATCGCCGATGTGGCGCGACCGGACGGCAGCGCCGGGCCGCTGGTGCGGGTGGGCGACGCGCTGATCCCGTTGCGCGACTGGCTATGCGATGCGCTGACGCCGATGGGCCATCGCGATCCGCGGCGCATGGCGCTGGTCGAACGGGTGCGGGAGGAATTGCGCAAGGCCGATCGCCTGTCGGACAACCCGGCCGCCGATGAGGCGTTGGTGCAGGATGAGGTGCGCGCGCGGGTGCGGGCTTCGGGCAAGACCAATCTCAGCCGTGCCGCCTCCGAACTGGTGAAGGCCGGACTGCTCAAGCGCCATTATCAGGGCTTTCGCGTCGACCACCTCAATCGCGGCGCACAGCGCCAGGCCGTCTATACGCTGACCGGCCGGGCGCGGGCGCTGGTGGGCGCCCCGCCCCCGCCGCAACACGCAGCCGCCACCCGACCACGCCAGGGCGATCTTTTCGCCTCCTGATCAGGTCCGCTCCCGCGCCTCTCGCCGCGCCTTGGCATAATTTTCCCGTCGCATTTTTTCGAACCCGATGCGCTGGTCGAAGCCGGCATCCTGTGGATAGTCGCGAAAATCGGCCAATATCTCATTGAAGACGGTTGCCAATTCATCGCGGAATTCCGAGTGCGGGAAGATGTGGAAGCGATTTTCCCGCATCGCGTCTAAGGTGCGGGCAGCGATCACATCCGGCTCCATGCCGAACTGATGCAATTGCGCCAGCCGGTCGATTGCGGCGTCATCAACGGGTTTCGCGCCGGCACGAAGCGCGGCGGGGCGCACCTCATCGCTGGCGTAGATATGGCTCTTCACCAGACCGGGGCACAGCACCGATACGCCGATGCCATGAGGGGAAAGGCTGTAGCGCAGGGATTCGCTCATGCCCCGCACCGCAAATTTGGTGGTGTTGTATATGCCGGGCGCGCCGCCGCACAGGAAACTCGCCATCGATGCGGTATTGACGATATGACCGCCCAGTCCCGCCGCCTTCATGCGCGGTGCGAAGGTCATGACGCCGTTGATGACGCCATGGAGATTGACGCTCATGACCCAGTCCCAATCATCATAGCTGGACTCGTCGATGCTCTGGAACAGGTTGATGCCGGCATTGTTGAACAACAGGCTGACCGGTCCCAGCGCCGCTTCCGCGCGGTCGGCCGCCTCGGCGAAGCCTTGGCGTGACGCGACATCGAGTTGGACAGTCAGGACCGCCTGATTGTCGAAGGCCTTGCGCGCGGCAGCCAAGGCTTCCTCGCGAATGTCCGCGATGGCGACCTTGCATCCCTGCGCCAGCAACGCGCGCACCAGCCCCAGGCCGATCCCGTTGCCGCCGCCCGTCACAAAGGCCGTTCGTCCCGCAAATTCGAGCATCCCATACTCCTGTGTTGGTCTTTGTAACGGCCGTGCATTTTTCTCTCGCCATATTCGTATAGATCACTTACAAATTCGCCAAGCCGAAATTTCATCCCTGTGAACAAAAAGGGAGGATGCGGAGAGGAGAAGGTCATGGCCATGGCGCCCGCGCCGATTGCGACCGACAGCCTGTGGGAGGAGGATGCGGCAATGTCGCTGGACAGGGCCAGTCCAACAGCGCAGCCCTATTCGATGCCGGCCGCCTATTGGGCGCTGTTCGTCATCGTCCTGGCAACCTTCATCACCTTTTTCGAACAGGTTGTGTTCGCCATGCTCGCGGAGCGGATCAAGGCCGATTTCGGCCTGTCCGATTCCCAACTCGGCTTCCTGGCCGGTCCCGCGAGCATCATCTGTTATCTGTTCGTCGGCATCCCGCTGGCGCGGCTGGCCGATATCTTCCCGCGCAAATATGTGCTGGCCGGCGGCGTCGCAGCGCTTGGCGTCATCACCTCCATGGGTGGCATCGCCCAGAATTTCGGTCAGTTCGTCGGCACCCGCGTCTTTCTGGCAGCGGGGGGATCGGCCCATGCGCCATCCTCCTATTCGCTGCTAGCCGACGCCTTTCCGCCGCGCATCCTGACCCGCGCCTTCGCGCTGTTGCAATTCGGCTTCATCGGCGGGACGACGCTGGGGCCGGCAATCGGCGGAATGCTGATCGCGATGGCGGCGGGATGGGCGCCGACCCAGCATGGCGGCCTCACCATATTGGGCTGGCAGTGGCTGATGATCTGGCTGGGCCTGCCCGCGCTGCTCGTCGCCCTGCTGTTCCTGACGGTCAGAGAGCCGCCGCGTCAGTCCCCGGCGGCCGGCGCGCTCACGCCCCCGGTCCATGCCTCGATCGGCCGCCGCAGCCTGACCTTCACCGGGCTGGACGCCGTCAAGGCGATCCACGCCAAGCGCCGCGTCTATTATCCGCTGTTCGCCGGACTGGCATTAAGCGCGATCGAGGTGTTCGGCCTGCAATTCTGGCGCGTGCCTTTCATGATCCGCACCTATGGCTGGAACGAGGCGCAGATCGGCGCGGTGATGGGATCGATGACGCTGGTCGCCTCGCTGCTGGGGCTGCTGCTGGGCGGTATCTTCGTCGAATGGCTGGCCAGGCGCCATGCCGACGCCAATGTCCGCGCCGCCGCCATCTTCTTCGGCTGCGTCACCATCTGCGCCATCCTCGCCCCCCTGATGCCCAACGGCTATGCCTCGCTTGGCGTCGCCAGTGTCGGCGCGATGTTCGGCATCGCCGGCGCCGTGCCGCAGAACGCCGCGATCCAGCGCGTCGCGCCCAATGCGATGCGCGGGCAGGTGACGGCGATCTATCTTTTCATGTTCACCTTCTTCGGGGCGATGGGCAGTTTCCTGGTGGGGCTGGTGCAGGACCATTTGATCGGCGATCCCCGGCAACTCTGGAAGACGCTGGTGCTGACGGCCGGCATCCTGCTGCCGATCGCCACCTTCTGCATGATCCGCGCCATCCGCCCCTATCGGGAAGAAGTGGAAAGGCTGGCGGCGGAGGATGCTGCATAATTCGTAAGCATTGCATACAATAGGAGAGAGATATGTCCGACGTCGATCGTATCGCCAGCCTGGAACAGAGTGTCGCCGATCTCAGCACCCGCCTGCAACGGCGCGAGGATGAACTGGATGTGCGCAAGCTCCAGCATCTCTATGGCTATCTGATCGACAAATGCCTTTATCGGGAAACGGTCGACCTGTTCACCGACGATGGCGAGGTCCGTTTCTTCGGGGGCGTCTGGCGCGGCAAGCAAGGTATCCGCCGCCTCTATGTCGAGCGTTTCCAGAAGCGCTTCACCCATGGCACCAACGGACCGATCGACGGTTTCCTGCTCGACCATCCGCAATTGCAGGATATTGTCGACATCGATGCGGACGGCGTCACCGCCCATGCCCGCGCCCGGTCGATGATGCAGGCCGGGCGGCACAAGGATCATACCGATCCGGCCAACCCCATGCTGGGCGCGCGCCAATGGTGGGAAGGCGGCATCTACGAAAATACCTACAGAAAGGTGGATGGCATCTGGCGCATCCAGATCCTCAACTACATGCCGCAATGGCATGCCGATTTCGACACCGGCTGGGCGAACACTAGGCCCGAATATGTGCCCTTCCCGAAGATCACCTATCCCGAAGACCCGACCGGGCCTGACGCATTGATCACCGACCACTGGCTCTGGCCGACCCACAAGCTGGTGCCTTTCCACATGGTGCATCCAGTGACGGGGAAGGAGATCGTCGCGGAACGCTGGCAGGGCGATATCGATCGGGAGCAGGCCGCGCGCGGCGCGGTAAGCGTCTGAGCGGACCATGCGCTATCCCGATCTTTATCTGATGATCGACGGCCAGCGTCTGTCGGGCGGCGGGCGACGCACCCAAAAGGTGGTCAACCCCGCCACCGGCGCGGTGCTTGCTGACCTGCCGCTGGCCGACGCAACGGACCTAGATGCGGCGCTGGCGGCGGCCGATTGCGGCTTCCGCCGCTGGCGCGATTCCACGCCGCAGGAGCGTGCCGCCGTGCTGCAGGGTGCGGCGCGGCTGATGGTCGAGCGGCAGGAGGAACTGGCGCGGATCGCCACGCTGGAACAGGGCAAGACGCTGGCCGAAGCGCGCATCGAAGTGATGATGAATGTCGGCCTGTTCAATTTCTACGCCGGGGAGGTCTTCCGCATCTATGGCCGCACCCTCGTCCGCCCGGCGGGCCAACGATCCACGGTCACGAAGGAGCCGGTCGGCCCGGTTGCAGCCTTTGCCCCCTGGAACTTCCCGATCGGCAACCCTGGCCGCAAGCTGGGCGCGCCGATCGCGGCAGGCTGCTCGGTGATCCTGAAGGCGGCGGAGGAAACGCCGGCCAGCGCGCTCGCCGTGCTGCAATGCCTGACCGACGCGGGACTGCCGGGCGACGTCGCGCAGGCCGTGTTCGGCGTGCCCGATGAGGTGTCGCGCCACCTGCTTGGCTCCCCCATCATCCGCAAGATGAGCTTCACCGGCTCTACCGGCGTCGGCAGGCATCTCACGAAGCTGGCGGCGGAGGATTGCAAGCGCACGACGATGGAATTGGGCGGCCATGGGCCGGTCCTGATCTTCGCCGATGTCGATCTCGACAAGGCGCTCGATACGGTGGTGGCGGGCAAATATCGCAATGCCGGGCAGGTCTGCGTATCGCCGACGCGCTTCATCGTTGAAACAGCGGTTTATGACCGTTTCCTCAAACAATTTATCGACCGCACGGCCGGGGTCGTCACCGGCGACGGCCTCGATCCCGCGACCGTCATGGGACCGATGGCGAACGCCCGGCGGCTGGACGCGATGGATCGCCTGATCGGCGACGCGCTTGCCAAGGGCGCGAAGCTGGAAACAGGCGGCGCGCGGATCGGCAATGAAGGTTTCTTCTTTGCTCCGACGGTGTTGTCCAATGTCCCGATCGACACCGCGATCATGAACGAGGAGCCGTTCGGCCCGGTCGCGCTCATCAACGCCTATCCCGATGAAACCGCCATGGTCGCGGAGGCCAACCGCCTACCCTATGGCCTGGCCGCCTATGCCTGGACCGGCGACGCCGCGCGACAACGACGCATGGCGCGCGCACTGGAAGCCGGCATGGTCGGTATCAACACCGCGATGATCGGTGGGGCGGACTCGCCCTTTGGCGGCGTGAAATGGTCCGGCCATGGGGCAGAGGACGGGCCGGAAGGCGTCGACGCCTGCCTCGTCACCAAGGCCGTGCATGAAGGATAACCCATGACGCATGATTTGAAGCCCGGCGGCGATCGCGGCTATATCCGCATCGCGACCGAGGAAGCCTTTGCGACGCGCGAGCAGATCGATGTCTATCTGCGCATGGTCCGGGATGGCACGGCGGACAGGGGCATGGTGTCGCTCTGGGGTTTCTACGCCCGATCGCCATCCGAGCGTGCGACCCAGATCATCGACCGGCTGCTGGACCTGGGCGGCGGCCGCCTTGCCGACATGGACGCGACGGGCATCGACGTTGCGATCCTGTCGCTCACTTCGCCCGGCGTGCAGCCCTTGCCCGATGTCCAAGAAGCCAAGGCGATGGTCCGCCGCGCCAACGACCATCTGGCCGAGCGGTGCCTCGCCCATCCCAGCCGCTTCGTGGGCATGACTTCGATCGCCCCGCAGGACCCCGACTGGTCCGCAGCCGAAATTCGGCGCGGTGCGGGAGAACTGGGTTTCAAGGGCGTCATGGTGAACAGCCATACCCAGGGCGAATATCTGGACGATCCGAAGTTCGATCCCATCTTCCGCGCGCTCGCCGATACCGGCCAGC
This sequence comes from Sphingobium sp. WR1, assembly GCF_059693745.1. Lineage (NCBI taxonomy): Bacteria > Pseudomonadati > Pseudomonadota > Alphaproteobacteria > Sphingomonadales > Sphingobiaceae > Sphingobium > Sphingobium sp. WR1. Next base: position 137,936 of record NZ_JCATID010000014.1, on the reverse strand, counting down.
CGCTCTATATCCACCCTTCAACGCCGCCCGACAGCATGATCGGCCCGATGCTGGAGGCGGGACTGGATGGCGCCATCTTCGGCTTCGGCGTGGAAACCGGCCTGCATCTGTTGCGGCTCATCACCATCGGTATTTTCGACCGCTATCCCGACTTGCAGATCATCGTCGGCCATATGGGCGAGGCTTTGCCCTATTGGCTCTATCGCCTCGACTATATGCATCAGGCCGGGGTCAGGTCGCAGCGCTATGAACGGATGCGGCCGCTCCGCAAGAGCATCCACGACTATATGCGCGCCAACATCAGCGTCACCACCAGCGGCATGGCGTGGGAACCGGCGATCACGTTCGCGCAACAGGTGCTGGGCGAGGATCGGGTGATGTATGCGATGGACTATCCCTATCAATATGTACCGGACGAGGTGCGGACCCATGACCTGCTCGCCATATCGGACGACGCGAAGCGCAAGCTGATGCAGACCAACGCCGAGCGCCTGTTCCGCCTGTGAGAAGCCCGGTCTCTTCGCGCGCGACCGCTTATTATGCATTGGCGCTGATCGCCGGGACCAACCTGGTCAGCCTGCTCGACCGCAACATCCTTGCGATCCTGGCACCGGCGATCAAGGCCGACCTCCACATCGGCGACGCGGAAATGGGCCTGCTCTACGGCACGGTTTTCGCCCTTTTCTACGCGCTTTTCTCCCTGCCGCTGGGGCGGCTGGCCGATGGATGGATACGCACGAAGCTGCTCGCGATCACCATCGGCTTCTGGTCGCTGGCGACCGGCGGCGCGGCGTTCGCCACGGGCTTCTTCACCCTGATGCTCTCCCGCCTGTGCGTCGGCATAGGCGAGGCGGCGTCGCAGCCGGCGGGCACCAGCCTCGCCTATGATTATTTCCCGCGCGAGAAGCGGGGCATGGTGATGGCGGTGATGGCGGCCGCGATCGCCATTGGCCTGGGCGGATCGCTGATCATCGGCGGGGTGACCGCGCAATGGTGGGATGCGCGTTATGCGAGCGGCGGCGCACCTTTGAGCCTCAGGGGCTGGCAGTTCGCCTTCGCCGCCGCCGCCCTGCCCGGCTTCCTGATCGCCTTCCTGATGTCGCGCCTTGCCGAACCGCAGCGCGGCGCGATCGACGGCATCCCGACGCCCTCCGATCCGCACCCCTTTCGTGCAAGCCTTGCGGTGCTGGGCGCGGTGACTCCCGGCTTTCACTGGTGGAGCCTGGCCCAGGCGCGCGCCGGCAGGCGCGATTGGGCGCGCAATATCGGCCTGCTGGCGCTGATCCTCGTCGCCATGTTGCTGGCGATCCGCTGGGCCGAAACCTTCTCGCCCCGTCCGCCGCTCCTGCTGGGCGGCGTCGCGATCAGCCCGCATGTGGTGCAATGGAGCGTCATCGGCTTCGGCGCGTTCGTCATCGTCAATCTGATCCAGAATCTGAAAGGGCGTGATCCCGTCGCCTTCGCGCTCATCACCCGCAATCCGTCGCTGCTGCTCTGTATTGCGGCCGGATCGCTGCAAAGCGTGATCAATTATGGCGTCATGGGTTTCACCCCGTCCTTCCTGATGAAAAGTTACGGCCTGACGCCTGCCGACACGGGCATTCAGTTCGGCCTCCTTTCGGCCGCGCTGGGCGTGGTCGGGCCGCTGATCGCCGGGCCGCTGTCCGACCGGATCGGGGCGCATCGTCTGTCGCGCCGCATCTGGGTCGCGCTTTTCGCCATGGGCGTATCACCGCTGATCGCCCTTTGGGTGTATCGCGCCGGCGATCCTGGAAGCTTCTATCTGCGTTTCACGCTCTACAGCCTGGTGCTCACCATGTGGATGCCGCCCCTTTATGCGGTTCTGTTCGAGCAGGTTCTGCCCCGGATGCGCGGCTTGACGGTCAGTCTCTATATCGTCGTGTCGACCATCTTCGGCCTTGGCACCGGCCCTTATGCCGTGGGTATGATCAGCGACGCGCGCGCCGGCGATCTGGGCGCGGCGATCCTGGCGATCAACTGGGTGGCGCCGCCGCTCGTCCTGCTGCTGCTGATCCTGCTCCGCCGCGTGGAGCGCGATCATGCCAGCGTGCTGCACCGCGCGCGGGCCGCAGGCGAAGCCATCTAGCCGTCCTTGCGCGGGAAACGGTAACGCCTCCAAGAGCATCGATATTCCCGCGACAAGTGCAGCACATTTGTCACATATGCTCTCTAGCCATCCGCCGACTCATTCATTTTCTTATAATCGGTCGCGGAAGTGGAATGGACGGCACTGACAGAGAACGGGCGCGCTGGCTGCTGCGCAATATCCTGCCGCATGAACCCGCGCTGCGCAGTTGGCTGGCGCGTCGGCCGGTGGCGGGTATCGAACCGGACGACATCATCCAGGAATCCTACACGATCCTTGCCGAACTGGAGCAGGTCGATACGATCCGCCATCCGCGCGCCTATCTGTTCCAGGTCGCCCGATCGGTCGTCACCCGCCATGTCCGCCGCGCCCGCATCGTGCCCATCCATGTCGTCGACGATCTTGATCGGCTCGACCAGCCGGACGACGCCGCCTCACCCGAACAATATGCGATCGATCGCGACGAGCTCAACCATCTGGCCAGAGCCATCGCGGCCATGCCGCTGAAAACACGGGAAGCGTTCATTCTTCGTCGCGTGGAGGGCTTGCCACAGCGCGCCATCGCTGCGCAGATGGGCATATCGGAGAATACGGTCGAAACACATATTTCGCGGGCTATCCGATTCCTGATTGACTGGTTCGGTCGTGGCGGAAAGACACCTCCCCAAACCTCTAGGGATATGGAACCGGAGAAAATCACGTTTGATGACCGAACGAGAAGACAGTCGCAACATTGACCGGGCGGCGTCCGACTGGACGGCGAAGATGGATCGCGGCCCGCTGACTCCGGAAGAAAATGCGGTATTTCAACGCTGGCTGTCCGCTGATCCCAGGAACAAGGGCGCGCTTCTTCGCGCGCAGGCCCTGTCGCTGATGAGCGAATCCGCTCAGGCGCTGGGGCCGCAATTCGATCCCGCCCCATTCGAACGGCCCCGGCACCGGACGGCCCTGTCGCGAAGGCAGATTTTCGGCTGGGGCGGCGGCGCCGTCGCGGCGATGGCGGGCATGGTGGCATTGTCGGTCGGTATGCCCGCATCCGGGGCGGTGATCCGCACGGGACGGGGCGAGATACGCCTGGTGCCGCTGGATGACGGCTCCACCGCCCTGCTCAATACCGACAGCAGCATCCGCATCCGCTATGATGACAAGGAGCGATTGATTTCGTTGCTGGCGGGAGAAGTGTATTTTTCGGTCGCCCGCGACGAGCGACGCCCGTTCATCGTCGAGGTCGGCCATCGTCGCCTGCGAACCGCGCAGGCCGGCTTTCGCGTCAGGAAATTGGCAAGCGACCCGGCGGACATATTGGTGCATCAGGGGCGCGTCGAGTTGCCGACCATCAATCCGCTCAGTTCAGGGCCGATCACACTTTCCGCCAACACCCATATGGTCATGGCCGATACCGCCGCCAGCCTGTTCGGCGCCGAACGCCCGGAAGCCATCGCGCCGGAGCGCATCACACGCGAACTGGCCTGGCGCGAAGGCAAGCTGGCGTTCGAAGGCGAAAGCCTGCGCCAGGCAGCGGACGCCTTCGCGCGCTACAGCGACACCCGGATCGTCATAAAGGATGCCGCGCTGGCGCGGGAACCGGTAGCGGGCCTCTTTACCGCCAATGATCCGGTCGGTTTCAGCCGGGCGGTATCCAGCATCTTCGACGCACGGCTGGAACAGAGCGATGGCCAGATCGTCCTGACGCGCCCTGCTCCATCCGCAAAAAATTTTCAGAGCCGGTAGCGGAACCGTCGACGACAAGCCTCCTAATGCCGAACGCCGCGCAGGATGCGGCCAGCAGGGGGCTGACAGCCGATGAATTCTCTTCATTCTCTCCTCACTTGTGGGGCTTCCGTGGTTGCGCTTGCGATAGGCGCGCCCGCCCAGGCACAGGAGCGCATCTTCGATATTCCGGCGCAACCCGCCGTGCGGGCCATCCCCGAACTGGCGCGTCAGGCGCAGGTGCAGATCGTCGCCCCGGCCCGCGATCTCGAAGGCATTTCGACCCCGGCCATCAAGGGGCGGATGGACGTTCGTGCCGCATTGCGTCGCCTGATCGCCGGAACGCCGCTGCGTATCGGTTCCGATGACGGCAATATCATCACATTGCGATCGTCGCGCCCGGCCGCCAGCGCGGGCCAGGCGCAAGCGATTGGCAGCGGCATGGTGCGCGGCCGCGTTTCCAACACCGTCACCGGCGAATATCTGCGCAACGCCGAAATCCGCGTCGAAGGCACGTCGATCGTCGTTTTTTCGGAGGATAATGGCGAATTTCGGCTCACGGGCGTTCCGGCTGGCGAGGCGACGATCATCGTCAAATATGCGGGCCTGCAATCCGAACGGCTTACTGCCGCGATCCTCGCAGGGCAGGTCGCCGAGCTGGATGTTGCGCTCAAAGCGCCGACCTTTACCGGTTCAGCCGTCAATGACGGTTCGGCCATCACCGTCACTGCCCGCCGCGAGGGGCAGGCCGCCGCCATCATGGAGCGTCGTGCCGCCCCCAATGCCAAGACCGTCGTCGCCGCCGACAATTACGGCCTGCTGACCATGGGTGATGTGGGCGAGTTCATGAAGCAGATGCCCGGCATTTCGCTCGATTATACGGAAGTCGACGCCACGGCCGTCCGTATCGGCGGCCTCGATCCCAAATATTCGACCTTCACCACCGATGGCGCACGAATGGCGACAGCTACGTCGAACAATAATAACGGCCGCCAAAACAGCTTTGAACAAATGTCGATCACCGGCATCGAGTCGATCGAACTGAACAATACGCTGACCGCCCGCATGGACGCCGATGCACCCGGCGGCGCCATCAACCTGCGCAGCAAATATGCCTTCCAACTCAAGAAGCGGCAGTTTCGTTTCCAACTGGGCGGTGTGGGCACGTCTGACGCAGGGATCGGCGAAATCTATCTACCCGACAATGACAAACATGCGCGCATCTATCCGTCCGCCAGCCTCAGCTATGGCGACATCTTCCTCGATGGGCGGCTGGGCGTCGCCTTCAGCGCCAGCTACAACGCCAATTATGTCCAGCAGGACCGTATCCAGACCGACTGGTCCTACCTGGCCGACGGGCGTGCCATTCCCTATCAGGTGATGTGGCGCCCCGGTCCCAAGAAGACCAGCCGAACCGCCGCCAACCTGTCCGTCGACTATAAATTCTCGGACGAACTGGCGCTGTCGCTCCGCGGCACCTATTCCTTCTACGAAGTCGAATATTTCAACCAATATACCTATCTGATCTTCGGCACGACCTCGCGATCCTATGCGACCCCGGATTCCACATCGACCCATATCGTCGTCAATCCCGAGGGAAAGAACACCCGGCTGCATACCCAATATTCGCACCGCTATGCCGGCACACCGGCCATGCTGTTCGCGCCAAAGCTGGAATATAAGAATGACGATTGGGAAGCCGTTTTGCGCGGCAGCTATTCCAGTTCCGAATTCAACTTTCGCGACAATTCTAAGGGCTTCTTCCAGCGCACCGATAGCTGGCTGACCGGTATCGGCTTCACGCTGGACCGGCCGTCCGAGGATTCCAATGTCTGGACGTTGACCCAGACGGCAGGCCGGTCCTGGAGCGACCCCACCAGCTTCAACCGCGATGACGATATCGGCAACAATATCCGCACCGCGGAATCCGACGCGCGCAATGAAATGTATGGCGGCAACCTGGACCTGAAGCGCAAGCTGTTCGTCGGCTCGATTCCCGTTACGCTGATGGCTGGCGCCGGCGCACGCGTGAACGACTGGAAAACCGACGAGGGCGCCTATGACCAATTCCAATATGTCGGCCCGAACGGCGATCTGAACCAAAAGGATCCGGCGGCGGTCATCCCCTGGACCAATCGCTACAAGTTCGAGATCATCGGCTTCGACGCCGGAAATCTGAACGACCAGAATTGGCGCGCCGACAATAACTACGCCATGTATGACATCTACAAGGCGCACCCGGACTATTTCGTGCCGGATACGGTCGGCAATCTGAAGCGCGATCTCGACAACAACAAGCGCGTCAGGGAAGATATCTATGCTGCCTATTTCGAGGTTCAGGCGCGTGCCGGCAAGGCGTCGCTCGATCTTGGCCTGCGTTATGAAAAGACCAAGACGGCCGCGCAGATCGCCAATATCCGGCCGGCAAGCGAAGTGACCGCTGCGGGATATTCGCTCAACACTGTCGAAGGGCTGCTCTACCAATATAATGGCGGCGCCTATGGCACGCGCCGGGGCGAATATGATGACTGGTTCCTGAGCGGCGGCGTCAAATATGATTTCACCAAAAGGCTTGTCGGCCAGGTGGCGTTCAGCCAGTCGATCCTGCGGCCCGACTATGGCAATCTGGGCGGCGTCGTGTCGGTCAACGACGACACCTTGATTGTGAACGTCCCCAACCCGTTGCTCAAACCGGAACATTCGACCAAATATTTCGCCAGCCTGCAATATTATCTGGAACCGTCGGGAATCATCGGCCTGTCCTATTACAAGCTGGACATGAAGGACATGCAGGTGACGGGGATCGAGGTCGATCCGGCGGCGGTGGGCTTCGACCCGGACGAATATGCCGGCTATACCTTCCGCAGCGCGCAGAACCTGCCCGGCACCAGCACCAATGAGGGGCTGATTTTCGAATATGACCAGCAGTTGACCTTCCTGCCCGGCATTCTCAAGGGCTTTGGCCTGCGCGGTTCCTTCACCGGCCTCTTCCCCGACGCTGAACGCGTCAATACGCCGGAAAAGTCGGCGAACTGGGGTCTGCGCTACAGCTATGGTCCATTCGATTTCCAGCTTACCGGCAACTGGCAGTCGCGCTATCGGGTGAGCGCGCTCAGCGCCACGCCGACCACCGCGAACAATGGCGTCCTCTACCACACCGACCGTCAGCTGTGGAACATCAGCTTCAGCTACAAGCTCAGCCCGAATTTCGAGCTGAACATCGCTGGCCGCAATATCTTCAATTCGCCCGACGTCATCTATTCCAATGTCGAAAGCCGTGTGCGCCAATACAGCATTTACGGATCGATGTGGAATATCGGCATCAAGGGCAGTTTCTGATTTCCCGAGGGACGATGTAGCGGCCCTTACCGCCGCTACATCGTCTCTCCTTCAATTTGGCAGGAAGGTCACGACCATGGTTCTGCATATCGACCGGCGCAGCCTCATCCTCGGCGGCGGCCTTGGCATCGGTGCGTTGATGCTGCCAGGCGGCCGCGCCATCGCCGCGGAGCTGCTGGCGGCTAAGGGCTTCACCCATAATGTCGCGAGCGGGGAACCAGGGCCGGACTCGATGCTCCTCTGGACCCGCTATATGCCCTCCACCGGCAACGATGTCGTGCGGCTCGATGTGGAAGTGGCATCGGACCCTGGATTCGGGAAGATCGTGTCCGGGGGAAGCGTGCGGACGGGCGCGTTTCGCGATTGGACTGCGAAGATCATGGTCGACGGCCTGACACCCGGCACGGCCTACTGGTATCGCTTCGTGGCCCCCGATGGCGGAAAGTCGCCCGTCGGGCGCATGAAAACCCTCCCGGTCGGCGACGTTCCCCGCTTCGGCCTGGGTGTCTTTTCCTGCTCCAACCTGCCCTATGGCTGGTTCAACGCCTATGCCCATGCCGCCGCGCGCGACGATCTCGACCTGTGGCTGCATGTCGGCGATTATATCTACGAATATGGGCCGGCATCGGTCCGCCCGCAGCAGGCGGTGGAAGGCCGCATACCGTTCCTGCCCGATCATGAGATTCTCGCAGTGGCGGACTATCGCCTGCGCTACGCCGCCTATCGCGCCGACCCCGATTTGCAGCGCCTGCATCAGGTCGCGCCGATGCTAGCCCTGTGGGATGATCATGAATCCGCGAACGACAGCTGGGAAGGCGGGGCGCAGAACCACCAGAGCGACAAGGAAGGTGACTGGAATATCCGTCGCGCTGCCGCGATGCAGGTCTATCGTGAATGGATGCCCGTGTCCGACGAGCCTTGGAAGGCCTACACGATCGGCACGTTGGCGACGCTCTATCGCACGGAATCGAGGCTGCTGGCGCGCACGCGCCCGGCCGACATCAACGCCGCGGTCGACGCGCCCGACGCCGATGCGGCGCTGAAGGGGTTCCGCGACGGCATCTGGCAGGACAGCGCCGCCACCATGCTCGGCACCACGCAGGAAAGCTGGCTGGCACATGCCTTCAAGGCCAATGCGCGCGCGACCGCCTGGCAGATGGTCGGCATGGGCACGATCATCGGACGAACGGTCATGCCTACCAATGTGTTCGACTGGCTGCGTCCCGATGCGAGTCCCAAGCTGGTCCAGCGCTACCGAAACAGCGTCCGCATGGCCGCCAATGGCCTGCCGATGTGGATGGACCGATGGGACGGCTATCCCGCTGCGCGCGGACGACTGCTCAGGGCCGCACAGGCGGCTGATGCCGACCTCGTCATGCTGGCGGGCGACAGCCACAATGCCTGGGCCTATGGCCTGGTCGAGGATGGCAAGCCCGCCGGGGTCGAATTCGCCGGCCAGGCCGTGACGTCCGGTGGCATCGAGGGCGATCTGGCGGGCGATCCGAAGCGGGTCGCGCAAGGCTTCATGGCCGCCAATCCCGAACTTAAATGGGCCGATACCAGCCAGCGCGGCTATATGATGATCGATATCAGCCACCGGCGCGTCACGGGCGAATGGCTGTTCCTGGACAATATCAGACGCCGCGGCACGGCGCTGGCCGGCACGCACCGGATGCATGTGGATCGCGGTCGCCGGGTGTTCGGCGCATGATCGCCGATCGGTTCGCGCCAGCCGTCATGTCGCGCATCGGGTCGCGACGCCTGCTCCTCCCGCTGCTCGCCCTCGCTGCGCCGGCAACGCTGACCCATGCCGCGCCGGGGGACGGCCCGCCCGCCACGCAGATCGCAGGCCCCTGGGCGTCCGGCCATGTGCAGGGGATCGCGGTCGACCGGAAAGGCGGCTTCATTTATTATTCCTTCACCAACCTGCTCGCCAAATATGATTTCCGCGGGCGGCTGGTGGGCACGTTGAGCGGCTGGTCGGGCCATCTGGGCGATCTCGATTTCAATCCGGCGGACGGCAAAGTCTATGGATCGCTGGAATATGGCAAGAGCAACAGCTTCTACATTGCCGTTATCGACGGTTCGCGGCTGGATAGGACGGGCATGAAGATAGACGAGGTGGACATCCTTCGGGTCGTCTACTTGCCTGAAGTCGCGCGCGATTATGCGGCCGATCTGGACGGCGACGGCAAGCTTCTGCCGGCGCCCTCACCCGATCATCGATATGGCTGCTCGGGTATTGACGGCGTCGGCTTCGGCCCCGCCTTCGGCCCCACCTTCAGCAATGCCGGCGGCAAATATTATCTGACGGTCGCCTATGGCATCTATGGCGATGCGACACGATCAGACAATGATCATCAGATATTGCTGCAATATGATGTCGACGATTGGGCCGAACATGCCGGGCCGCTCGACGAAAAGGCGCTCCATAGCAACCTGCCTCCGCCCGCGCGCGGTAAATATTTCGTGCGTACGGGTAACACGCGCTACGGCGTTCAGAATCTTGCCTATGATCCCACACTTCATCGCTGGTTTTTGGGGGTCTATGGAGGCAACAAGCCGAACTGGCCCAATTATCTGCTGTTCGCCATCGATGGCCGCAGCAGCCCTAAATCGTCCGACCTGGTGGGGGTGCCCGATCGGAGCGGGTCAGGCTGGGAAAGGGGACTGTTGCTTCCGCTGGCCCCGGACGGGCTATATGATGTCGGCACCGGCATTCGCGGCTGGAAACAGAAGGCTGATGTTGGATTCCAGCCACTTGGCGATGGATTCTACTATTTTGTGCAAAATATGGTTGGAAAAGGCGGGCAGTCGGCCGAACTCAGGCTGATGCAATGGACGGGCAATCCCTCAACGCCTTTTGCACCGGCGCGCACCCCATAACTGACGTGTTGACGGCTCCGGGCGGCCCCCGAAGGCGGGGGGCCTCAAGCACGGCAGCGGCCCATATTTTATGTTTGGGGACCCGGCGCGAGTAGCGCGATCAAGCGATCGTGCACTTGCTTCACGATGAGATGCGCCTCTTCTTCCGGCAGGCAGTTCGTCGACCGCAACGTGCCCATCATTGCGCTGGAATAGACCGCGGCGAGCAGATCGAATGCGTCGCCATGCGTTTCGACCAGATTAGCGATCACCTTGCGGCTGGTCATCCCGCGCAGATAGCGCAACTGTTGGGACAGATCGGGAGACGCGCGGCCGCGTGCGACGGCAAGGATCAGTTCGTCGATTGCCAGCAATTGCAATCTCGGCGGCAATGCGGACACGGCCATGACCGACGCTGCGGCAGATTGACTGGATTCCTCCCGCTCTATCGTCAGGCTGCGATAGATTTCGCCATAGGCCAGCCGCAGCAGGTCGTCCGTGCGGCGACAATTATGTGAAACCACGCCAAGCGTCAGGCCCGTGGCGGCCGCCACGGCGCGGTGGGTTATCGCGCCGACACCACCATGCGCCAGCAGCCCGGCCGCGGCGCGCGCAATCTCTATCCGAAGTCCTTCAGGCTCGTTCATCTGCGCCAGATGGGTCGCGCGGCCCATCAATGATCCCCGCCATGGCGCGGAGCGCGGCAGCTCTCCGGTCAGCCAGCCAACCCAGCCTGCGGCCATCTCATCCAAACTCGCGCGATCGGCTGCGCGGTTCCACCGCATCAGATGGAGGCAGCTTTCGCCATTGAAGAAATAGCAATACAGGTCGGCCCGGTCCTCGATCCCGAAGCGGGCGCAAAGCTGCCGCCAGAAATTCTGCCACATGATGTTCCAACGCGCGCCCAACGCAGCAAAGGGCGCGGACCGGCCGGCGAGCATCTGTCCTTCGTGCCATGCAAAGGCGATCTTGCGCTGATCCGTGCAGAAATCGCCGATCAGCGCGGCCAGAACCGGAGCCAGCCCGCCCGGCGGCAGCGGCAGATAATCAGCCAGTTCATCCAGCACCAGTAGTTGCGCATCGCACCATGCCTGCGCCAACGCAATCGCGCGCTCCTGCGCTGATTCATACAAATGTTCTATATCTTCATAGTGATAATAGAGAACAGATGGGCTGAACCCTCCCGCCGTTCCGATGCTGCGTGCCGACAGTTCCCCCGTTCCTCGTTCCGTCCACGCCTTCAGCACTGCGTCAATCATCCGTTCTGCGGTAGCGGCTTGCGTTGAAACTGTTGAATTTCTGTTCGGCATATTGATCTTCGTAGTGCGGGTGAAACGGGCAATTTATCAGAACATTGCGCATCGCCAACCGGAATCGCCGGCTGAAACGATTTTGATCATGTCATCCAGCTTACATACATTCGTTCTAATCGCCCCGCGACTCATCAGTGTCACAGGGGAAACGGAATGATTCACAGGTCGCGGCGGACGCAGGTTCGCTTGGGAATATTCGCAGGCGCAGCGTTGCTGGCGCTCACAGCCGCCAGCAACGCTCAGGCGCAGCAGCCCGCGCCCGGCGCAGAGGACGACGCGATCGACGGCGAAGCCATCGTCGTCACCGGGTCGATCGCCCAATCGCAGGCTGCTTCGGTCGAACTGAAGCGCAGGGCCGACAATCTGATCGACATCGCTGCGGCGGACTCGGTCGGCCGCTTCGCCGACCAGAACAGTGCCGCCGCGCTGTCACGCCTGCCCGCCGTCGCGGTGCAGCGCGACCAGGGTCAGGAACGCTATATCCAGGTGCGCGGCGCACCCAATCGCTGGACCTCAGTCAGCATCGACGGCATTCCGATGATCGGCGTCGATGAAGGCGGCACGACCCGCGCCTATCGCTTCGACGCGGTGCCGGCGGTCCTTTTGAGCGCCATGGCGGTGAACAAGTCGCTGACCTCCGACCTTCAGGCCGAGGCGATCGTCGCCAATATCGACCTGCGCACCTATTCGCCGATGGACCAGAAGGGTTTCCACCTTCAGGGCGATCTGGGCTATGGCTTCATGGAACTGGGCGGCAAGGATCAGCGCCAGGGATCGATCCGCGCCAGCTGGTCGAACGACAGGGTCGGCATCGTGGTGGGCGCGTCCCATTATCGCCGCAAGCAGCTGACCGACAATCGCGAGGTCGGCGCTTATGATGATAATGGCCCGACCGTATTCGACATTCGCCAATATGAGGTGGAGCGCGAGAATAACGGCCTGTTCGGCGCCATCGAATATGAGCCGGAGGACGGCAAGCGCATCTATGCGCGCAGCATCTATACCGAGTTCAAGGACGACGAGCAGCGCAATCAATATGTGTTCCGCTTGTCCAACGCGGCGAGCGGTACGCGCGGGGCGGACAGCGGCGACCTGGTCGGCGTGCCGGTGCGTGGATCGTTCAACTATGGCGAATATCGCACCCGTAATTACATCAACACGATCGGCGGCGACTATGAGACCGACGACGGTCTGCGCGCATCGGTGAACCTCAATTACACGCGGACCGAGAACACCACCTATCTGCCGATGGTGATGGCCAACACCGCTGCGGCGGACTCCCCATCCATCAGCTACGATGCCAGCGATCCGCGTTTCCCGATCATCAGCCTGTTCGGCACGGTCGGCACCGGCGCAACGGCGACCCGTGGCGCAGCCCTCAGCGGCTTCGACCAGACCAAGGTGACGTCGGGCGCACTGCTGATGCCGATGACGCAGGATACTTTTTCGGACAGCTATACGGTCAAGGCTGACCTGTCGAAGCAGTTCGACCGGGTGACGCTGTCGGGCGGGTTCCTCTATGCCGATCGCGAGATCAAGGGCTTCACCTTCGTCCAGAGCAATATCATTCCGCTGACTTCGGCGCTGGGCTTCAATCCGGGCGGTTATGTCACCGACAAGGCGTGGGATACAGGCTTCCCGCTCGGCTTCCCGCTGAACTATGTCGACAATCGCGCGATGCGTGGCGACATCGACGCTCTCCTCGACAACCTGGAAGCGGCCGGCAGGTTCAACCCGGACTTTGTGCCGGCTGAAAACCGCTACCGCCTCAATGAAAAGACGCTGGCCGGCTATGTGATGGGCAAGGTCGAATTCGATGGCGGGCAGGTCGTCGCCGGCGTGCGCGTCGAACATTTCCGGCTCGACAATGTCGGCACCGCCACGACTGCGGCGGGGGCAGTGCCCCTTTCCGCGCCGCAGAGCTACACCGACTTTTTTCCCAGCATTAATGCCCGCTTCGACCTGACGCCGGACCTGGTCTTCCGCATCGCGGGCCAGCGCGGCATCGCCCGCCCCTCCTTCGGCGAAATCCGCGTCGGCAGCGCGATCAACGACACGACCGTGCCGGGCACGATCAGCGGCGGCAATCCTGACCTGAAGCCCGAATATACATGGGGCGTGGACGCCAGCCTGGAATATTATCTGCCTGCCGGCGGCATCGCGTCGGTCTCCGCTTTCCACCGCTGGGTCGACGATGTGCTCTACCAGAACCAGCAGGCGGTCGGCAGCGGCCTTTATGACAGCAACGGCGTCGACCGGTCCGGCTATCTCCTGACCTCTACCTTCAACGGCACCAGCGGCAAGCTCTATGGCGTCGAATTCAACTATCAGCAGCAGTTCGGCTTCCTGCCTTCGCCGCTCGACGGCTTCGGCTTCCAGGGCAATTTGGCGCTTCTGGGCGGTGACTTCGACACGCCCACGCAGAAGAATATCGCTTTCCAGGGTCTGTCCGACACCGTGCTCAACACCTCGCTCTATTACGAGAAATATGGGCTGTCGGCGCGGGTCAGCTATCAGTGGCGCAGCGACTGGCTCGATACGCTGGGTGGTCTTGGCAGCGGCGAATATCGCAAGGGCTATGACAATCTCGACGTGTCGCTCCGCTATGCGGTCAACGACCATTTCACCCTTTATGCCGACGCCACCAACCTGACCGACGCCATCTATCTGGCCTATCAGGGCGACAAGTCCCAACCCACCGAAGTCGAACAGGTCGGCCGCCGCTACATGTTCGGCGTCCGTTTCGCATTCTAAACCAAGGACAAGCATGATGCGTATTTCCTCCCGCTTCCCGCTCCTCGCGCTTCTCGGCACGGCCGGCCTCGCCCTGGCGACGCCCGCCTTCGCCGGGGCGCAGGCCGCTCCCGCTCCGGCAACCGCGCCGGCCGGTCATGACCGACTGCTTCCGCTGGAGGGCGGACAGAATTTTCGCGATCTGGGCGGCTATCGCACTGCTGACGGCCGCATGGTCAAATGGGACAAAATCTATCGTTCGGGCGCGATGTCGCGCCTGACCGAAAAGGATTTCGCCTGGCTCGCCGCACATGACCTGAAAACGGTCGTCGATTTCCGCGATACGCGCGAGCGCACGTCGGAACCGGTGAACTGGCCCGCCGCGACCAAGCCGACCGTGCTATCGCGCGACTATGCGATGGACCATGGCATGTTCATGAATGCGCTGCTCAAGCCCGGCCTGAACGCCGATCAAGTCCGCGATGTGATGGCGACGCTTTATCGCGACATCCCCAACCTCTTCGCCGATCAATATCGCGTCCTGTTCGAACAGTTGCTCGCAACCGACGGCACGGTCGCCTTCAACTGTTCGGCCGGCAAGGATCGGACCGGCGTGGCTGCCGCCATCCTGCTGTCGGTGCTGGGCGTCGACCGGGAAACGGTGATTCAGGACTATCTGCTGTCGAACAGCTATTTCCGGCCGCAGGCGCTCAAAACTGATGACCCCAGCATGGCGATCTTCAAGAAGCTGCCGCCCGATGCGACTAAAGCGCTGATGGGCGTGGATCGCCGCTTCATCGAGGCCGCCTTCGCTACCATGGAGGCTTATCCTGGCGGCGTGCAGGGCTATTATCGCGAGAAGCTGGGTCTGGACGATGTCAAGATCGCCAGCCTGCGCGCAAAATATCTGACCAAGCCTGGCGCCTGATCCGATGTCCGGCGGATGGGGCCGCGCGCCCCATCCGCTCCGGTTCATTCTGACGGAACGAACACCGGGATGGCGACAGGCCGGAAACCATTGTTGTCAGAGCTGGAATATTCAGTCGATCAGGCGGAACGCCAGTTCGACGCGCAGCCCCACGACCCAGGCATCGTCGATCGATGGGTCGGCGGACGGGCTGCGGACATATTGCAGGTTGGGCTGGACCGCCAGCCAGGAGGCGATCGGCGCGCGGTAGGTCGCTTCCGCCACCATTTCGGATCGTCCGGCGTCGTTGGCGCGGCGATATTCGGGAGAGGTGAACGCGCCGATGACGGCAAGGCCCATCTCGTCCTCCGGCCGACCGTTTATCCACCCGCTCAGTTTAAATCCCGCGCTAACGAAATGGTCGAACATATTGTAATGTTTGGCCGCCGTCCCCAGGCGGAAGAAGCCATCGATGCGTCGCCGGTCATCGTCGACCAGCGTCTTTTCGCCGCGCAGATAGACGCCGGCATTGCCGCCGCCATGCGTGCCCTCGAACCGGTCGAAGGAGGATGTGTAGCGCCAATGGCCCAGTAACAGCCGGCCGCCGCTGACGGGCGCCTCTACCTCGCCGATCAGCAATGCGCCCTCGCCTCCGCCCAGCCGGATGCTGGTGCGTGACGGATGTTCCGGGTGGCCCGGCATACCGTCGAGGATTGCCGCTCGCACGGCCCATCCTTCCGCCGGACGATACAGGATGCGCGCAGCCAGCCCCGTCGCCGGAAAGATCGATGGACCATTGCGGCCCGACATGCCGATGTCGCTTCCCATGCCATGCGCGCCACCGACGAACAGGGTCGCACTTTCCAGCAGGTCGAACTCGGAATTGAGGTCGTAAATGCCTGCCCGCACCGAAAGGTCGGGCGCGAGCATCTGGTCGATCCATGCCTCGTAGAGCTTGAACGCCTGGGCGTTGCCTTCGATCTCGCTGACCATCTGCGCGTCACCCACGACTTTGGAGATGGACTGGCCGTTATTATACAGGCCATAGACGTGCATCTCGGCCCCTTCCCAGTCGACCAGATCTTCCAGGTCGACCTCCAGCACCAGGTCAAGATTATCGAGATAGCGTGCGCGCCGCTTCACGCCACCCACCACCACGGCCATCATGTCGCTGCTATAGCTTATGTCGAGCACGACCGGCCCCTCGCCCGGCGTCTGTTGCCCGGCATGAATATGCGAATGCGGACGGATCGGAGCAGTCGGAGTCGCGCTTGACCCGCTTGCCGACTCGGCGAGGGGCGGCGTGGCGGCCGCCAGCAGCAGGGCCGACGCGATCAAGAGGCGCGTCCTTCTGTGGGACCGCAGCAATAGAAACAATGATATTCGAAGATCATAGGTCGCACATTAAGGGCGACGAAGCTTCGTATAGCATGGATTATGGACGCATCCCGAAATGGACGATCGAAATGCGGGATGGGTTCGGCAGGAAACACCGTATTCATACCCCGGCCAAGTAGAGCAGGGATGTGACGGAAATATTTGACGCCGCGCCATCCAGCGCATGGGCGCGGCGGCTTGGTCGATCGCTGGCGCCGTGGCCGATCTAACTTCGATAGCCTGCCAGATGCAGCGCGCCGTCGAGCGGATCGCCCAGCATCGGGCTGAGCCGCGCGACGGTTCGCGCGCGCAGCCAGGGTTGCATCCGGGGCGCTAGGCCGCCCACCAATGTGCACCGGCTCGCCCCACGCTCGAAGATCGTCTCGATGAAGCGCTCGATATGCTGGACCGCATCTTCAACGATCGATCGCGCAATGGCGTCGTTCGCGTCCGCATAATCCATCACCAGCGGGGCGAAGCTGCCATAATCCTTTGGCGTCGCCTGATCCATCCAGGCGATGGCCCGCGCCGTGTCATGGTCGAAACGCTCCGTCACCGCACGGCTGAGCGGCGTCGTCTGCGTCCGCCCGTCAAGCGCACGCAGCGCATGACGCATCGCGCTGAGGCCAAGCGCCGCGCCGCTCCCTTCGTCGGAAATGGGGAAGCCATAGCCGCCGATCGTGAAGTCCCGCCCGTCGGCGCGCACCTGCGCGATGCTGCCAGTGCCGAGGATCAGGATCGCCCCGTCCGCGCCGTCATGCGCCCCCAGATTGGCGATGAAGGCATCGGTCTCATAGGCGATCGACGCGAAGGGAAAGGCGAAATCCCTGAGCGCATCGCGCACGCCCGGTCGCGAAATGCCGGCAATGCCCATGCCTGCCCGGATCGTCGCCACTTGCGTCTCCGACAGACCTGCCTCGGCGACGGCCTGCTCCGACACGGCGCGCAAGGTCGCATAAAGCGGTTCCAGCCCGATCCGGGCATTGGCGGTGCCCCCGGATCCGGTGCCGACCACCGTCCCGTCCGCCGCGATCAGCCGTGCCCGGCAATTGCTGCCTCCAGCATCGATACCCAGATAAAAGCGCATGGACGGGCTTCCCCTTGTTGCCTGTCGCCCCAATAGCTTGCTCGCGCCATCCGGTCGATCCCAGGATGATATTGGCCTGATCACATCTGTGGCAATCAGGCCGAACGCAGCAACGACGGAATCGCCTTCCGCAGCGCGTCGATGTCCCCGTTGCTGTTGAACAACGCCGGCGTGATACGCACGCACGCGCCGCGTGTGGGGCCGTCGCGATGGACGGCAAAGATGCGATGTTCGTCCAGCAGTCTTTTGGCGATGGCAGCATTATCCTCCACGCTGTTGCGCCCGGTGAGGCGGAACGAGGTCATGCCTCCATGCAGGCGCGGGTCCGCCGGAGTCAGTATCTCCAACCCGTTGACGCCACGCAGCGTTTCAGCCCACAGGTCGCGCAAATGGCGCAGCCGTACGGCGCGGGCCGCGTCGCCGATCCCGTCCTGAAAATCGAGCGCAGCCGGCACGGTCAATTGCGCCGCGAAATCGACGGTGCCGGTATGCACCCGCCCATAGCTGGTGGCCGCGAAAGGCGGAGCGTTCGCGCTGTCCGGGTCGATCAGATCGACCTTTTCCTTGCGGATATAGATCAGCCCGACACCCAGCGGTGCGCCCCACCATTTATGCAGGTTGAAACCGATGAAATCGGCATCCAGATCGACAGGACGAAAATCGAGCTGGCCCCAGCTATGCGCCGCATCGACGATCGCGTCGACGCCATGCGTTCGCGCCATCGCCACGATTTCCCGTACCGGCACGACCAGCCCGGTCCGATGGCTGAGGTGGGTCAGCAGGATCAGGCGGATTTTCGGATGGGCCTTGAGCGCGGCCTCATAGGCGTCAATCACCCCCTGATATGTTGCCGGCTCGGGCAGGGCGATGCGCATCACGTCGACGCCCCGGCTCCGTTTCAGGGATTCGAAGCAGGCTTGCATACTGTCATAATCGAGATCGGCATAGAGGACAGCATCCCCCGCCCGCAACCGGTTATAGCCGCCGATCAGCGCCTTCAGCGCCTCGGTCGCGTTGCGGGTGAAGGCAATTTCTTGCGGCGCGACTCCCATCTTCGCCGCCACCCTGTCCCGCGTCGCGATTAGATCCGGCGTCAAACCGCGCCGGGCATAATAGCTCGTCTCGCGATTGACCCGCCGCACGGTAGCTTCATAATGTGCCAGCACCGGCCGGGCCATCATGCCCCAATTGCCATTCTCCAGCTGGATGACATCACGGATGACGTCATATTGGGCGGCGACCTTGGCCCAATAGCCCTCATCGTCCGGCCGAACGGTGGCTGCCGACGGCAGGGCGGCGTTCAACCGCCCCGCTACCGGCGCTGCCGCCGCCGCTAAAATCATCCGCCTGCGGCTGATATCCACGCCTGGTGCCTAGCCGATCAGAAGGTCAGACCCAAGCGGACATAATATTGGCCGCCATCGGTGTCATAGGGCGCGTTGCGTGAATAGATGAGACCGCGCACCGCCTGGTTGGTGGCTTCGTCGGGATAGCTGTTGAAGATATTCTCCGCGCCGCCCCGGATCGAAATGTTCGGCGTCACCTGCAGGCTGGCTGACAGGTCGAACAGCACCATCGAACCGAAGCGCTGGAACAGGTCGCCGGTCGCATTGCCGCTGACGTCGGTCCAGGCGCCATAATAGCGCGCCCGGCCCTGGATGCCGAACCTGCCGAGCGTGTAGCCGAGCGATGCGGTGCCATTATGCTTGGGCAGGCGTTCCTCGAATATGATGCGCTGGGTTTCGTTGGCGATGGCCGCTGACGTGCCGCTCGTCACCTTGGTCTGGTTATAGTTGTAAGCCAGGCTGATGTCGGCCGTGCCCGGCCCCACCTGTCTGGTATAGGCCAGCACCACGTCGATGCCGCGGGTACGGGTGTCGAAATCGTTGGTGAAATAGGTGACGGACGTGAAGCGCTGCGGATTGGGCAGGTTCGTGGGCACGGCGAAGGTCGCCGACTGGCCAAAGCGATCGCGCAGCTTGATCTGGTAGAGGTCGATGCTGCCGGTCAGCCCGAAGCCCGACTGGAAGGTCAGGCCAGCCGTCATGGTACGCGACTTTTCCGGTGTGAGCGGCTTGGCGCCCAGAGCCACGGCGATCGGATCGCTAGGCGACAGGCGGCCGGTGTTGAAAATCTGCAGGGTGCGGGTGTCGAGACCCTGGCTGGTGTTTACCGCGTTGAGCTGGGCCGGGGTGGGCGCGCGGAAACCGGTCGAATAGGTGCCGCGCAGGGCGACGCCCTTCACCGGCTCGAAACGGGCCGACAGCTTGTAGTTGAACGTGTCGCCAAAGGCCGAGAAATCCTCGTAACGGCCCGCCGCGCCCAGCGTCAGCGGTTCGATCGGGCGGACTTCGACATCGACATAGCCGGCATAGCTGGTCTGCGACCATTCGCCCGCGTTCAGCGGGCTAAAACCGGGAAAGCCGTTGCTGTTGGGCGCAAGGCCCGTCGCCGCGCCCGGCCCGATCGCATAGGAGGCCGGGTCGCCCGGACGAATACCATAGGTTTCCTTCCGTCGTTCCGCGCCGAAGGCGATGTTCGCCGGCTCGACCAGCCCCATCGGCAGGCGATAGACGAAGTCGGCGTTGAGGTTGAACTCGCTCTGCCGCAGCCGGCCCAGATAGAAGCTGGTCGGACTATTCGGCCCCATCGATGCGTTGAGCGATTCCGTCATATTATAATTGATGCGGCTGCGCCCGGAAGAGGCGCTGATGTCATAGGTCAGCCGTTCGCCGATCGCGCCGCGCAGGCCGGCATCGGCCTGGTAATCGTCATATTCGGTGCCGAAGCGCGGCGTGAACCCGGCAGGATAGAGGCTGGAGAAGTTGAAGCCGGGAAAGGCCGAACTATTGCCATAGACGTTCGCCGTGCCGGCCGGATTGCGCCAGTTGAAGTCGGTCACACCCTCGCCATTGCCGACCGTGCCAAAGGCGTAGAGGGTGACGGCATCGGAGAGATCATAATGGGCGTTCACGCCCGCGCGGACCGAACGCAGGTCCGGCTGACCCCAGCGCTGCACCGGATCGGGCACATCAAGATTGGGGTTCGCTGCCTGAAATGCCGCCGCGTCGGGCCTCTGACGGGTGCGTGACGTAGCGTCGGACTTGGAAAACTCGCCGGTGAAGACGATGCTCCCGCGATCGCCCAGCGTGAGGCCGCCCTGCGCGCCGGTCTGGTATGTCGTGCCGTCGCCTTCATAATATTGCGAATATTGCCCATAGGCTTCCATCCCCGCCTGATCGTCGAGGATGATGTTGACCACGCCGGCAATGGCATCCGAACCATATTGCGCGGACGCGCCGTCACGCAGCACCTCGATCCGTTTGATGGCAAGGTTCGGGATGGTGGCGAGGTCGGCCGCCTGCGCACCGCGCGTGCCGAGCAGGGCGGAGCGGTGATAGCGCTTGCCGTTCACCAGCACCAGCGTCTGGTCGGCGGACAATCCGCGCAATGTCGCCGGACGGACGAAGGCCTGGCCATCCGCGGCCGGCAGGCGTTGCACATTGAACGAAGGCAGCAGTTGGGCCAGCGTATCGGAAAGATCGTTCGAAATACTATTGTCGATGGACTTGGACGAAAGCACATCGATCGGCGCCAGCGTATCGAATTTCGTCCGCTTCGCATCGCGCGTTCCGGTTACGATGATGGCATCACCCGACTCTGCGCTGTTATCGATCGGCATCGCTGCCTGAGCGAAGGCAACCGAGCACGCGGAAAGGTTCAGCGCGGCGAACGCACCGTAAGTCAGGAATTTCATGATTGTCCCCACAGAAGCGACGGATATTCTTTTCTGCGAGCGCCTCTAGGACGGCTAAATGACAATTCCATGTCGCCATGGGCTAATAAAGCGGCGAAAGCGCGCCGCAATCACTGTGCGGCTTGGGCGGCGGTCGGAGGCTGGGTGTCGACCGGCCCCTTTTCGCCCGGCGATGTCATTCACCCGTCTCGTTGAGGTCGCCGCCTATCCAACTTCTTCGCACCCGCCGATCCGTGTCCATATGAATAAGGTCCGCGCGCAGCCCCGGCGCGATCGCGCCCGTTTCCCTGTCCAGCCGCACGAAGCGGGCGGGATTGCCGCTTGCCATGCGCGACGCTTCGACCATCGAACAGCCCATCATGTCCATGGCGTTGCGGAACGCCTGCGCCATGCTGAGCGCCGATCCGGCGAGCGTGCCGTCGGGTCCGCGACAGGTGCCGTCGACGACGTGGATCGGCTGACCCATCAGGGTGAAGCTGTGCTGCCTGCCGCCCACCGGCGGCATCGCGTCCGTCACCAGCATCGCTCCGTCCAGCCCGCGCGCCGCCAGCGCCACCCGCAACGCCGCCGGATGGACATGCAGTCCATCGACGATCAGCCCGAAATGGCTGTTCCGATCGAGCAGCGCAGCGGCGACCATGCCCGGCTCCCTGCTCCCCATCTGCGTCATCGCGTTGAACAGATGCGTGAAGCCCGCCAGCCCTTCGCCCAGCGCTGCGACCGTCTGGTCATAGTCGGCCAGGCTGTGCCCCGCGGCCACCCGCACGCCGGCGTCGCTCAGCGCCCGAATCGCGCCGGCAGGCGCCAGTTCCGGCGCGAGCGTCACGATCCGCCGCCCGATGGTGGGCCGCGTCAGCCGTTCCAGTGCCAGCGGGTCGATAGCCGTGAACTTGGCGGCGTCATGAATGCCCTTTCTTGCCGGATTGAGGTGCGGCCCCTCGATATGGACACCCAGCACGCCGGGCACGCCTTGCGCCAGCGCCTCCTCCCCCGCCGCGATCGCCGCGTCGACCACGGCCGCATCGTCGCTGATAAGCGTGGGCAGCAGGCCGGTGGTGCCGAATTGCCGATGCGCTTGCGCGATCATACGGATGCCGTCCACGTCCGGCCGGTCGTTGAACAGCACGTCGCCGCCGCCATTGACCTGCGTATCGATGAAGCCGGGTAACAGCCATCCGCCGTCCAGCGCGACTTCCACGCTCTCCGCCGGCAAAGAGTCGCGCGGCGCGACCTGCACGATCCGCGCGCCCTCTATCAACAGCGCATTGTCCGTCACGATCCCGTCCGGCAGCACGATGTCCGCGCCGACAAGAGCCAGAACGCTCATAGCGTCTGCGTGACCTTGGCCAGATGTGGTGGCCTGTCGGGGTTGCGCCCGCGCGCCAGCGACAATGCGTTGGCAAGCCCATAGAAGCTCTGGATCTGGGCGATGGCCCCCAGCACCGGATGCACGCCCCACTGGCTGGGCAGCGCCATCGTCGCGGCGCCGGCATCATCGGGGTGGCCGGCCGCGATGACCTGCGCCCCGCGCGCGTGGAAATCCGCCAACCGCTCACGCAGGCCCGCCCGCGCCTCGTCGGCCGGCCCGAACACCAGCACCGGATCGCCCTCCCCGATCAGGGTCATCGGCCCATGCGCAACCTCGGCGATGCTGAAGGCTTCGGCATGGAGACGCGACGTTTCCTTGAGCTTCAGCGCCGCCTCGCCCGCGATGGGCAGGGTGAAGCCACGCCCCAGCACAAGCATGGTGTTTGCGTCGCGCAACAGCGGCACGGCGCCGGTCCAGTCGGCCGCCACTGCGTCGCGCAGCACATCGCCGATCGATGGCAACGACCTGGCCAGGGCCGCGTCGCCGCTCCATTGGGCGACCAGCTGGGTCAGCGCCACCAGCGTCCCGATGAAGCTCTTCGTCGCCGCGACGCTGGTTTCTGCCCCCGCATGGATGGGGATGCAGATGTCCGCCATTTCCGCCAGCGGCGACGACTCGTCATTGACGATCGCGACGACCAGCGCGCCCTGTCGCCGCGCGTCTTGCGCCGCAGCGATCAGGTCTGGACTACGCCCCGATTGGGAGATAGCGATCAAAGGCACGTCCCTGAAGCGCGGCGAGGTCGCCCGATAAAGCGAACCGATCGACGGCGCATGGCTGAGCGTAGGAACGCCCGCGCGCGTTTCCAGCAACATTTTCGCGAAGGCCGCCGCCTGATCCGAACTGCCCCGCGCCAATGTCGCGGCAAAGGGCGGCGCGAGCGCGCGCAGCCGGCGCCCGGCCTCGCGCACCAGATCGGCATTGCGCGCAATCTGCGCTTCGCACCGCGCCGGCGCCTCTGCGATCTCGCGCGCCA
The DNA here is from genome assembly GCF_059693745.1 of Sphingobium sp. WR1. NCBI lineage: Bacteria > Pseudomonadati > Pseudomonadota > Alphaproteobacteria > Sphingomonadales > Sphingobiaceae > Sphingobium > Sphingobium sp. WR1. The sequence continues at coordinate 114,396 of NZ_JCATID010000014.1, read as the reverse complement.
TGATGGTCATCACGCTCTCATCTGGATGGTCGATCATGCCGAAACAATACCAAATGACGGGAATAGGGCAATTGGAATTAATTTGGTTGCATCAATGCGTCGGAAAGATAATACCACATGAATGAAGCCGAACGGTGCGCGCTCCGCGTCCATCCGGCCCCAAGCTGAACCGATCGCAGCCATGGCGTCCATGTCGCGGCCACGGAGGGTCCATGAGTACCGAAGCCATCGATCCACGCTATGTCGATATCGACCAGTGGCCGACCGTCCGAGCCGTCGAGGCAATGCTCGAAGGGCAGATGGCCGCCATCGCCGCCGTCGGATCGCAGATCGGGCGAATTGCCGATGCCGCCGATGCCGCCGCCGTCCGACTGGGGACGCAGGGGCGGCTCATCTATGTCGGCGCGGGAACGTCGGGCCGTATCGCGGTGCAGGACGGAGTAGAGCTCTACCCCACCTATAACTGGCCACGGGATCGGTTGCTGTTTCTGATGGCGGGTGGCATCGCCGCACTGACCGAAGCGGCCGAGGGCGCGGAAGATGATATTGACGCCGCCCGCGCCGAAATCGCGGCAGCGGGTATCGGCGCGGAAGATGTCGTGATCGGTGTCGCCGCCAGTGGCCGCACACCCTACACCGTCGCCGCCGTCGCCGCCGCGCGCGATGCAGGCGCACTGAGTATCGGCATCGCCAATAATGACGGCACCGCCCTGCTCGCTGTCGCCGACCACATGCTGGTCGCAGAAACCGGCACGGAAATCGTAGCCGGTTCCACCCGGATGAAGGCGGGCACGGCGCAGAAGGCGATGCTCAACATGCTGTCCACCGCCATCATGCTGCGCATGGGCCTCGTCTATCGCGGGCTGATGGTCAATATGCGCATCTCCAACGAAAAGCTGCGTGGACGCGGCCAGGCGATGGTGCGCGATATTGCGGGCGTCGACATGGACGCGGCGGCACGGGCCTTGGACTCGGTCGGGCAGGACATCAAACAGGCGGTGCTCGTCGCCATGGGGGTGACGACCGACGAAGCCCGACGGCTGCTGGACGCCCATGGCCAGCATCTGTCGGAAGCGATACGGGCTGTGCAACGGGCGGGGTAGCGATATGCGGGAGAAACTCAGCGCGCGCAGTGCGGACGGCACGCCGCTTTATCTGCAACTGGCGCGCAATTTGCGCGACCATATCGAAAATGGCGGCATCACCCCCGGCAATGCCCTGCCGTCGGAACGCGATCTCAGCGAAATGGCCGGCATTTCCCGTGTTACCGTGCGCAAGGCGATCGAGCAGCTGATTGAGGAAGGCGTCCTGTTCCGCAAGCAGGGATCGGGCACCTTCGTCGCCCGCCGGATCGAAGCGCCCGCTTCCCTCCTTTCCAGCTTTACCAGCGACGCCCGCTCACGCGGGGAAGATCCCGGCGTGATCTGGATGATGAAAAATTACGCCCAGCCGACCGAGGAGGAAGCCGCGGCGCTCGCCATTTCCTCCTCCGCCCGCGTGGCGCGGCTCGGTCGGGTCAGGCTGTCGGGCGGGGAGCCGCTGGCGATCGAACATGCCGTCGTACCGGCCGACTGTCTGCCCGATCTCTCCACGATCGGCGACTCCCTCTATGAGGCGATGCAGCGCAGCGGCTTTCGCCCGACATCGGGCACGCAGCGGGTCCGCGCCTCGCTCGCCACCCCGACCGAGGCGGGCCTGCTCTGCGTCCGCCAGAACAGCGAGGTGCTGCGGATCGAGCGGCTGACCCGCATCCCCAGCGGCCGGGCGGTCGAATTCACCCGCTCCGTCTATCGCGGCGACCGCTATGACTTCGTGACCGAACTCAAGGAAATCGGCTGATGACCGCTACGATCGCCGCCGACGCCCCCGACATGACCGAGGCGCCTGCGGCCAAGCGTCCGCCGATGCGCATATTGGGTCTATACCTCCTCCTCGGCTTTTCCGCCGGCCTGCCCTTCTACATGTTCAATGCGGTGCTGACGCTGCGGCTCGCGCGCCATGGCATCGACATCGTCATCATCGGCTTCTTCGCCTGGATCGCGCTGCTGCCGACCTTCAAATTCGTCTGGGCGCCGCTGCTGGATCGCTACAGCGTCCCCGGCTTTTCCCGTTTCTGGGGGCGACGGCGCGGTTGGATCATGCTGTCGCAGCTCGGCATCTTCCTTTCGATGGTGGCCATGGCGTTCACCTCCAGCGACCAGAGCCTGCCGCTCACTGCCCTCTTCGCGATCCTGCTTGCCTTCTGGACGACCACGCTGGAGGTCGCGGCCGATGGCTGGCGCATCGAACTCGCGCCCACCCAGGCTGAACAGGGGCCGATCGTCGCGGCGAACCTCTGGGGCTATCGCAGCGCGATGGTCGCGGCGGGCAGCGGGGCCGTGCTCGTCGCCGCCTGGGCCGACTGGACCTGGGCCTATCTTGCCATCGCCGTCGCGGCCTTCCTGCCCTTTCCCATCCTCGCCGGGATGCGCCCCGAACAGGAGGGCGCGAAGGGCCGCGCCGGCGCGCTCATCGGCGGCACCATCATCAGCCTCGCCATCCTGCTCGTAACCGGACTCGCCACCGCGCTCATCGGCTGGGCCTTGCTCTCCGCCGTGCAGGGCGCGGGCTTTTCCGCCAAGACCAATGTCACGCCGATCGTGCTGGCCGTCGCGCTTCTGCCCTTTTTCGCGCTCGCCATCGCCCTGCCCCGCATCCGCCGTCTGCCCGCCGACGCGCCGTCAAAAATGCCGGGCTTGATCGCCCCCTATGTCGAGATTTTCTGGCGCTATGGCTATGCCGTGCTGCCGGTATTGGCCTTCGTCTCCTTCTATCGCATGGGCGACGTGCTGACGCTGACGCTGTCGCACCCGCTCTGGAATGCGGCGGGCTACAGCCTCCAACAGATCAGCGTAGCGGATGGCGTGGTCGCGCTCACCGGCTCCATGGCGGGCGTGGCGATGGGCGGACTTTGCGCCGCGCGACTTCCGATGACGGTCGCGCTCATCATCGGCGCCTGCGCATCGGCGATCGGCAACTGGGTGTTCGTCTGGCTCTGGTATGCCGAACCCTCCGCCTTCGTCCTCTATGTCGCCGCCGGCGTCGACCAGTTCGGCCATGGACTGGAGGGCGCGGTGTTCGTCGTCTACCTCTCCATGCTGGTCAGCCCGCGCTATCCCGGCACCCAATATGCTTTCCTTTCGGGCTTCGCCTTCCTGTTGCCGCGGCTGATCGGCGGTGCGGCCGGCGCGATCCAGAAGCAGATCGGCTATGACGGCTTCTTCATCCTGTCGGGCGCGCTAAGCTTCGCCGCCATCTTCTTCCTGCCGATCGTGATGCGCGTTCGGCCCCGAACCGCATAAGGACGCTCCATGATCGAGCAAATCTGCGAAGCCGCCTTCGCGCTCGCCGCCGAAGCCGTAACGAATGGCCCCATTCCCGGCGCGACGCTGGGCGTGGTGAGCGCCGATGGCCGCAGCGCCGTCCGCCTTGCAGGCTCGGCCGCGATTCTGCCGGAGCGGGAAGCGCTGACCCGCGACCACTGGTTCGACCTTGCTTCCGTGTCAAAGGTGATCGCCACCACCACCATGATCCTGCAATTGGCCGATCAGGGCCGGATCGACCTCGACCGGCCGCTGACCGACGCCATTCCAGACCTGCGCCAATATGATGTGGCCAATGCGGCGGAGCGGAAGCTGACCTTCCGCGACTGCCTCGTCCATCGCAGTTTCCTGCCGGCGGTGGAGCCGATCTACACCTTTGGCGACGATCCCGCGCGGCTGCGCGCCTTCGTGCTCCAGCGCGAATGGCGGCACGGCCCGCCGGTTTATTCCGACATCAACTTCATCCTGCTGGGCATCGCGATCGAGCGCGTCACCGGCGCGCCGCTCTCCGCCTGGTCCTTGGGCACCGGCCTGTCCTACGGCCCGCCTCCAGGCCCCGCCGTAGCCACCGAAGCATGTAGCTGGCGCGGCCGGGTGATGAAGGGCGAAGTGCATGATGAAAACGCCTTCGCGCTGGGCGGCGCGCCGGGCCATGCCGGGCTGTTCGGCACGGTCGATGGCGTCCTTGGCTTTGCAAAGGCGATGCTCGACGGGGCCATGCTGTCCCCGACGATGCTTGCGGCGGCCCGCACCGCGCAGGCAGGCCATCGCACCTGCGGCTGGGAGCGCGCCTTCGCCGGATGGTCGGGGGGCAACGCCTGCTCGGCAGAGACGATCGGCCATACCGGCTTCACCGGCACGGGCCTCTGGATCGATTTCGATCGCGGCCTTGCCTGGACCCTGCTCACCAACCGCGTCCATCCCACGCGCCATGCCGACAGCGGCATCTTCACCCTGCGCCCCGCGGTAGGCGAGGCGCTGATCCACGCCTGGGATGCGGCCTAGGCAAGCGCCACACATTGCCGCAGGTTATGGATCATGAAGATCGACGCCCCTGTCAAACCGGTCTTTTTCCGGTCTATGCTGCGGTTCATGCGTCCTGTTCTGCTCCTTCCCGCCCTCCTGGCCGTCACCGTCCCGCTGGCCGCCATTGCCCGGAATGCCGAGCCGCCGCTGCTCGCCTCAGTCGAGCGTCAATTGGCCGAAGGTCCGGCGGGCACGCGCTATGGCCTGCTCGTCTCCACACTGGAGGACGACCCGATCATCGCCATCGCGCCCGACCAGCGCTTCATCCCCGCCTCCAACACCAAGATGTTCACCACCGCCACCGCCTATGCCGATCTGCCCGCGCTCGATCGGACGGCGAAAGGCACTGGCCTCCGGCTCGATCAAGGCGACGTCATCCTCTACGGGCGCGGCGATGCCCGGCTTTCCAGCGCGGATGGCTGTATCCTCGATTGCCTCCAGACACTTGCGGATGCGGTCGCCGCAAAGACCCGCCATGTCCGCAATATCGTGGGCGACGACAGCTGGTTTCCCGACGAGCGCTGGGGACCGGGGATGAGTTGGAACAATATCCAGTCGCGTTACGGCACCGGCATTTCCGCGCTGACACTGGATGATAATGAGATGACGGCGAAGGTGGCGCCGATCGCGATCGGTTCCAGCCCTTCCATCACCGCGTCCGAATATTATGAAATCGACAATCGCATCACGACCGTCCCCGGCAATAGCGAGGCGATCGTCGCGGAGCGCGCCCCGTTCAGCCGCCTGGTCCGCCTGACCGGAACGATCGGCCTGGAAGCCCAGCCCACCACGCTCCATTTCAGCATCGACGACCCGGCCCATTATGCCGCCTGGCGACTGCGCCAGCTTCTCCGCGCGCGCGGCGTGAGGGTTGATGGCGCAATTATGGTCCGCCACCGCCCGCTCGCGCCGGCCGACGACCCGGCGATCCGCAAGGGCGCGCCCGCCGCCCAGCCGCCCGCACCGGACATGCTGGCCCAGTTGCCGGCCCTGCCGTTGGCGGACGACGTGCGCATCATCAACAAGCAGAGCCAGAATCTTCACGCCGACCTGATGCTGCGCCGGGTGTCGCGCGCGACCGGCAGCGGCTCCATCGCCGATGGACAGGCCGCGCTGCACAGGCTGATGGCGCAGGCAGGCCTCGCCAAAGGCAGCTACAGCTTTGCCGACGGCTCAGGCATGTCCTCCTACAATCGCATCACCCCCCGCGCCGCCGTCACGCTGCTGACATGGATCGCGCGCCAGCCCTGGGGCATGGCCTGGCGCGAGACGCTGCCGGTCGCCGGGCGGGATGGCACGCTGCGCAACCGCTTCAAGGGGACGCCGCTGGAGGGCAGGCTGTTCGCCAAGACCGGATCGCTCAATGCGTCGCGCGCCTTGTCGGGCTATCTGGTGACGAAGAGCGGCCGAACCCTGGCCTTTTCCGCGCTCGCCAACGACATGCCCGACGGCACCGACGCGCAGGCCAGCGCCGCAGTCGACCGAATGCTGGTCGCCATTGCCGAGGCGCTGTAGCGCTCAGCCCGGCAATATCTCCATCTGCGCAGCCGCATGGCGCTCCACCGCCTCGCGGCTGAACCAGAGCGGCTGCATCTGCCCCGCTAGCCAGCGCGGATAGAAGTCGCGATAACGCGCCGATCGGGGATCTGCCGACTGGCCGGGCAGCAGCAGGAAGCGGCTATTGTCCCACGCGCCCACATCGGCGACCAGCAGATAGCTTGCCCCATGCGACACCTGATAGCCGCGCTTCGTGTTGAAGCCCCGCGCCATCGGCGTATAGCCGTCGCCGCCCGACCGGCCGCCCTCGATTTTCGGGAACGCCGCCGCAATCGCTGGCAGGGACGAGAGCGGATGGCTGATCGTGACCCGGTGCAGATCGCCCCAGCGCCATTGCGCGGGATCGGGGCCACCCAGCTCCAGCGCCTTCTTCCACCCCGCCGCCAGCGACCGTTCGATCAGCGCATCGCGGGCGAGGTTGGGGACTGGCCCCAGCCTCTTGTCCGGCGCCGCCAATATCCGCAGCATTTCAAACAGATTGACCGACGGAATGAATTCCCGCGCCGCAGCCGGCACGACCAGATCGCGAAACCCCTTCTGCAGCTCCGGCATCACCATTTCATAGAGCAGGGCCGCCCCGCTGTCCGCCTCCAGCCCGCAATCCCAGCGCTTCAGCAGGGCAGCCGCAGGAGCCGCTTCCGGCAGCAGCTTGTCCGAGATCAGCTTCACCAGCGCGCGCGCCGGCAAGGACTGGACATCATGCTGGAGCGCGATGCTGTCCTCAAGTCCGTGGCTGGGCTGGCTGCGCAGCACCTCGGATATGCGATCGTAGCGGAAGGGATCGCTCCAGTCGAAGCTGATGATCTTTTTCGCATAGGGGTAATCCGCCGGGATATTCAACTGGTTGGCCGACGCGAACCAACCTTTCTTCGGGTTGAGGATATGGGGCATCTCCTCCACCGGGAGGATGCCGGTCCAGTCGAAATCCCCGTCGCCCGGCGCGGGGAACAGTCCATCATGTTTCGGCCGCCTGGGCGTGAAGCCGATCGTCTGCCAGCCGGTATTGCCGTCGATATCGGCATAATGGAAATTGGTCGGCGATACATGGATGCGGAACGCCTGCCGCAGCGATTCCCAATCCCTGGCGAGGTTGATCGCGATGATCGCGAAGCGCATGTTCGCGCCCGGCAACATGCTGACCGTGGCGAAGGCGCTGGCCCGCTGCCTTGCCGCATCCTGCGCGACCACCGGCCGTCCCTGCGCATAGCGCAAGGTCACGCGCTGCGCCGGTCCGTCCTTGACCGCAATCTCGTCCTCGAACGTCTCGAACCGCTTCCATCGCCCCTTGTGCCAATAACGCTCCGGGTCGTCCTTGTCGGTGCGCAGGATGAACAGGTCGGTCTGGTCGATATGATAATTGGTCCGGCCGAAGGCGAAGCGATCGGTATGCCCCTGCATGATCCCCGGCAACCCCGGCGCGCCCGCGCCGATCACGTCCAGACCCGGCGCAGTCAGGTGGACCATGTGGCGCGGGCTGTTGCCGCCGATGCCCAGATGCGGATCGTTCGCCAGGATCGGCCGGCCGGTCGCGCTGCGCGAGGCTGCGATCGTCCAGGCGTTACTCCCCTGCGCAAAGCGATCGGCGCGGCGCTCGACCCGATCGAGCGCCGCCTCCTGTATCGCATCGAACGGTACCGGCCGCGCCGACGGGTCCAATATCCCCAGATCCGCATCGCTCACCGCCGCGCAGTCCAGCCCTTCGGGCACGGTGAAGGACCAGGCCGGGCGGAGCGGCGCCATCAACTGGTCCACCTCCAGCAGCCCGCGTGCCTGCAACTGCGCCCGGCGAATCTCGTCATCAGCGTCGCCCATGCCGATGCCCCGGTTGCGCACCAGGTCGCGCACGTCCCACCGCAGCGGCTTCAGGTCCAATATCCCATATTCCAGCGGCATTTGGGCCGGATCGGCCTCCAACTCGGCGATCCGCGCATTGACGCCCGCGACATAGCCCTTCGCGCATTCGAGCACGCCCGTCGGCAGCGCCGCCAGTTCCGCGTCGATATCGCCGCGATAGAGGAACAGCCGCGCCGCCTTGTCTGCCGCCACGAAACGCGGGCCGAAGGCTTCGGCCATTCGCCCCATGTCGCGGCGATAGTCCATGTCGATCTGGAACAGCCGATCGCGCGCCACCAGATAGCCCTGCCCGAAATAGGCGTCGTGCGGCGACCGCGCCCGCACATGCGGCACGCCCAGTTCATCCTCGACAATTTCGATCGGCGCTTTCGCCCCAGCCAGGCGAAGCCGCGACGTCTTGCTGCCCCTGACCAGCGGCTTCGCCATCAACTCACCCGGCAGGGCCAGCGCGGCCACTGAGGCCAGAAGGAACGCACGACGCTGGATCAACACAGCCTCCCCGACTATAGGATTGAAATAGGACGATTATCGCAGGATCATGGGCACGGCATATAGTAAGCCGATCGCAGCCCATAACTGCAAGCTATCTGTCACGGCGACGATCGGCGCATTTCGACCCGCCATTCCTTCAGGCTATACCTTTATACGATCAAAGTAATACCAAATCTATTGACCAGCCGTGACCGCCCTGTAACCTCCCCGTCATGGAACCGACTTTTCCCGCTCGTCAGGAGGGTCGGTATCCTGGTGACGGTGGGGAATGGAAAAAGGGCATCATGCCTGCCCCGCGCGGTCATGTAGTGAAGGGAAGGGTCGGGCCAGATCGGCGCTCTGACGCCGCGCACGCAATAGCCGCGCGCAGCCCCATCCTCTGACAAAGGGGGTTTGTTCATGCGTGATTTCAGACGATTCCGTCGGTCGCTCGGCCGTCAGCGCGGCCTTGGTCTGGCGATGACCGCTCTGGCCCTGGTCCAAGCCGCTCCCGCACTGGCACAGGATGAGGCCGCGCCGCAACAGAGCGCCGATGCGGCCCCCGTCGACCAGATCGTCGTCACCGGCACCCGCATCGTGCGCGATGGCTTCCAATCACCCACGCCCCTGACTGTCATGACGCAGGAGGATATTCAGAACCAGTCGCCGACCAACAATATCGCCGACTTCGTCAACCAGATCCCGGCGCTGGCGGGCAGCACTCGCCCTGCCAATTCGCGGCTGGCGATCAGCTCGGGGCTTGCGGGCATCAACACGATGAACCTGCGCAACCTGGGCGAAGTGCGCACGCTGGTGCTGCTCGATGGCCGCCGGTCGGTCGGCTCGACCATCACCGGTCTGGTCGACATCAACACCTTTCCGCAATCGCTGGTGAAGAGTGTGGAGATCGTGACCGGCGGCGCATCGGCCGCCTATGGCTCCGATGCCGTCGCGGGCGTCGTCAACTATGTGCTCGACAAGAAATATGAAGGGTTCAAGATCGACGCGGACGCCGGCATCACCGACAAGGGCGACGGTTTCAACTACAGCTTTTCGGGCGCCATCGGCAAAAGCTTCGCCGGCGGACGCGGTCATATCCTGATCGCGGGCGAATATGCCCATCGCGACGGCATTTTCGAGGTCGACCGCGACTGGAACCAATTAGGCTATCGCACCCTCATCAACCCCAATTACACTCCCACCAACGGTCAGCCGCAAAATCTGGTCGTGCGGGGCGCGGGCACCTGGAATGCGACGCCGGGCAGCATCATCCGCTCGCAGACCGGCGGCGCGACGGCGCTGCGCGGCACCTATTTCGACCGGGGCGGCATAGCCAGACAATATCAGTTCGGGTCGCTGACCGACTCGTCGCAGACCGTCGGCGGCGACTGGCAGATCAATGACACGTCGCGGCGCATCGGTCTCGACGCCACCGACGACCGTCGCGGCGTGTTTGGCCGCTTGAGCTATGAACTGGCCGACTGGATCGAGGTCTTTGGCGAAGCGTCCTATAATTGGAACAAGACGCTGTTCAATGCCGGTCCGCAGGCGGCGACCTTCACCCTGACCGGCGACAATGCCTATTTGCAGCAGGCGCTTGGCAGCGCGGCGCTGGCCGGCGTCACGAACGTCACGCTCGGCACCTCGGCCGCCGATCTGCCCTATCGCAAGAATAACAGCACGCGGAAGGTGCAGCGCTATACCATCGGCGCGGGCGGCGAATTCCAGATGTTCGGCAACAAGGCGGTGTGGGACGCCTATGCCCAATATGGCCAGACCGACACGCATGAACTGTTGCGCGACATCATGAACACGTCGCGCATGGCGCTCGCTACCGATGCGGTCTTCGCGCCCGACGGATCGATCGTCTGCCGTTCGACCCTGACCGCTCCAACCAACGGCTGTATCCCACTCAACCGCCTGGGCGTCGGCGTCGCCAATCCGGCGGCGGTCGACTGGGTGATGGGCGATCCCTATCGCGACCAGAAGTTCAAACAGACGGTCGCGGGTTTCAACCTCTCCGCCACGCCCTTCGCCACCTGGGCCGGCGATGTCAGCGTCGCGGTCGGCGGCGAATATCGCAAGGAGGAAGTGTCGGGCTATGTCCCCGCCGAATATCAGGCCGGCTGGTCTGTCGGCAATTTCCGCCCCACCTTCGGCAGCTATAATGTCAAGGAAGCCTATCTGGAAACCGTCATTCCGCTGGGCCTGGGCGCGGAGTTCAACGGCGCGGCGCGCGTGACCGACTATTCGACGTCGGGCACGGTCGAAACCTGGAAGGCGGGCCTGACCTGGCAGCCGATCGAGGATATCCGCCTGCGCGGCACCCGCTCGCGCGACATTCGCGCGCCCAACCTCAACGAACTGTTCCAGTCGGGCACGTCGCGCACCAATACTTTCAGCACCGCTTCCGCCTATGGCCAGTTTGCGGGCAGGACTTTCCGCGAACTCACCACCGGCAACCTGGCGCTGAAGCCTGAAAAGGCCGACACGCTGACCCTGGGCGCGGTGCTGCAACCCCGTTTCCTGCCGGGTTTCTCCTTCTCGGTCGACTGGTTCCGCACCAAGGTGAAGGATGCGATTAACCAGTTCTTCGCCGATGATATCGCCCAGCGCTGCACCGAAGGGCTGCAATCCTTCTGCGACGCCATTGTCGTCGATCCGCTGGGCGACCGTGACTATTTCGTCTCGGCCAGCCCGTTCAACTTCGCCAAGATCAAGGTGCGCGGCATCGACTATGAAGCCAGCTACCGCGTCCCGCTCGACCGGATTTTCAACAGCAGTTCCAGCAGCCTGACGCTGCGCGGCACCGCGACCAACTATCTGGAAAATCTGGTCGACAATGGCGTGTCGGCGCCGATCGATTCGGTCGGTCAAAATAGCGGTCAGCTGAGCGGCACGCCCGACTGGATTTTCCGTCTGTCAGCCACCTTCGACACGCCGAGCTACTCGATCACGGCGGTCGGCCGCGGCGTCAGTTCGGGCACCTACAATAACAGCTACATCGTCTGCTCGTCGAACTGCCCGGCCAGCACGGCGGCCAATCCGACGATCGACAGCAACCATATCAACGGCACCTTCTACACCGACCTCAACTTCACCGCGAAGATCAAGGTCGGCGGGTCCGACGGTCAACTCTTCTTCAACATCACCAATTTGTTCGACAAGGATCCGATCCTGCTGCCCGAAACCGGCCTGTCGGCCAACTCGACCTTCAGTGATCTGCTGGGCCGGGCCTTCCGCGTGGGGGTGCGGTTCAAGACCAACTGAGCGGGAGCATCAGGCAGGAAGGGGCGGCGGACCAAATGGTTCGCCGCCCCTATCGGCCGCATCCGTCCGGTCAAGGGCGACAGCGAAATAGACAATTGCAAGCCATTATTCATGGTTAGTTTGCTAACTAATGAATGAGTGATTAATATAAAAATTGTTTATTTTCAATTATTTGTCAGGCAATGTCTCAGCGGTCGGAAGAGATTTTTCTGAATCGTCGTCGCGAGCGAAGCGAGCCGAAGGCGGGGAAGCCCAACCAATCCAATGGCACTCCCATGGATTGCTTCGCTTCGCTCGCAATGACGGGCGGATCGAAGTGAAGTCATCACACTCAAGTGGTCCGCTTCTGACATTTGCATCCCTATCGGCAAAGTGGCGCGCAAATGTCAAAATCAATCCACTAGGTCGTAGACTCATAAGCACGCAGCCACAGCCGCATTGAGGCGAGTTGGACCATGGCGAGGAAGTTGGCTGCGAGCTTGTCGTAGCGAGTGGCGACGCGACGGAAGTGCGTCAGCTTGGAGAAGAAGCGTTCGATCAAGTTGCGTTCGCGGTATAGCCGCCTGCTGAAGCAAGGCTTCCATTTTCGATTGGATTTGGCCGGGATGTTCGGCGTGGCTCCCTGCTCCTCGATCAGACCACGAATGCGGTCAGCATCATAGGCCTTGTCAGCCAGCACAATGGTTCGCGGTCCGAGATGATCGAGCAGCGTGGCGGCGATCTGCCCGTCATGGGCTTGCCCAGCGGTCAGGCCGAGCCGGATCGGGAGCCCCTGCGCATCGACGACCGCGTGGATTTTGGTCGTGAAGCCGCCTCGGGAGCGACCGAGACAATGATCTCGATCCCCCTTTTTGCCGTCGCGGCCTGTTGATGGGCGCGAATGGATGTACTGTCGATCATCTGGATGTCGCCGTCGTGGGCGGCGGCGATGGCATCCATCATCCGGTCCCACACCCCGGCCTTCCGCCATCGCACGAAGCGGTTGTAGCAGGTGGTGCGAGGGCCATAGTGCTCTGGCAGGTCGCGCCACGGTGCACCGGATCGCAGCACCCAAAAGATACCGTTCAGCTCACGACGATCATCGACGCGCGGCACACCTCGCGGCTTGTTGGGCAACAGCGGCTCGATCACGCACCACTCGAAGTCGGTCAGGTCATAACGGCTCATGCCGATGCTGAATCAGATGTCGAAGCGAGAGTGAAGCTATTTTGAGGGCACCGCGACATCAGCCGATGCGGCAGCATCCAGGCGGGAGAACCCGTTCTCAAAGCCGTCGAACGACAACGCCGCAGGATGGCCACATCCGATGACCGACGCCTCGGCCCATTGCGTCAATAACCGCTTCGTCTGATCTATCCGTCCCGCGAGGGTTAGCCGCTTCCACTCCTTCGGATCAGGCATGAAGCTGACCCGGGTTGCCTCCTGATCGCAGCTTCTAACCGTTGCCCGGATGGCGAAACTGTCCCGGAAGATCAGGATAACATCCAAGTTCGGGTTCGACTGGCTGAGGGTTCTCGTACAGCCGAAGTTGTCGGCGTCATGGGCGCAACCCTCCGTGGCCCGCCACGCTCCAAACTGCTGGTCGTTGGTCGTGCCGCCAGCGGCAAGAAATAAAACGGGGACGACCACTGCCAGCATTGGGTGATGCTAAACCCGATGCTGCGCCCTGCCAACAGCCCGCATCGACTTTATGAGTTCACGACCTAGCTTCGGCTCGCCACATGATCGGCTACGCCGGACCGGGTTCCATCCGGCTCGCAATCACTCTGGGGCCGATGGGCAATTGGCAGGCTTGGGCCGCAGCAGCGCGCGGCCGGCCGTCGCTCCGGTCGTCCGGCCGTCGCTGACCGCCAGTTCGCCATTCACGAACAGCCTGGCCACGCCCACGCTCAATTCGCGCGGATGCACATAGTCGGCGCGCGGCGCATATTTGGCGGGATCGATCACCACCACATCGGCATAATAGCCCGGCTTCAGATAGCCGCGATGATCCAGCTTGTAGATGTCCGCCGTCAGCCCTGTCGACTGGCGGACGAAGGTCTGGAGGCTGATGACCTTCCGGTCCCGGACATATTGGACATATTTTTCGGGAAAGGTCGCGAACATGCGCGGATGGCCGTCCGACCCGTCCGACGAGGTCACGACCCAGGGCTGCTGCATCAGCAGGTCGACATCGGCCTGCGCCATGTTGAAGGAGGCGACCGCCGCGCCCTTGCCTTTCCTGCCCGGTTCCTTCGTCTCGATGCTCTGGCGGATGATGCGCAAAGCCGCATCGCGCGGATCGAGCTTCCATTCGGCCGCCACCTGCTCCAGCGTCTTGCCGGTCCAGGGGAAATCCTGCGCGATCAGCAACAGCGCCTTGGCCCCGCCGCGCCGACGCATATTGTTCTGCATCTCGTCGCGAATCTTCGCCAGCAGCGCCGGGTCGTCCAGCCGCTTGACCAGCGCCTCGCCGCCGCCATCCACCGCCCAGCCGGGCAGCAGTGACGCATCCAGACTCGATCCCGACGCCAGCCAGGGATATTGGTCTGCGGTCACATCCTGCCCCGCCTTGCGGGCTGCCTCGATCTCCGCGATGACAGCGGGCGCCTGCCCCTGCACATCGACGCCCAGCGCCTTCAGATGCGCGAAATGAACCGGCATCCCTGCCTCCCGGCCGATGGTGATCGCTTCCTTCACCGACCCCAGCAGGCCGATATTATAGCTGGATTCGTCCCGCTGATGCGTATCGTAGAGGCCGCCCCGCATCGCCGCCTCGCGGGCGACCGCGATCACCTCATCGGTCTTGGCGAAGCTTTGCGGCGGATAGAACAGCCCGGCAGAAAAGCCCGTCGCGCCCTCGCACATGCCCTTGGCCACCAGCGCGCGCATCGCGCCCAGTTCCTGCGCTTTGGGCGCGCGCGCATCCTTGCCCAGCACCCGCTCGCGCACCGCGCCAAAACCAATGAAGGGCACGATATTGGTGCCGATCCCCGACGCTTGCAGCTTCGCCGCATCCGCGGCGACATCGGGCGTGCCATAGCCGTCTACGCCGATGACCACGGTGCTGACGCCCTGATCCAACCATGCGGCATTGACCCGCATCGCCCGGTCCGGCGAACGGATGAAGCTGTCGGCATGGGTATGCGCGTCGATGAAGCCGGGTGCGACGATCATGCCTTTGGCGTCGATCACCTGCGTGGCCGTCAGGCGCGATGCACGGCCGACATGGACGATCCGGTCGCCTTTCAGCGCGACGTCGCCGACATAGGGCTTGCCCGTGCCGCCATCATAGATGGTGCCGCCCCTGATGAGGACGTCCACCTTCTCCGGCGGCGCCGCGTTCCCGGCCGCGGCCGCGGCGGCAAGGCCGCCCGCCAGCAACAGGGACCGAAGGCGAGGCGAAAGGGAGGAAGACGGCATGGTGAAGTCCTTGGAAGCTGAGCCTTATCGGCAACATGACGCCGTTAAGTCGTGGCCGCCAGAGCGCCCTGTTGCGCCGCCTATAACCGGATGTCATAGCGGATCGACGCGCCACTGTCGTTGGATGCAAGGACGGGCCGCAGCCAGAGGGGATAACGCCTATGAACCTGCGCCAGATCGAGATTTTCCACGCCGTCTATCTGCACGGCACGGTCAGCGCCGCCGCGCGCGCGCTCAACGTGTCGCAACCCGCCGTGACCAAGGTGCTGCGCCATGCCGAACGATCGATCGGCCTGCCCCTGTTCGAGCGCGCCAAGGGCCGGCTGATCCCGACACAGGATGCCCGCACTCTTTTCGCCGAAGTCTCCGACATTCAGGACCGGGTCCGTTCCCTGCGCCAGGCGGCGCAGAATATGCGCCATGGGCGCGGCGCGCTGCTGCGCGTCTCCGCCCTCCCCTCGCTGGGCCTTGGCGCAATCCCCGATGCCGTCGCG
Source organism: Sphingobium sp. WR1 (assembly GCF_059693745.1). NCBI lineage: Bacteria > Pseudomonadati > Pseudomonadota > Alphaproteobacteria > Sphingomonadales > Sphingobiaceae > Sphingobium > Sphingobium sp. WR1. The sequence goes on along the minus strand of NZ_JCATID010000014.1, from coordinate 98,960 downwards.
CGCTTCCTGCGCGGGCATGAGGACATCATGTTCGACCTCCAGACGCTGCATCATGATGAAATGGTGCGCAAACTTTACGAACGCGAAACCGACATCGCGATCAGCTTCGAAGTGCCGCTGTCTGCCCCCGTCGCCCATCAGGTGATCGGAGAGGGCGAACTGGTCGTCCTCTACCGCGAGGAGGATATGCCCGACGCGCCCGGCCGTCTTCATCTGGAGCAACTGCGCGATCACAAGTTCATCAGCCCGGTCCAGAGCGGCCCGATCGGCCGTGTCCTCTCCAGCGAACTCAACCGCCTCGACGTCGAACTGGACGAGGTGGTTTCGGCCCGCACCTATTATATCGCCGCCGCACTTGTCCGTGCAGGCGTGGGCATGGCGATCGTCGACAATTTCACCGCCCACGCCTCCACGACGCCGGGCCTGTCCAGCCGCCCGCTTCAGCCGGCCATCACCTTCGACATCAACGCCGTCTATCTGCAGAACCGGCCGCCATCCAACACCGCATCCGAATTTCTGGCCCTGCTGTCGGAGGTGATTGAGAGCCTATAGCGTCAGGCTATAGCCTATGTGGGCCTTGCTATTGGGGTTGGCCGGGGCGGGGCGATAAAGCGGACCTCTCTTCAGCACACAGGTTCGGACATGATGATTGCCACGCCCTATCTCCTCTATCTTGGCCACAGCAATGACGAGATCGGCATCAAGACGTCTCGCGGCCTGGCGGTGTTTCGTCCCGACATTTGCGTGGGCGAGTATCGTCATGACGATTGCGGGCTGACGCTGGGCCTGCCCCGCATGGACTTCGCCGCGGCCCATGCGGCGGGCGCGCGGACTTTGGTGCTGGGTATCGCCAATGCCGGGGGCAGGCTGGGCGGGGATCTGGTGCGCGATGCGCTGGCCGCTATGGAAGCCGGCCTCGACATCGCATCGGGCCTGCACCAGCGGCTGAAGGACGAACCCCGTCTGGTGGAAGCCGCCGCGCGCCTTGGCCGCACCCTGCATGATGTGCGCGATCCCCGCCCCGACATTCCGGTCGGCAACGGCAGGAAGCGTGCGGGCAAGCGTCTGCTCACCGTCGGCACCGACTGTTCGGTGGGCAAGATGTATACCACGCTCTGCCTCGCCCGCGCGCTTGCGGCGCGAGGGGTCCCCGCCGATTTCCGCGCCACCGGCCAGACCGGCATATTGATCGCGGGTGACGGCGTGCCGCTCGACGCGGTGGTGGCGGACTTCATCTCCGGCGCGATCGAGCAGATTTCGCCCGATCGCCATGACGGTGGCTGGGACCTGATCGAGGGGCAGGGTTCGCTCTTCCACCCCTCCTTCGCCGGCGTGTCGACCGGCCTGCTGCACGGCGCCCAGCCCGACGCGCTCGTCCTCTGCCATGATCCGATGCGCCGGACCATGCGCGGCCTGCCCCATTACACGCCGCCCGGCCTCGCCGAATGTCTGGAGGCGAATCTGCGCGCCGCGCGCCTCACCAATGCGGGAGTTCGCGTCGTCGGCATCGCGCTCAACACCTCCGCAATGGAAGAGGCCGACGCGATCGCCCTGTGCGCCCGCACGGCGCAAGAGTTCGGCTTGCCCTGTTCCGATCCCTATCGCATGGGTGTGGAGGCGATCCTCGACCGGCTGCTGGAAAGCGACGCCGCGACAGCCGCCCCCGTCACGGAGAATGCCTGAATCCCATGCGCCGCACGCTGACCCTTCTGGGGGAGACTTTCCCTCTCGCCACGCCGTTCCGCATCTCGCGCGGCGTCAAGACCGCCGCGGAGGTCGTCACCGTCACCATCGCTGAGGGCGACATCGCCGGGCGGGGCGAATGCGTCCCCTATCCGCGCTATGGCGAAAGCGTCGACACGAGCATTGCCGAGATCGAGGCGGTGCGGGAGGCTCTGGAAAGGGGCGTCGGCCGCCGCGACCTGCTCGACATCCTGCCCGCAGGCGCGGCGCGCAATGCGGTCGACTGCGCGCTCTGGGATTTGGAACTGAAGCGGGCGGGCAGCGACATCGCGACCGCGCTCGGCCTTGAAAAGCCGCTGCGCCCGATCGCGACAGCCATGACCGTCGGCCTCGATGCGCCCGGCGCGATGGGGCTGGCCGCCGCCGCGCTGGCCGATGTGCCGCTCATCAAGGTGAAGGTCGACCGCAACGATCCCACCGCCCAGTTGCGCGCCGTCCGCGCCGCCGCGCCAAAGCCGCGCATGATCGTCGATCCCAATGAAAGCTGGACGATCGCGGAGGTCGGCGGCCTTCAGGCGCTGATGCGGGAATTGCGCATCGACCTGCTGGAACAGCCCTTGCCTGCGCATGAGGATGGCGAACTGAGCGGTTTCCAGTCCGCCATCCCGATCGCAGCCGACGAATCCGTCCATGTCGCCGCCGACCTCGAAAGCCTGCCCGACGGCTATGGCGTGGTGAACATCAAGCTGGACAAGGCCGGCGGCCTCACCGCAGCGCTGGACCTGGCCGAAGCGGCGCGCGCCCGCGGCCTTGGCGTCATGACCGGCTGCATGATCTGCTCCTCGCTCTCGATCGCGCCGGCCTGGGCGATCGCGGCGGGCAGCGCCTTCGTCGATCTCGACGGGCCGCTCTGGCTGTCGGCCGACCGCGACGGCGGGGTCACCGGGGATCGCGGCCATCTGCTGCCCCCGCAGCCTGGCTTCTGGGGCGGGCTGTAAGGCGCCCATGGCAGCGCTCGCCCGTCGCTGGTTCGCCATCCCGCTCTGGCAGCGCGTGCTGGCCGGGCTGATCGTCGGCGTTGCGCTCGGGCTTTTCTGGCCCGCCGCCGCGCCCTGGATCGCCTTCATCGGCGAAGTCTTCGTCCGGCTCATCCGTATGCTGGTCGTCCCGATCGTCTTCGTCTCGATCGCTTCGGGCGTGACCGCGCTCGCCGATCCGCGACGGCTGGGATCGGTCGGCGGACGCACGATCCTTCTCTTCGCCTTCACCACCGCCTGCGCTGTATCGGTCGGCATGGCGCTCGGGCTGCTGGTCGGCCCCGGCGCCGGGGCGGCGCTGGGCAAGGCGGCGCCCCATGCGCTGGGCGAGGCCAAGTCGCTGCACGACCAGCTGATCGGCATCGTCCCCGTCAACATCGTCCAGTCGCTGGCCGAAGGCGACATGCTGGCGATCATCTTCTTCGCCATGCTGTTCGGATTCGGCGTCATCCTGGCCGGGGAGGAAGGGCGGCCGATGGCGGACATGCTGCAATCGGCGAGCCGCGTGCTGTTTCACCTCGTCCGCATCGTCATGGAAATCACGCCCTTCGGCGTGCTCGCCCTGATCGCCAAGGCCGTCGCGGACAATGGCGTCGCGGTCTTCGCCAATATCGGCTGGCTGGCGCTCTGTGTCCTGCTGGGCGTGATCGCGCAGATACTGCTGGTCCATCTGCCGCTCATCAGACTGGTCGCGCGCCTTTCGGTCCGCCGTTTCTTCCGTGCGGCGATCGACCCGCTGCTGGTCGCCTTCTCCACCGCCTCCTCGGCCGCCACCCTGCCGGTCGCGCTGCGCGTCGCGCTGGAGGAACTGCGCATCGAACCCGCCGTCGCCTCCACCGTGTTGCCGATCGGCGCCAGCATCGGCAAGGACGGGACCGCCATGTATGTCGGCCTGCTCAGCATCTTCAGCCTTCAGGCGCTGGGCGTGCATCCTGATCCGGCAATGCTGGCGATCATGCTGCTGACAGGATCGCTCGCCGCCTTCGGCACCGCGCCGATCCCGTCCGCCTCGCTCTTCATGCTGGCGGCCGTGCTCTCGGCCGTCGGCATCTCACCCGAACAGACCGCGCTGGTGGTGGGCTTCATCCTGCCCTTCGACCGACTGCTCGACATGACCCGCACCGTCGCCAGCGCCAGCGCCAACCTGACCGTCACCGCCGTCGTCGCGCGGCAGGAAAGGGCGATCGGCGTCGCGCTTACCGCGGCGCCATGCGGATCGCGCCGTCGAGGCGGATGACTTCTCCGTTCAGCATCGGATTGCGGATGACGGACTCCACCAGTTGCGCATATTCGGCGGGCTTGCCGAGGCGGCTGGGATGCGGAACCTGCGCACCGAGCGCGTCCTGCACCGCCTGCGGAAAGGCTTCCACCATAGGCGTGAGGAAGATGCCCGGCGCGATCGTCATGACCCGAATCCTGTGCTGGGCCAGGTCCCGCGCGACCGGCAGGGTCATGCCGACCACGCCGCCCTTGGACGCGCTATAGGCCGCCTGGCCGATCTGGCCGTCAAAGGCCGCGACCGAAGCGGTGTTGACGATGACGCCGCGTTCGCCGTCCATTTCTTCCGCCGCCGCCGCGCGGGCCGCGAATTTGGCAATGACGTTGAAGGTGCCGATCAGATTGACCTGGATCGTCCGGGTGAATGTGTCGAGCGGGTGCGGGACATTCTCCTTGCCCACCGTCTTCACCGCAGGGGCGATGCCCGCGCAGTTCACGAGGATGCGCGCGACGCCATGGGCCTGCGCGGCGGCATCGAGGCCGGCCGCGACGCTGGCGTCGTCCGCCACGTTGACGGCGATATAGACCCCGCCAATCTCGGCCGCCGCCGCCTTGCCCGCTTCCTCATTGAGATCAAAGATAGCGACCTTCGCGCCGTTCGCCGCCAGCATCTGCGCCGTCGCCTTGCCCAGCCCCGACGCGCCGCCGGTCACGATGGCGGCCTTTCCCTGAATCTCCATGTCGCTCCCTTTCCTCAGACCAGTTCCACCGCCATGGCGGTGGCTTCGCCGCCGCCGATGCAGAGGCTGGCGACGCCGCGCTTGAGGCCGCGATTTTCCAGCGCGCCGATCAGCGTCGCCAGGATGCGGGCGCCCGACGCGCCGATCGGGTGCCCCAACGCCGTCGCCCCACCATTGACGTTCAGCTTGTCCGCCGGGATGTCCAATTCCCTGGCGGCGATCATGGCGACGACGGCGAAAGCTTCATTCACTTCGAACAGATCGACATCGTCGACCGACCAGCCTGCCCTTTCCAGCAATTTGCGCATGGCAGGCACCGGCGCGGTCGTGAATTTTGCCGGTTCATGGGCATGGGCGGCGGTGGCGACGACCTTCGCCACGATCGGCAAGCCCAGTTTCTCCGCAACGCTCTGCCGCGTCATGACGAGGGCGGCGGCTCCGTCCGAAATGGAAGAGGCGTTGGCGGCGGTGATGGTGCCGTCCTTGGCGAAGGCGGGCTTGAGCGACGGGATCTTGTCGGGGCGCGCCTTGCCGGGCTGTTCGTCGGTGTCGACGACGATATCGCCGCCCCGGCCCGAAACGGTGACGGGCGTGATTTCACGGGCGAAGGCGCCGCTGGCGATCGCTTCATTCGCGCGCGCGAGCGAACGGAGCGCATAATCATCCTGATCGGCGCGGCTGAACTGATAGTCTCGCACCGCTTCCTCGGCGAAGACACCCATGGCCTTGCCCGGCTCATAAGCGTCCTCCAGCCCGTCCATCATCATCGTGTCGATGATACGGTCATGGCCGATGCGCGCGCCCGAACGATGCTTGGGCAGGGCATAGGGGGCGTTGGTCATGCTCTCCATGCCGCCCGCGACGATGATGTCGGCGGAACCGGCGGCGAGCGCCTCATGCGCCATGATGGCGGCCTGCATCCCCGAACCGCACATCTTGTTGACCGTGGTCGCTTGGGTGTTGAGGCCAAGGCCCGCCCCCAGCGCCGCCTGACGCGCGGGCGCCTGCCCAAGGCCCGCGGGCAGCACGCAGCCCATATAGATGCGGTCCACGGTATCGGCGGAAATCCCGGCCCGCTCGACCGCGGCCTTCACCGCCGCCGCGCCGAGATCGGTGGCCTTGAGCGGCGAAAGCGCGCCCTGAAAGCCGCCCATGGGGGTCCGGGCATAGCCCGCAATGACGACCGGATCATTGTGCATCGTGAATTCCTTTCGGAGCCAAATCACTGTTAAAGACTGCGCGCGATGACCATGCGCTGGATGTCGGATGTTCCCTCGTAAATCTGGCAGACCCGCACATCGCGATAGATTTTGGCGACGCCATATTCCTCCAGATAGCCATAGCCGCCCAGCGTCTGCATCGCGCCCGACACCACCGCCTCGGCCGTTTCCGACGCGAACAGCTTGGCCATGGACGCCTGGGTCAGCGCGGGCTGGCCCGCATCGCGCAACGCGGCGGCGGACAGCACCAGTTGCCGCGCCGCCTCCAGCCGGGTGGCGAGATCGGCAAGGCGGAAACCCACGGCCTGATGCTCGATGATGGCCTTGCCCATGGAGCGGCGGTCCTTCGCATAGCCGATCGCGATTTCCAGCGCGGCCTGCGCCATGCCAACGCATTGTGCGGCGATGCCGATCCGCCCCGTCTCCAGATTCGCCAGCGCGATGCGGTAGCCCTGCCCCGGATCGCCCAGCAGCAGTTCGTCCTCCACGAACATATCCTCGAAGCGCAGCGCGCAGGTATCCGACGCGCCCTGCCCCATCTTGTGCTCGACCTTGTCGACGATATAGCCGGGCCTGTCGGTGGGAACGAGAAAAGCCGACAGACCCTTTTTCCCGGCTTCGGGATCGGTGACGGCGATCGCCATGACAAGACGGCCGATCTTCCCGGAGGTGATGAACTGCTTGGCTCCATTCAGACGCCAGCCGCCGTCGACCTTCACCGCCCTGGTGCGGATCGCGGCGGCGTCCGACCCCGCATCGGCCTCCGTCAGCGCGAAGGCGCCAATGGTGCGGCCGGCGATCAGGTCGGGCAGGAAACGCTGTTTCTGCGCGTCATTGCCGTCCTTGAGCAGGCCGCCGACCATGATGCTGTTCTGGATCGAAACGATGGTCGACAATGCGCCGTCCGCCGCCGCCAGCTCCATCAGGGCCAATGCATAGGATACGGCGTCCGCTTCCGCGCCGCCATAGGCTTCCGGTGCGGTCATGCCCCATAGGCCAAGCGCGCCCATCTCCTCGAACAGGGCGGACGGATAGCCCCCTTCCGCCTCGAATCGGGCGCTGTGGGGACGAATCATCTCCTGCGCGAAATTCCTCACCATTTCCCGGATGGAAAGCTGGATATCGGTCAGCATAAACCCACTCGTTTATAATTTACTGACGAGTAGATTGCTTATTACGGCGTTTTTTGTCAATGGTCAGGCGGAGGAGTTTTCATTGCCCACAAGTCCACTTGCCGCGACGCCCTCCCCCTTCAGGACGCGTGAGGAAAAGGTCCGGGAGCGCGAGGAGAAACGCGAAGCCGTGCTGCGCGCGGCGGTCCGCATGTTCAATGCGCGGGGTTTCCATGCCACGTCGCTGGATGACGTCGCCGCGTCGCTGGGAATCAGCAAGCCGACCATCTATCATTATCTGGGCAACAAGGAGCAAGTGCTGATCGAATGCGTGACGCGCGGGCTGGAACCGCTGCGCCTTGCCGCCGAGGCGGCAAAGGACGAGCCGGGAACCGGCCTTGACCGTCTCCGCCGTTTCCTGCGCCATTATGCGCAGATCAATATGGAGGATTTCGGCCGCTGCGTGGTGCGCACGGGCGATGAATTTCTTTCGCACGAAGGCGCCGCGCTGTTTCGCGCGCGCAAGCGGGAGATCGACATGGCGCTCCGCGGCCTGATAGAGGGCGGGATTGCCGACGGATCGATCGCGCCGGTCGATGTGAAGCTGGCCGCCTTCACCCTTGCGGGTGCGCTCAACTGGCCGGCGCGCTGGCACCATCCCGCCGGTCCGGCGTCCGTCGAGGATATCGCCGCATCGATGGTGGACATCGTCACGAACGGACTGGCGCCGCGCAAATAGGATGGATCAGCCGATATCGGCTTGACGTCCCGCCCATGCCGGCCAGCCCATCGTCGTCGGCGGATCCCTGGACGGGCTTGCCGGCGCGCACCCCTATTATCAAACTCCGGGGTTCAACGGCTGGACGGTCCGGAGCCTGTCCTTCTGGGATATCATCAAATGCGCCGCGCAGTCGATCAGGCTCGCGCTGTCGAACGGCTTGCCGACAAGCGGTCGATCCTCGAAGCCGACCGGCAAATTCTCGCGGCCATATCCCGTCACGAATGCAAAGGGGATGCGGCTTTTGGCCAGTGCGGCCGCAATCCGGTTCACCGACCGCCCCTGGAGATTCCCGTCGACCAGCGCGGCGTCGAAACATTTGCCCGCGATCAGTTCCAGCGCCTCGGTTTCCGTAGCCGCGACCGCGCGAACGGCGGCGCCATGATCTTCCAGCAACTGGGCGATTTCCATGGCGACCAAAGGCTCGTCCTCGACGATCAGGAAGGTCTTGCCGTCAAGATTGCCGGCTTGGGCCGGGCCGTCCGATACCGTCGCATCGATCCGGGGAGCGGCAATGCTCACCAGGTTGATACGCGGCCCGTCTGGGAGGCTGAGCGTCCAGCAGAGGCCGTCGGGCGCATAGGATGCCGTGGCGCTCCCGCCCTCCGCCCTCAGGCTGCGTTCGATGAGCGCGGTGCCGAACCCCTTGCGCTTCGGTTCGGCCACGGCCGGGCCACCGCTTTCACGCCAGGAGATGACAAGCCGATCCGCGTCGATGCCCCAGTGCAGGTCGACCCGTCCTTCGGCCACCGACAGCGCGCCATATTTATGGGCGTTGGTGACCAGTTCGTGCAGGATCAGCGCCAGGTGCAGCGCCAGTTCCGGCGCCAGTTCCAGTTCCGGGCCATCGATATGCAGCTGGCTGAGATCGACCGTGCCGATGTCGATCTGGCCGTCGACCAGATCGCGCAGTCGCGCGCCCTGCCATGTCGAACTGCTGAGCAGCGAATGCGCCCGGGCCAGCGCATGGATACGCCCGGTGAAGGTCGGCGCGAAATCCGACGGGCCGGACGAATGGCGCAGCGTCTGCACCGCAATCGCCTGGACCGACGCCAACGTATTCTTCACCCGATGATTGAGTTCGCCGATCAGCAGGCGCTGCGTTTCTTCCGCGCGTTTCCGATCGGTCACGTCCAGGATCTGGAGATTGACCGATACCAGCCTGCCCCGACCGTCGAACAGCGCGGAACAATAGCATTCGCATTCCAGCGTCACGCCTTCGGCTGTGCGCATACGCAGCGGCTGCATGTCGCGCAGTCGCCGGGCTGCGATCATGTCACCAATCAGTTCGGCGAAGCCGGCGACGTCCTCCGGATCGAGCCAATCAAGGTCCTGCGCGCGAAACCCGGCGACCTCGGACGCGCGCCAGCCGAACAGCCGCTCGGCCCCGGCGGACCAGGCGATGATATGCTGCCCCGCGTCAAACTCCACGATCGCCAGCGGGCTATTGTCGCCATGCGCCTGAAGCCGGGCCAGCGCGGCGGCATGGCGGTCGCGCTCCTGCGCCAGTTCCTGCCGCTGGTGGAACAGTTCCACGAAAATCGCGACCTTGTGCCGCAATATGTCGGGATCGACCGGCTTGAACAGATAGTCGATCGCGCCGCTTTCATAGCCGCGAAAGCGGCGCTGTTCGTCCGTGCCCACGGCCGTCAGGAAGACGATGGGCACGCGCCGCGTCCGTTCCGTCCCGCGCATCAGTTCGGCCAGTTCGAAACCGTCCATGCCCGGCATCTGCACGTCGAGCAGGGCAAGCGCGACATCCTCGACCAGCAGCATTTCCAGCGCCTGCATCCCCGATCGCGCCTTGACGATTTCCACCCCGTCGCGCTTGAGCAAGGCTTCCAGCGCGGTCAGATTTTCCTCAACATCGTCGACGCACAGGATTTTCGCGGGTTCAGGCGGCATTGTCGAAGATCCTCAGATCCATGCGGTTACGGCGGTAAATTTTCTCATGCTCCCTGAAATCGTCAAAGCCGTCGGAATAGCGGGAAAAGCGCAATGTCTCCTTGGAACCAAGCCCAAGGAAACCGCCGCGCGCCAGGCTGTCGCCGAACAGGCCCAGCGCCCGGTCCTGCAGGGCGCGGTCGAAATAGATGAGGACGTTGCGACTGGATACCAGCTGCGCTTCGGCAAAGACCTGGTCGCTGGCGAGATTATGTTCGGCGAACACGGCGCGGCGGCGCAGGCTCTTGTCGAACACGGCCGCGCCATAGGCGGCGGTATAATAGTCCGACAGCGACGCCTTGCCGCCGGCCAGCCTGTGATTTTCGGTGAATTGCGCGATGCGATCGAGATCGTAGATGCCGGCTTCCGCCTTTTGCAGCGCGGCCGGGCTGATGTCGGTGCAATAGAAGATGGTGCGCGCCTCCAGCCCCTCCTCGCGGAACAATATGGCGAGCGAGTAGAATTCCTCGCCATTGGCGCAGCCGGCGATCCAGACCTTGAGCGAAGGCCATGTGCGCAGATGCGGCACCACCTGTTCGCGCAAAGCCCGGAAATAGGCGGGATCGCGAAACATCTCGCTCACCTGAATGGTAAGGAAACCCATCAGGTCGGCAAAGACCGCCGGATCGCGGAGCAGCAGATGCTGAAGCTGCGACAGGCTTTCGCACGCATGGCGCTGCTGCGCGCGGGCGAGGCGGCGATGCAGCGATCCACGCGAATAGCCGCGAAAATCATAATGATAATGGCGGAAAATCGCCTCCAGCAGCAGGTCGAGTTCCAGTTCCTCGTGCGGCGCGAAGATTTCCTCGCTCATCGCGGCATCCAGACACGGGCCAGGCTCAGCAGCTTGTCGACGTCCAGCGGCTTGGCCAGATAGTCGTTCGCGCCCGCATCCAGGCAGTCCTGCTGGTCGCGCGCCATCGCCTTCGCCGTCAGGGTGATGATCGGCAGTTGCTTGCCCCATGGCTTGGTGCGGATTTCGCGCGTCGCGGTCAGCCCGTCCATCTCCGGCATCATCACGTCCATCAGCACCAGATCCACCGGATCGGCCAGCCCCCGCGCCGCCTCATCCAGCACCTGCAACGCCTCCCGTCCGTTGCGCGCGATGCGGACATTGGAGCCGTGCGGCTCGAAGACGGAGGTGAGCGCATAGACGTTGCGGATATCATCCTCCACCACCAGGATGTTCCGCCCGTCGAGCGCGGCGTCGCGCCCCAGCGACTTGGCGATCAGCGCCTGCTGCGGTGCGGGCAGGTCGGACACGATCTGATGCAGGAACAGCGTCACTTCATCCAGCAGCCGCTCGGGCGACTTGGCGCCCTTGACGATGATCGACTTGGAATAGCGCCGCAGCCGCATTTCCTCCTCATGGGAAAGATCGCGGCCGGTATAGACGATCACCGGAGGAAAGCCGACCGCCTCATCCACCGACAGGCGGTCGAGCAGGTCCAGCCCCGACGCATCGGGCAGGTTCAGGTCCAGCACCATGCAGTCGAACGTCTCGCGGCCCAACAGCTCGAAACATTGGGCGGCGCTGTGCGCCTCGACCGTCTCGACATCGCGCGATCCGAGCAGCAGCTTGACGCTCTCGGCCTGCTGCGCATCGTCCTCGACCACCAGCACGCGGCGCACCCGCTGCGCCATGCGGGCTTCCAGTCCTTCGAGCATGTCGATCAGCGCCTCGCGCTTCACCGGCTTGAAGAGATAGCCGATCGCGCCGCTCGACAGCGCCGCCTGGCTGTCGTCATCCACCGACACGACATGCACCGGAATATGGCGGGTGCGCACGTCGCGCTTGATCCGATCGAGGACCGAAAGGCCGGTATGGTCCGGCAGGTTCATGTCCAGAATGACGGCATTGGGGACATATTGCCGCGCCATCAGCGCGCCTTCATCCGCGGTGCCGGCGATCAGGCACTGGAATTTCAGTTCATGCGCGATGTCGCGCAGGATGCCCGCGAAGACCGGATCATCCTCCACGATCAGGATGACGCGCGAATCCCCGGACAGATGCTCGCGATCGTCCCGCGCGGCTGGGCCGGCGCGCGCCCGTGCGGGCTTGGGATTGGACGGCGGCGCGCGCAAGGGGGCGGGACTTGCGAGCGGGGCGGCCGGGGTGATGATCGCGGAATCGTATCGATCGGGCAGGATCAGGGTGAAGGCGCTGCCTTCGCCAGGCGTGCTGACGACCTGCACTTCGCCGCCCAGCAGCCGCGCCAGTTCGCGCGAGATGGACAGGCCCAAGCCCGTGCCGCCATATTTGCGGCTGATCGTCCCGTCCGCCTGACGGAACGCCTCGAAGATCAGTTGCTGCTGGTCAGCCGGGATGCCGACGCCGGTATCGCGCACCGTGAAGCCGATACGCCCGTCCGTCCGCTGCTCCACCTCCAGCGATACCGAGCCGCGTTCGGTGAACTTGATCGCGTTCGACAGGAAATTCTTCAGCACCTGTTCGATGCGCTGTGGGTCGCTCTCCATTTCCAGCGGCGCACCATCCTGCGTCCGCGTCGCCAACAACAGCCCCTTGGCGGTGGCGGACGGCCCGAATATGGCATTCAGCTTGTCCAGCATCGCGCCGATGCGGATGCGGCGCGGCTGAAGCTCCAGCTTGCCCGCCTCTATCTTGGAAATGTCGAGAATATCGTTGATGAGGTTCAGGAGGTCATTGCCCGAAGTCTCGATCGTTTCGGCATGGCGCACCTGTTCGGGGCTGAGGTTGCCGTCACGATTTTCCGCCAGCAGCCGCGCCATGATCAGCAGAGAATTGAGCGGCGTGCGCAGCTCATGGCTCATATTGGCAAGAAATTCGGACTTGTAGCGGCTGGCCTGCTCCAGTTCGCCCGCCTGGTGCTTGAGCGAGGTCTGCGCGCGCGTCAGGTCGTCGCGCTGAATTTCGAGCTGACGGGTCTGTTCCTCCAGCTGGGCATTATTCTGTTCCAGCTCGCTCTGTTGGGCTTCCAGCCGCGCGGCCGATTCCTGCAACTGGCGGCTCTGCTGCTCCAGTTCCTCATTATTGGCACGCAGTTCCTCGCTCTGCGCCTGCAACTCCTCGGCCTGCTGCTGCGTCTCCTCCAACAGTTCGCGCAGCCGCGCGCGATATTTGCCGGACCGGATGGCGACGCCCAGCTGGTCCGACACGCGGTCAAGCAGCGCCAGCGCGCCCTGCCCCAGGCCGTGCGTCAGGCCGAGTTCGATGACGGCGTTGATCGCGCCGTCGGCCTGCGTCGTGGAAATCACCAGGCTCTGCGGTCTGGACCGGCCAAGCGCCGAGCCATAGACCAGATCATGGTCCGGCACGGCGTTCAGATGGAAGGCGCGGCGATCGGCCACCGCCTGACCCAGCAGACCGTCGCCAACCGCGAAGCGTTCCGGCAGGCCGGCATCGGCCGGAACGGCATAGGTGGCGTAGCGTCGATAGCCTTCGCCATCGGCGATGTAGAGGGCGCCGGCCTGGGCATCCAGATAGTCCGCCAGGAATGTCAGCGCGTTTGCGGAAAGGTCCGCCAGCGACTGCTCGCCGCGCACCGCCTTGGAAAGGCCGACCTGCCCGCCCTGCATCCATTCTTCCCTCGCGATGGCCAGCTTGTTGCGGATGAACAGCAGGCCGATGACCGCCAGTATCCAGCCTATCCCACCGCCCAGCGCACGATTGACGATGGCGACCTGCGGATCGACACCTGCGGGCGCCAGGAAGAAGCCGATAGCCGTCAGCACGCTCGCGATCGCCGCAACGGCCAGGGGGATATAGGGTCGCCGCGCCAGATAGGCCAGCACGACCGGAAGGAGGTAAGCGACCCAGACGGCCGTTCCCAACGGGAAAATAAGGTCTGCAAGGAAAGGAAGAAGCAACAGCAGGCCCAAGCCCGCATAAAGCCAACCCTGAAACGAATCGAAGTGACCGGTGCGCATTTTCGTCATGATCGCCGCTTCTGAACGTGCGAACGAATTGCCGCAACGATCTCGATCAAGCCTCCTTCAATTTGCCCGCCCTCTTCGACCATTGGACGCGCACGATAAGCAGCGCGAAGGCTTCCAGCCGCCGGTTCGGAACTGCCGCCTAGAACCGCCGGTTCACGCTGATCATGAACGTCCGCGGCTCACCGGGCGTCGTGCGGGTCAGCGACGCGGTCGGGAAATAGCGGGCGTTGAAGATGTTGCGGACATTGGCCTGCACCGACCAGTCATCGATCGTATAGAACAGGGCGCCGTCCACGAGCATATAGCCCTTGAGCGAAAAGGGCGCGGTCGCGCCGGCGACGGCGGACGCGGTGCTCGCCATGCGGCTGCTTTCGTGATGCAGGCCCAGGCCCGCCCCCAGATTGGCCAGCGGACCGCGCTGAATGGTGTAACGCGCCCAGCCATTGACGATATAATGGGGAATGGAGCCGAGCCTGGACCCGACCTGCAACCGGTTGTCGGCCGTGACGATGGCGTCCAGATAGGTGAAGGCGCCGGTCAGTTCCACGCCCGGCGCGGGCCGCCATGCAGCCTCCGCCTCGATGCCGCGGGTGCGCTGCTCGCCGGTCAACACATAGACGTTGGGCAGCACGGCGTCCGCGGTCGCCACATTGGTGCGGGTAAGCTGGAACAGCGTGACCATGCCGGTCAAGCCGCCATCCGCGCGGGCCAGCTTCACGCCGCCCTCGTAATTGACGCCGCGTTCGGGCGGCAGGGGCGTGCCGTCCGCCGACCTGTAAGTGCCCTGCGGATTGAAGGATTTGGCGTAGTTGACATAAAGCGACGCCCAGTCGGTCAGCGCCAGCGTGGCGCCCGCCCGCGGGCTGAAGGCATTGTCGTTCACTTCCGGGCTGGGCGCACCATTGCTGTTCGTGCGGCTGATCGCCTTGTCCCAGCGGCCGCCCAGCGTGACCGTCAGCATGTCGCCCAGCTTGATATGATCCTGGACATAGATGCCGCGCTGTTTGGAAACAATGGCATAGGTCGTTGCCGGCACGGCGGGATTATAACCGCTGACCGTGCCATAGACCGGATCATAGAGGTCCAGCGCATAGGGCATACTGGTGTCATAGATGTTGGTGTCATGCGCCGATCGCCGGCCATAATCCACGCCGATCAGCAGATAATGGTTGAGCGGCCCGGTATCGAAACGCAGGCTGGCATTGGTATCGACGCGGAAATATTTGCCATGCTGGTCATAGGGGCCATAGAAGGCGCGCGTCACCGTCCGGCGATCGGCCGATATGCCGGTGATGAACAGCCAATTGTCCCAGCTATTGTGAAAATCCTGATAGCGCAGCGACTGGTGGACGGCGATCGTCTCGCTGAACTTGTGGTCGAAGACATAGCCCAGATTCCAGTAGTCATTATTCTGAACCGCCGGATATTCGCCATCGTTGATCGACAGGCGGCGACTGAGCTTGCCATTGGGATTAGGCAGCGCCGTGCCATAGGCCGTGGTCGGGGACCAGGGATTGATATGGTCGTCGACATAGCGGCCGAGCAGCGTCAGACTGGTGTCGGCGTCCGGTTTCCAGGTCAGCGACGGCGCCAGGAAGATGCGGCGCTGCCCCGAATAATGGACGAAGAAATCCTGATCGCGATAGACGACCGGCAGGCGGGCGAGCAGCGTGCCGGCTGCGTTCAGCGGACCGTTCGCATCCAATGTGATTTCCTTGAAATCATAGGAACCACCCGCAAGTCCCACATCGACGAAGGCCTGATCCTGGGGCCGCTTGCTGACCAGATTCACCATGCCCGAAATGGGACCCTGGCCGAAAAGACCCGATGCCGGCCCCTTGACCACCTCGACCCGTTCCAGCGCGGTGATCTCCGACGTGCCATAGCCGGTATCGTCAAGCAGGCCGTCCAGATAGGTCGCGCCGGTGGACGCATTGAACCCCCGGATATTGAATCCGTCGAAAAAGCCGTAATTATTGCTGCGGGAAACGCCGGCGACGTTGAACAACGCATCGGCGATGCGGCGCACGCCCTGCCCTTCCAGCAATTCCTGCGGGACGATCGAGATCGCCTGGCTGCTTTCCAGCGGCGGGATGTCCGCCTTCGCCGCGACAGGCGCTTCGAGCAGATGCGCCGTGACCGTGATGTCGTCACGCCCCACCGGTGTTTCCTCGGCGGCGGCCATGGCCGCACCGGTCAGCGATGGAGCGGACAGCACCAGCAGGCTGGCGGTGATGGACAGATATGCTTTCATGGAGGCCCCCTCAAATTTGCTGGTGGCCTAATAATATCGCTATAGATTCGCAATAGCATATCTATTCATTCCTTTGATCGACATGCAGCCGGAAACCGGATCACAAGCCGATAGCGAAGCAGATCATCGCCAGGATCAGTGTCGGCACGGCCAGCATCAGCGCCAGCCGCGATTGCCAGGACAGAAGCAGCACCAGTATCGCACCGGCGACGCACATTTGCCCAATCCAGGCGACGACGCCCTGCGCCGGGCCGACACGCAGCATCGCCACGATCAGGGCGATCGCCAGCAGCAGCCAGCCGAGCAGACGCGCGGTGCGCGCGGATGGCATGACTGGCAGCGGGGGCGCGGGCCTGTGTTTCCTGACGGCAAGCGCCAGGCTGGCGAAAGCGGCATAGCTGATCAGGCCGGTTTCAAGCGACATCAGCGACCTCCCGGCCATGCGCCATCGTGGCGATGACGGGCGATGCGGACCGCCTGCGCCGCCGTATCGGCGCGGCCTTGATCCGACCTGCGCGCCATGCGCCCAGCCCCAGCAGCGCGGCGATGGCCAGCATGGCTCCGTCGAACGACAGGAACAGCCCGTCTCCGCCCGCGATGCTGGCGAACAGGCCGCGATCGGTCGTCGCCATGTTCACCAGCGGCAAGGCCGCAAAGGCGGCGGCGGACAGCGCCAGCGCCTCGACCCAGGCGCGCCGCACCGGGCGCAACAGGGTCAGCGCGGCCATTCCGAACCAGGTCCAGAACATCGCTTTCACCTCCATGTCCGCCCGCCCCTCCCATCCGGCCGGGATCAGCCGGTTGGCGAGCAGGAAGGCGGCCATGCCGGCGGGCAGGCAGGCGATGGTCCCGATGTTCAATCGCTCCACCAGACGGAATCCGAAAAAGGGTCTGGCGCCCGGCTGGCGGCGCTTGGCGGTCCAGAGCAGCAGGCCGGTGCCGACCATCGCCGTCCCGATCAGGCCAAGCAGGAAATAGGTCCAGCGCAGCACCGGTCCGGCGAAATGGCCCAGATGCAGGCCCAGCATCACACCGGCCGTGGTCAGCGCCGGTCCGGGCGGCGGCGATTGCGACAGCTTCGCCCCCGTCGCCCCGGAATAGGTGATGGATTCGCCGCGCGCGTTCAGCCGATCCGCGCCGCTGCGCAGGATCGTCACGGTCGCCGCCGCGTCATTGGGATTGCGGATGATGATGGTGCGCGGACGGCCGCCCCGCCATTCACGCGCGGCGGCGTCGACCAGCGGGCCGATCGGCCGCAGCGGCGCCGGCTGGTCCAGCGCCTTGCCGTCGGGTTCGGTGCCATAGGCGTCGGTGTAGAAAGCGGCGGGCTTCGGGTAATTGGCCGCGATCGGCCAGGGCATATACATGACGACCAGGGTGATGAGGCCGGTATAGGTGATCATCGCGTGGAACGGGAGCGCCAGCACCGCCGAGACATTATGCGCATCGAGCCAGCTCCGCTGTCCCTTGTTCCAGCGCAGGGTGAAGAAATCGACGAAGATGCGCTTGTGGGTGATCACGCCGGAGATGATCGCGGCCAGCATGAAGATGGCGCACAGGCCCGCAAGCCAGCGGCCCCAGGGATGGGGAAGCTGAAGCTGGAAATGGAAGCGGTAGAAATGCTCGCCGCCTCGCGTTTCCCGCGCGCTCAGCGGCTCGCCGGTGGCCGGGTCCAGCTTGATCTCGGCACTCCGTTTCCTCGGGCCTTTGGCCTCGGGATCGGGCTTGGGCATGGCGAAGATGCGCGTTTCGGGCGTGCGGTCGTCGGGCAGATAGATATACCATTGCAGGTCGTCGGGTGACGTCGCCTGCATATGCGCGACCGCCGTTTCCGCCGCCCGGCGCGGAGCGACCGGCGCCAGCCGCAGTTCCGGCTGCATCCAGCGGGTGATTTCAGGCCGGAAATAGCTGGCCGTGCCGGTCAGGAACATGGCGAACAATATCCAGCCGGCCAGCAGGCCCAGCCAGGTGTGAATCCACGCCATGGACCGGCGCAGCCCCTTCTCCTGCGACGCCGCCTTGCTCATGGCCGCACTCCCATGGCGACGGCGATGCCGGCCGACAGCAGCGCGCCGCCCCAGATGACCAGCGCGACCTTCATCAACCGCCGCTCGTGAAAGGCCCAGAGGCCGAGGGAGGCGAAGATCAGGAAGGAGAGGATCATGCCCCAAAGCGTCGCCTCGACCCGGGTGATCGGCAGCAAGCGTGCGCCCAAAGACGCGATTCCGGCGGCGGCGGCATAACCGCCGACCAGCGCCGTGACGCAACGCGCGGCCATGCGCCAGACACGGCGCGAGGGCGGAAAGGATGACGATAGGCTCTGGCGGTTCATACCGGTCCCCTGTGGCATGTGGGCTTGCGCATAGCCAAAGTCGCTCATAGTAGCAAACGCGAATCATTATTATTCGCAATTTGAAAGGGGGTTCATGCCATATCATCGGAAGGCCGCGCTGCTGGCCGCCACCGCCATCGTTCATCTGCTGACGCCCGGCCTCGCGAGGGCCGAGGATGCGGCCGAATCGAGCGCCGACACGATCATCGTCACCGGCATCAACGACAGCAAGACCAGCACCGGCACCAAGACCGACACGCCGCTGATCGCTACGCCGCAGAGCATCACCATCATCGATCGCGAGGAACTGACCCGCCGCAACGCGCTGTCGATCAATGAGGCGCTGGGCTATGTCGCCGGCGTATCGACCAACCAGCGCGGCGCGCTCGCAACCCGCTACGACCAGCTGGTGCTGCGCGGCTTTGCACCCGGCATCTTCCTCGACGGCATGCGCCTGATCGCCGGCCCCTATTCGACGCCGCAGATCGACTTCAACCGCATCGACCATATCGACGTGGTGAAGGGGCCGGCTTCGGTGCTCTACGGCAACTCCACTCCCGGCGGTCTGGTCAATCTGACCAGCAAGATGCCCGAAGCGATCGCCTTCGGCCAGTTCGAGGGTCAGGTCGGCAATTATGACACGTTCCGTTTCGCAGGCGACATCAACCAGCCGCTCGACAGCGAAGGCCGGCTGAAGGCCCGCCTCGTCGGCGGCTGGCAGAAGGGCGACAATCTGGCCGAAGGCACGTTCAGCGAGCGCTGGCATGTCAGCCCGATGCTGACCTTCTCCCCCGACGAGGCGACCAGCCTGACCCTGATCGCCACCTATCAGCATACGCCCCATGGCGGCGGCTATTCGGGCACCCCGGCCGCCGGCACGGTGCTGCCCAACCCCAACGGCACGATCCCGCGCAACATGAATACGGGCGATCCGGGCTATGAGCGCTACGACCACAAGGCGAAGTCGATCGCGGCCTTCTTCCGCCATGATTTCGACGAGCATCTGAGCTTCGCGTCGAACCTGCGTTACCAGAACAACAAATTATCCTATCGCCAGATCTACACGTCGGGCTTCGCCACGACCGGCGCCGGGGCCAACCGCAACAGCGACTATTCGACCATCATCCGCGGCGGCGGCGGCGCGGACGAGGATTTCGACACGCTGACGATGGACAATCATCTGAACGCCAAGTTCGCTACCGGCCTCATCCAGCATAATCTGCTGGTCGGCGTCGACTATCAGCGCATCACGGGCGAGAATGTGCAGCAGTTCAACAGCGGGCAGACCAGCAATCCGCTGACCAGCATCCCCAATCTCAGCCTGTTCGCGCCGGTCTATGGCGGAACGCTGCCCAGCTTCGATCTCACCATCCTGTCGCCCAACTATACCAATAGCTATGGCAAGCGCGACCAGCTCGGCGTCTATTTCCAGGACCAGATGGCGATCGGCCGGCTGCAACTGATCGCCAGCGGCCGCCAGGACTGGTATGAGCAGACCTCGCTCAACCTCAACCCGACCACCGCGGCGGCACGCGCCGCGCCGGTGACGAAGCTGTCGCAAAGCGCCTTCACCATGCGTCTGGGCGCGCTGTACGAATTCAAGTTCGGTCTGTCGCCCTATGTCAGCTATTCCGAATCCTTCGAGCCGCAGGCAGGCAACCGCTATGTGACGGCAACCGAAACCGCACCCTTCGTCCCGATCACCGGCCATCAATATGAGGCTGGCCTGAAATATCAGCCTCCGGGGATCAACGCGCTGTTCACCGCGTCGGTCTACCAGCTCAAGCGCCAGGGCAATCCGGTATCCGATCCGCGCGCGGGTCAGAACGGCATCCCGGCCAACGCCACCGTCCAGGTCGGCGAAACCCGCGTGCGCGGCGTCGAGTTCGAGGGGCGCGGGGAAGTCATCCCCGGCTTCGATATCGTGGCAACCGCCAGCTATACCGATGCGGTCATCACCGAAGGCACGGCGGCGATCGCGCCGACCGCGACGAACAGCGGCACGCCGACGACCACCGGCACCCGCCAGCTGGGGACGCCGAAATGGAACGCATCGTCCTTCCTCTCCTATGATTTCGGCAAGGCGCAGAATGTCGCGGGGCCGCTGTCGGGCCTCAGCTTCGGCGCGGGCGTGCGCTATGTCACCGGTTCGGACGGCACGACCAACTATGCGGTCATCAATGGCGTGACCACCTTCCAGCGCTTCCATACCGGAAGCTTCGCGCTGGTCGATGCGATGCTGGGCTATGATCTGTCGAAGATCGGGCTGAATGGCTGGAGCGCGTCGGTTAATGCGGCCAATCTCTTCGACAAGACCTATATCAGCGCCTGCCCCTTCCTCAACAGTTGCTATTATGGTGGCCCGCGCACCGTGGTGGGATCGTTGCGGTTCAACTGGTAAGGGCGATGACCGGGTGGAGGCCGCCAGCCTCCGCCCGGTCGAATCCTCTTCAGGACGGATGATAGCGGCTGGGAGGAACGCCCACTATACGTTTGAACATGGTGGAGAAACTGGCCGGCCCGTCATAGCCCAGATCCAGCGCGATCGTCGTGACCGGTTCGCCTTCCGCAAGCCGTGGCAGCGCCACCGACAGGCAGGCCTGCTGTCGCCATTCGGCAAAGCTCATCCCCGTTTCCCGCCGGAACAGGCGGGTGAAGCGGCGGCGGTTCATCGCCAGCCCATCGGCCCATTGGTCGATCGTGGCGGTGGCGCGCGGCTGCTCCATGAAGGCATGGCAGCGGGCGGCCAGCATCGCATGGCGCGGAAAAGGCACGGCGATCGGGATGACCGGCGCCCGATCGACTTCCGCGACAAGCAACTGCATGACAAGGCCATCACGCCCCTCCTCCGCATAGTCGACGGGAATATCGGCAGCCGCGACCAGAAGCTGGCGCAGTAGCGGCGAAACCGCGACGATACGGCACGACCGGGCGAGGGTCGGACAGGCGGCCGGATCAATCAGCACGCTGCGGGTCTGCACCGCGCCGACCATCCGCACGGCGTGCGGCGTGCCGCCCGGTATCCATACGCCCCGCTCCGGCGGCGCGACCCATGCGCCGTCGGGCGTGCTGACCGCGACCACGCCGCTCGCCGCGTAGAGAAACTGGCCACGCCGATGCCGATGCTCGGCAAGCTCGAAGGATGGCGGATAGTCGTTGCCGATCCCGACCACCGGCCGCGCGACATGCTCATAATCATCCGGATGGCGAGGCTCGACCATTGTCCCATTCTCAAAATCGAATGGCCCATATGCCGAAGCGGGACAGGAAGGAAAAGGCTAATCGCACCTCTCGAAAGGAGCAGATGATGCGCAACATAATGGAAGCGACGGCAAGACCCCAGGCAACGGTGAACGGCACGGTGTTCGGCGTGATCGTGGCGATCAGCTTCTGCCATCTGCTCAACGATATGATGCAGTCGCTCCTCCCGGCCATCTATCCGGGCCTCAAGTCCGACCTTGGCCTCAGTTTCGGGCAGATCGGCCTGGTGACGCTGGTCTATCAGATCACCGCCTCGATCCTTCAACCGCTGATCGGCCTTTATGCCGACAAGCGGCCCACGCCCATGGCGCTGCCGGGCGGCACGTTGTTCTCGCTGGCGGGCCTCGCCGTCCTGTCGATCGCGCACAGCTACGGGCTGGTGCTGGTCGGTGCCGCGCTGCTGGGCATGGGGTCGTCGGTCTTCCACCCGGAATCCTCGCGCGTCGCCCGCATGGCGGCCGGAGGGCGGCATGGGCTGGCACAATCCCTGTTTCAGGTCGGCGGCAATGCCGGCCAGGCGCTGGGGCCGCTGGCGGCCGCGCTCGTCGTGGTGCGCTGGGGCCAGTCCAGCCTGGCCTTCTTCGCCCTGCTGGCGCTGCTGTCCGGCGCGGTGCTGTGGAATGTCGCGATCTGGTATCGTCATCACGGGCTGTCGCGGCTGAAGACCGGCGGACACGCATCCCTGGCGATCGCACTGCCCAAGGGACAGGCCGGGCGCGGCATCGCCATCCTGCTGGCGCTGATCTTCTCCAAATATGTCTATCTCGCCAGCCTCACCAGCTATTTCACCTTCTATCTGATCCACCGCTTCGGCGTGTCGGTGCAGACGGCACAATTGTACCTGTTCGCTTTCCTCGCGGCGGTCGCTGTCGGAACCGTCGCGGGCGGCCCGCTGGGCGATCGGTTCGGGCGCAAATATGTGATCTGGTTCTCGATCCTGGGCGCCCTGCCCTTCACCCTGCTGCTGCCCTATGCCAACCTGTTCTGGACGGTGCCGCTGACCATCGCGATCGGCCTGATCATGGCCTCCGCCTTTCCCGCCATCGTCGTCTTCGCGCAGGAACTGGTGCCGGGCAAGGTCGGCATGATTTCCGGCCTGTTCTTCGGCTTTTCCTTCGGCATGGGCGGTGTCGGCGCGGCTCTGCTGGGGTGGCTGGCCGACTGGATGAGCATCGAGACCGTCTATCAGATCTGTGCCTTCCTGCCCGCGATCGGCCTGCTGGCGGCCTTCCTGCCGAACATCGAGGGAAGCCGCAAACGCGGCTGATCATCAGGAAGGGCGTTGCCAGCTTCTCCCATATAATGCCGTTCAGAATCGGAAGCTGATCCAACTCCCCAGAAATGCGGAGTTGGCATAGCCCGCGCGGCGCAGCACCGTATCGGCGCGCAGATATTCCGCTCGCGTCGTCAGCGTCAGCCGGGGCGCGATGCTGTAGACCAGTTGGGCGCGGAGGAGCTGGGCGACGGCCTTGCCCGCGACCTTCTCCGTCCCGACATAAGGGGTGTAATTGGCGCGGTAGACGGCGTCCTTCTCGTCATCGCGCCAGGTGAACTGATATTCCAGCGAGGCGCGCAGCTTGCCGGTCGGGTTGAAACTGATGTTCGGTGCGACCGCGATCATGTTGGTGGCGGTCAGGAACAGGCCGTAGCTGAAATAGATATTGTTGCCATAAGGGGCATAGGCATTGCGCAGCGTCCCCTTGCCATAGCCGCCGCCACCGCTGCCATAATCGACATGCACACCGATCCGGGGCGCCGTCTTGTCTTCGCCCAGACGCCAGTTCTGCGCGAAAAAGGCCTGCCATGCGTTGATCGGCCGGTTCTGGAACTCGCCATATTGATGGACCAGCGTCCAGTCGAGGTTGAGTCGCCCCACATCGCCCCACAGCCGCCCGCCCGCATAATAGCGTACCGCTGGCGCAATCACCCCACCCCAGGTGCCGACCCGGTTGCGCCGCCGCCAGAAAAAGGGATCGAAGAACAGCTTGGACCCGCCCAGCCAATGTTGGGGAACGACGAAGCCGGCGGAGATGCCGCTGAACCGCCGATTATTGTCCGGCACGTCGTCGCCCAGCCCGCCATTGCCCAGGTCCGTGGTCTCGAAATCGAACAAGGTTGCGCGCATCGTCGGCGTCCGCGCCCAGACGCGCGTGCCGTTCAGCACGAAGCGGATAGTATTGTTGTCGCGCTGTGAAATCAGCAGATTGGGGCCGTCGGTAAATTCCTGCCGCCCATAGCGGATGCCCAGATCGACATCGGCGATCCGCCCCTTCGCTTCGGCGAAATATTGCTGATAGACGAAGCTGTTGCTGAATGTGCCCGACGGCGTGCCGATATTCTTGCCGTCGATCTGGCCATGGGCGACCTCGCCATAGAAGCGCAGATGCTCGCCCACATGCAGGTCCGCGCCCGCGACCAGTCGGACGATGTCCTGCCGCTGCTCAGGTCCTTCGATCAGTTGCGGGTTGCTGGTCAGGTTCATGCGCAGCCGCGCCTCACCGCTCAGCGTCAGATAAATGTCTCCGTCTTCGTCCAGCGGCAGATATTTGAGCCGGTCGAGCAGGTCGTCACGCTTGGCGGGATCGCGATAGGCGCGCCAGTCTTCTGCCCAGCGCGACAGATTATAGCCGTTGACGGTGGCGCCATCACCCTGCGCTGCGGCGGGGTAGCTGGCGGGCGGCGGCGTTTCCGCCAAGGCGGGGCTGGCGCAGGCAAGCGCCATCAGGCCCCAAAGCGGGCGAGCCATCATATCATCCTCTCCACTATGGAGGCGCTGTCGTCTGTGCGGCGCGCGGTCCCTCTATATCTCAGTTCGTGTCAGGCGGCCGCCAGTTCTCGCCCGTCCAGCGTAGCAACTGGCGCAGGCAGACGGCCCGACAGGGCGTCGTCCAGCTTCTGCCGGTCGAGTCCGCCTTCCCAGCGGGCGACGACGATGGTCGCCACCGCATTGCCGATAAAGTTGGTGAGGCTGCGGCATTCGCTCATGAAGCGGTCGACGCCCAGGATTAGCGCCATGCCCGCGACCGGCACGGTCGGCACGATCGACAGCGTCGCGGCCAGGGTGATGAAACCCGCGCCGGTGACGCCCGCCGCCCCCTTGGACGACAGCATCGCCACGCCCAGCAGCAATATCTCCTGCCAAAGCGTGAGTTCGACGCCGGTCGCCTGCGCAATGAACAGGGCGGCCAAGGTCATGTAGATGTTCGTGCCGTCGAGGTTGAAGCTGTAGCCTGTGGGCACGACCAGCCCGACTATCGACTTTTCGCAACCGGCGCGCTCCATCTTCTCGATCAGATTGGGCAGCGCCGCTTCCGAAGAGGAAGTGCCCAGCACCAGCAGCAGCTCCGCCTTCAAATAGCGCAGCAGTTTGAAGATCGAAAAGCCCGTGAGCCGCGCGACCGTGCCCAGCACCACGATCACGAACAGGGCCGAGGTCAGGTAGAAGGTCGCGACCAGCGCACCCAGGCTGGCCAGGCTGCCGATGCCATATTTGCCGATGGTGAAGGCGATCGCGCCGAACGCGCCGATGGGGGCGGCGCGCATCAGGATCGACACCAGCTTGAAGACGATCAGGCTGAGGCGCTCCAGGAAATGCACCACCGGCTGGGCGGGTTCGCCGACCAGGCTGATGGCGATGCCGAACAGGATGGCGATCAGCAGTATCTGGAGGATATTGCCACCCGTGAAGGCGCCGACCAGGGTCGAAGGGATCACGTCCAGCAGGAAACCGGTCAATGTGCTGTCATGCGCCTTGGCGGCATAATCCGCGACGGCGCCGCCATCGAGCGTCGCCGGATCGATGTTCATGCCCGCGCCGGGCTGCACGACATTGGCGACGATCAGGCCGACGACCAGCGCCAGGGTGGAGAAGGTCAGGAAATAGGCAAAGGCCTTGGCGGCGACACGGCCGACCGACCCCAGTTCCTTCATGCCCGCAATGCCGGTGACGATGGTCAGGAAGATGACGGGCGCGATGATCATCTTCACCAGCTTGATGAAGGCGTCGCCCAGCGGCTTGAGCGCCTCGCCATAGGTCGGCCAGAAATGACCCAGCAGCGCGCCCGCCATGATCGCGACCAGCACCTGCACATAAAGCTGCGAGGCGACGCCGCGCTTCTTTGACGGCACGGTGGCGGCCGGAAAATTCTGTGTGATCATGACAGGCGCTCCATCTCCATGGTCGCGGCTATCACTGCCTGCGACCTGTTTCAGCTTCGCGCCTCCATCACCCGGAAACAAGAAAATCGGCGAATATGATATCATGCTGATTTATAATCATAAATTTCCGATTGATATGGAATGGCGATCATAATCGTGCAGATTTTGACATCCCATATAATTACTTTGTGTGATAATCCGCACAAATGCGAAAGTTCCGAGTCTCGCGGCTTTGGCCGATAATCCTCATCGTCCTGTTGGCGGCGGCCTGCTGGCTGTTCGCCGATCGCTACGGTCGGGGTGCGCGCAGCCAGTTTCTCGCGGACCAGCGTAGCGACGCTGCCGTGCAATCCCGGTCGATGCTGCGCCTGCTCGAATCCGAATTGCAGAAATTCCGGCTGATCCCGGTCGTGCTGGGCGAATATTCGGATGTGCGCACCGCGTTCCAGTCCGGCCATATCGATGCGGCGCTCAATGACAAACTCGCCGCGCTCGCGGACAAGACTGGGGCGGCAGCCATCTATGTGCTGAATGCGGCGGGCCTGTCGATCGCTGCCTCCAATGCCCATCAGCCGGACAGCTTCGTCGGGCAGGATTACAGCTTCCGTCCCTATTATCAGCTCGGCTGGCGCAAGGGCGGCGGGGAATATTTCGCGCTGGGAACGGTCAGCCATCGCCCCGGCCTCTATCTGTCGCGCCGGGTCGAAGGGCCGGGGGGACCGATCGGCGTCATCGTCGTGAAGGTCGAGTTCGACGCGATCGAGCGCGCCTGGAGCGATCGCAGCGCCTGGACCTTCATTGCCGACCAGAATGGCATCTTGCTGCTGAGCAGCGACCCTTCCCGCCGCTTCCACGCGCTTCATGCCGTATCACCGCAACTGCGCGCCCAAATTCAGCGTGCGCTCCAATTTGGCGGCGCGCCATTGACGCCATTGGGCATGGCGATCCAGCCGGACGGCGAAACCCGTCTGCGGGACGGTAGCCGGGCGATGACGTCGAGCCTGGCGGTGCCGGTTGCCGGCTGGCGACTCTATCATGTCGTGCCGATCGATGCCGGCCTGGCCGCGGTCGCACGGCAGACCCGGATTGCGACTTTGCTCTTCGCGGCGCTGCTGCTTCTGCTCATCACCGCAGGCATGTGGTTTGCGGCGCGTCGGCGCCGGACCACGCGCGACCGCGCGCGGCTGGAACGGGAAGTCGCGGTGCGGACAGAGGCGCTGGCGCATGAAATGGAGGCGCGCACCCTCGCCGATCGCCGCTATCGGCAGGCGCGCGAAGAACTGGCCCACGCCAACCGGTTGGGGACGCTCGGCACCATCTCCGCCGGTGTCGCGCATGAAATCAATCAACCAGTCGCGACCATCCGTACCTTCGCCGAAAATGCCGCCCTGTTCCTGGACCGCGATCAACCCGACAAGGCGGGCGCCAATCTGCGCGAAATCATTGTCATGACCGACCGTATCGGCAGCATCACGGCGCAATTGCGGCGCTATGCCCGGCGGGGTGTCGGAGAGATCGGGCCAGTGCCGCTCACCGACGCCATCGATGGCGTCCGGCTGCTGGTCGCGGACCGGGTCCGCAGCGCCGGCGTGCGGCTGACCCTGCCGCAGCCCGATCCGGCCATCCATGTCCGCGCGGGCCGCATCCGTCTGGAACAGGTGTTGGTGAACCTGCTTCACAATGCGCTGGAAGCGGTTGCGGATCAGCCGGACGGATGGGTGGACGTGATGCTGCTCGACCGCGGCGACCGGCTGTTCCTGGAGGTGCGCGACAACGGGCCGGGCATAGCCGAAGCATTACGCGACGATCTGTTCATGCCCTTCGCCACCTCCAAGCCCGGCGGCCTGGGCCTGGGCCTCCACATTGCGCGCGACATCATGGTCGAGTTCGGCGGCGCGCTCGATCTCGTCCCGGACGATCTCCACACCCTGTTCCGCATGACATTGGTAAAAGCATGACCGACGCCCCTTCCCTGCTGCTGATCGACGATGACGACGCGCTGCGCACGGCGCTGGCGCAATCGTTCGAACTCGCGGACCTGCCGGTTCGCTGCTTTGCCGACGCGGCTGAGGCGTTGGGACGACTGGATGCCGGCTTCGACGGCGCGATCATTTCCGACATTCGTATGCCCCGCATGGACGGGCTGGAACTGTTCCGCCGCATCGCCGCGATCGACCATCAAATCCCCGTCATACTGATGACCGGCCATGGCGACGTGTCGATGGCCGTGTCGGCGCTCAAGCAGGGCGCTTTCGACTTCATCGCCAAGCCGTTCGCGACCGATCATCTGATCGCCGCTGCGCGCCGTGCGCTGGAGATGCGGCAACTGGTGCTCGACAATCGCCGCCTGCGCGCGGCCGCGGACGAAAGCGCGGCGGGCGAACCGCTGATCGGCGAAAGCGCGGCCATGGTCCGCCTGCGCGAAAATATGCGCCAGATCGCCGACGCCGATGTCGACGTGCTGATCGAGGGCGAGACCGGGACCGGCAAGGAGCTGGTGGCGACATTGTTGCACCGCTGGAGCCGGCGGCGGGGGCGTCCGTTCGTCGCGATCAACTGCGCGTCGCTGCCCGACACGATCGCGGAGGCGGACCTGTTCGGTCAGGAGGGCCGCGCGCAACTCACCCAGTCGGGGCGGATCGCCCGCGCCCACCGCGGCACGCTTTTCCTCGACGAGATCGAAAGTAGCCCGGCGCGACTTCAGGGGTCGTTGCTGCGCGTGCTGGAGGAACGGGAAATCCATCCCGTCGGGGCGGATCAGCCGCAACCGCTCGACATGCGCGTGATCGCGGCGACCAAGCCCGGCATCGAGGCAAGCGTCGCCGAAGGCCGCTTCCGGGCCGACCTGCTCTACCGGCTCGACATGGTGCGGCTACGCATCCCGCCGCTGCGCGACCGGCGGGAGGATGTGCCATTGCTGTTCGGCTATCTGCTGCATCAGGCGGCCGGGCAGTTGGGACGCGACGTGCCGCAGGTCGGGGCCGACGTCCGTGCATGGCTTGCCGAGCATGACTGGCCGGGCAATGTGCGGGAACTCGCCAACTACGCCAAGCGCGTCCTCCTCGGTATGCAAATGGATGGTGGCGAGGCCGAAGATCATCTGCCGCTCAGCCTGCGGGTCGAGCGCTATGAAGCGGCGGTCATGCGCAAGGTGCTGGAGCAGGTCCAGGGCGATGCGCGATCCGCCATGGCGAACCTGCAACTGCCGCGGAAGACCTTTTACGACAAGCTCAACCGCCACGGAATCGAGATTGACGACTATCGACGGAGGGGCTGAGGCACGGCGCATCGACGCGCCTCCCGTTCATCCCAATATGCCCGGCAGGTCCAGTCCCTTGTCGCGGGCGCAGTCGAGCGCTTGCGGATAGCCCGCATCGGCATGGCGCATCACCCCGGTGGCCGGGTCGTTCCAGAGCACACGCTCCAGCCGCCGTGCGGCCGCTTCGGTGCCGTCGGCGACAATGACCATGCCGGCATGTTGCGAATAGCCCATGCCGACACCGCCGCCATGATGGAGCGACACCCAGGTCGCGCCGCTGGCGGTGTTGAGCAGGGCGTTGAGCAGCGGCCAGTCGGACACCGCATCGGACCCGTCGCGCATCGCTTCCGTCTCGCGATTGGGGCTGGCGACCGAGCCGCTGTCCAGATGATCGCGACCAATCACGACCGGGGCCTTGAGTTCGCCCTTCGCCACCATCTCGTTGAAGGCGAGGCCGAGCCGATGCCGGTCCCCCAGCCCCACCCAGCAGATGCGCGCCGGCAGCCCCTGGAAATGAATCTTCTCCCGCGCCATGTCGAGCCAGCGGTGGAGATGCGCATTGTCGGGCAGCAATTCCTTCACCTTGGCGTCGGTGCGGTAGATATCCTCGGGATCGCCCGACAACGCCGCCCAGCGGAACGGGCCGACGCCCCGGCAGAAGAGCGGACGGATATAGGCCGGGACGAAGCCCGGAAAGTCGAAGGCGTTCGCGACCCCCTCATCCTTCGCGACCTGCCGGATATTGTTGCCATAATCGACGGTCGGCACGCCAGCCGCCTGGAAATCGAGCATGGCGCGGACATGAACCGCCATGGAGGCCTTGGCCGCCTTCGCCACCGCGTCCGGCTCCCGCTCACGCCGCTCGACCCATTCAGCCACCGTCCAGCCGGCGGGCAGATAGCCGTTCACCGGATCATGCGCCGACGTCTGGTCGGTCAGCAGGTCGGGACGAATGCCCCGGCGATGGAGTTCGGGCAGGATTTCGGCGGCATTGCCCAGCAGACCGACCGAAACCGGGGTCTTGGCCGCGCAGCTTTCCGCGATGATCGCCATCGCCTCCTCGATCGTTTCGGCGGCGCGATCCAGATAGCCGGTGCGCAGGCGCATTTCGATCCGGCTGCGCTGGCATTCGATCGCCAGGCAGGACGCGCCCGCCATCACCGCCGCCAGCGGCTGCGCGCCGCCCATGCCGCCTAGGCCAGCCGTCAGCAGCCAGCGGCCCGACAGGTCGCCGCCATAATGCTGACGCCCCATCTCGACGAAAGTCTCATAGGTGCCCTGCACGATGCCCTGCGTGCCGATGTAGATCCAGCTGCCGGCGGTCATCTGCCCATACATGGCGAGGCCGCGCTTATCGAGGTCGTTGAAATGCTCCCAGTCCGCCCATTTGGGCACCAGATTACTGTTGGCGATCAGCACGCGGGGCGCATCCGCATGGGTGCGGAAAATGCCGACCGGCTTGCCCGACTGGATCAGGAGGGTCTGGTCCTCCTCCAGCCGCCGCAGCGCCTCGACGATCCGGTCATAGCTTTCCCAGTCGCGCGCGGCGCGGCCGATCCCGCCATAGACGACCAGCTCCTCGGGCCGTTCGGCGACGTCGGGATGAAGATTGTTCATCAGCATCCGCAGCGGCGCTTCGGTGAGCCAGCTCTTTGCCGAAAGATCCGTTCCGGTCGCAGGCTTGATGATACGGCTGTTGTCGAGGCGGGTCATGAAAGTCTCCTGCTCAGGCGCGGGCGAAGGCGATGCACGCCGCGATGATGGTCTTGAGGTCGCCGATCAGCGGCGGCGCGGGATCGAAGGGCGGCGGCCAAGTGTCGGGGGACAGGTGCGCCGGCTCGGTCAGATAGCCGCGCATCGCCAGCTCCATCTGGATGGCGTGAACGCCGTCGGCCGGACGGCCATGATGCCGCGTCGTCCAGCCGCCCCGGAACCGGCCGTTGAGGACATGGCTGCGTCCGGTCGCCTCGACGGCGCCGGTCACGGCCGCTTCCAGCGCCGGGTCGCAGGTCACGCCGCCATTCGTACCGATATTGAACAGCGGCAACTCCCCATCGAACAGACGCGGGATATGGCTCAGGATGGAATGGGCGTCGTACAGCACCACCTTGCCATGCGCGTCACGCAACCGCTCCAGCTCGACCGCGAGCGCGGCATGATAGGGATCGAACCAGCGTTCGCGGCGCCGTGCGATCTCGCCCGCATCGGGCGCCGCGTCGCGATAGAGCGGCTCGCCGTCAAAGGTCGTGGTCGGGCAAAGCTCCGTCGTCGCCTGACCCGGATAGAGCGAATGACCGGTCGGATCGCGGTTCACATCGATGACGCTGCGCGACATGCGGGTCCGCACGATCGTCGCACCCATCTCCGCCGCAAAGCCGTAAAGGCGATCGACCCACCAGTCGGCATCCTTGCGCGCCAGCCAGGGCGACACGAAACGCGCTTCCAACTCGGGTGGAATATCAGCGCCCGTATGGGGCAGGCCGATCACCAGCGGCGCGTCGCTGCGGTGGATGTCGAGCCAGCCGGTCATGCCAGACCCGGCAAGCCGATCCCGGCCGCCTCGATCAGTGCGCCCGATCGGACGAGCAGGTTTGCCGCTTCCATGTCGGGATGGAAATGGCGGTCGTCCTCCAGCATCGGCACTTCCCGGCGCAGGCAGGCCCTCGCCTGCTCCAGCGCGTCGCTGGACGTCAGCGGTGCATGGAAATCGCAGCCCTGTGCGGCCGCGAGCAGTTCGATCCCCACGACCGCGCTGGCGTTGCGCGCCATGTCGAGCAGGCGGCGGCTGCCATGGGCGGCCATGGAAACATGATCTTCCTGATTGGCTGAGGTCGGCAGGCTATCGACGCTGGCGGGCGTGGCGCGCTGCTTGTTTTCCGACACCAGCGCGGCCGCCGTCACCTGCGGGATCATGAAGCCGGAATTGAGGCCCGGCCTGGGCGTGAGGAAAGCCGGCAGTCCCGACAAGGCCGGGTCGACCAGCATGGCGATGCGCCGTTCGGTGATCGAGCCGATCTCGCAGATGGCGAGCGCCAGCATGTCGGCGGCGAAGGCGACCGGCTCGGCGTGGAAATTGCCACCGGAAAGCGCTTCGTCCGTCTCAGGGAAAATCAGCGGATTGTCGGAAACGCCATTCGCCTCGACCGTCAGCGTGGTGGCCGCCTGCCGCATCAGGTCCAGCACGGCGCCCATCACCTGGGGCTGGCAACGCAGGCAATAGGGGTCCTGCACGCGGGCGTCGTCTTCCAGATGGCTTGCCCGGATCGCCGATCCCGCCATCAGCCGACGCAACGCATCGG
Organism: Sphingobium sp. WR1; assembly: GCF_059693745.1. Taxonomy (NCBI): domain Bacteria; kingdom Pseudomonadati; phylum Pseudomonadota; class Alphaproteobacteria; order Sphingomonadales; family Sphingobiaceae; genus Sphingobium; species Sphingobium sp. WR1. Next base: position 66,747 of record NZ_JCATID010000014.1, on the reverse strand, counting down.
CCGTTTCGATCTGGCCCGGCTGGCGGCGCAATGCGTGGATGCGCGGGTCGAAGGGCGTGTCCGACCCCTTCGCCGCCTCAGTCGCGAGCGCCCCGGTGATCAGCGCGGACTGGAACAGGATTTCCGTCTCGAACAGGCCGGCGAGCGCATTGGCGGTCGAAAACTGGGTGCCGTTGAGCAGCGCCAGCCCTTCCTTGGGGCCGAGCGTCAATGGGGACAGGCCGGCGCGCTCCAACGCTTCGGCGGCGGGCCGGCGCTGCCCGTCCACCTCGATCTCCCCCACGCCGATCATCGTCGCGGCCATATGGGCGAGCGGAGCCAGATCGCCGCTGGCGCCGACCGATCCTTGTGACGGCACAACGGGCGTCAGCCCGGCACGCAGCATCGCCTCAATCAGGGCAATGGTTTCCGGTTTCACGCCAGATGCGCCTTGCGCGAGGCTGGCGAGCTTGAGCGCCATCATCAGCCGCACCACAGGCACTGGCGACGGATCGCCGGTGCCCGCGGCATGGCTGAGGACGATGTTGCGCTGGAGCGTCGCCAGATCCTCGTCGCCGATCTTGACGCTCGCCAGCTTTCCGAAGCCGGTGTTGATGCCGTAGACGGGCTTGTGCCGGGCGATGATGCGTTCGACCGCCGCGGCGCTGGCGGCGATTGCGGGTGCGCTCGACGCATCCAGACGCGGCTTCGCTCCGCGATAGATGGCACGCCACTGCGTCAGCCCGGTGTCGCCGGGGGTGAGGATGATCTCGCTCATAGGCCTTTCCAGATACGGGCATGGAGCGGGTTCAGCCCCATGCGATAGACAAGTTCCGCGGGGCGCTCGACGTCCCAGATGGCAAGGTCGCAGCTTTTGCCTGCCTCGATCGTGCCGACCTCCTCCGCCAGCCCAAGCGCGCGGGCGGCGTTGCGAGTCACGCCAGCCAGACATTGCTCGACGGTCAGGCGGAACAGGGTCGCGCCCATATTCATCGCCAGCAGCAGCGATGTGAGCGGCGACGTGCCGGGGTTGCAATCGGTCGCAAGCGCGATCGGAACGCCCGCCGCGCACAATCCGTCGATCGGCGGCAGCCTGGTCTCGCGCGTGAAGTAGAAGGCGCCCGGCAACAGCGTGGCAACCGTGCCCGCCCGCGCCATCGCGCCGATCCCGTCTGCGTCCAGATGCTCCAGATGATCGGCGGAAAGCGCCCCCGCCTCGGCGGCGAGCTGCGCCCCGTGCAGGTTCGACAGCTGCTCCGCATGGAGTTTGATCGGCACCCCCAGTCGCCGGGCGGCATCGAACATGCGCGCCGTTTGCGCGGCGGAAAAACCGATCCCCTCGCAAAAGGCGTCGACCGCATCGACCAGTCCGGCATCGACCGCCGCCGGCAGCATATCGTCGCACAGCGCCGCAATATATCCGTCGGCATCGTCTGCAAATTCAGGCGGCAGCGCATGGGCGCCCAGGAAGCTGGTGCGAACCCGAACCGGCCGGACATCGCCCAGCGCGCGGGCGGCGCGCAGCATCTTCATCTCGTCGTCGCGCGTCAGGCCGTAACCGGACTTGATCTCGACCGTGGTGACGCCCTCGGCGATCAGCGCGTCGAGGCGTGGCAGCGCGCTGGCGATCAGGTCCGCCTCGCTGGCCGCGCGGGTCGCCTTCATGGTCGACACGATGCCGCCGCCGGCCCGCGCAATCTCCTCATAGGACGCGCCGGCGAGGCGCAATTCGAACTCATGGGCGCGATCGCCGGCATGGACCAGATGGGTGTGGCAATCGATCAGGCCGGGGGTGATCCAGCGGCCGTCGCACCCGATCGTCTCCTTAGGATCGAACCCCGGTGCATCAGCCTCCGAACCGGCATAGACGATGCGTCCGTCCATTGCGGCGATGACGCCGCGCTCGACGATACCAAGCCCTTCGCCCGTCATCGTCGCCAGCCGCGCATCCTTCCAAAGCCGATCGCATCGCATGTCGAATCTCCCTGCCCCGAAGCATTGCACCGAACCTCGATAATGTATAGACATAATTGCGGAGGCCAACCCGATGAACGCAGACCCGTGCAACAGCTTTCACTTCGAATCGGCGCTCCTGCCCCATGGTTGGGCGGAAGATGTCCAGATCGTTGTCGGCGACGGCATGATCCTGTCCCTCGCCACCGGCGTTCCTCCGCAAGCGGGTGACAATATGCTCGGGGTCGCCCTGCCCGGCTTGCCCAACCTGCACAGTCACGCCTTTCAACGCGGCATGGCTGGCCTGGCGGAGTGGCGCGGCGCCAGCGACGACAGTTTCTGGACATGGCGCGAGACGATGTATCGCTTCGTCGACCGGCTGACGCCCGACCATCTCCAGGCGATCGCGGCCCTCGCCTATGCGGAGATGCTGGAGGGCGGCTTCACCCGCGTCGGCGAATTCCATTATCTGCATCACGACCGGGACGGGCGCGCTTTCGCCGATCCGGCCGCCATGAGCGCCGCGATCGTTGCGGCCGCACAGGAGAGCGACATCGCCCTCACCCACCTGCCCGTCTTCTACGCCCATGCCGGCTTTGGCGGCCTCCCGCCCGGCGAAGGCCAGCGCCGCTTCATCCATGATCTGGATGATTTCGCCGGATTGCTGGATCGGCTCCGCACCCTGCTCGCGCCGCTGCCCGACGCGATCCTCGGCGTCGCGCCCCACAGCCTGCGTGCGGTGACGCCGGATCAACTGGGTCGGCTGGTGACGCTGGCGGACGGCCCGATCCACATCCATGTCGCCGAACAGGTGAAGGAAGTGGACGACTGCATCGCCTGGAGCGGGCAGCGGCCGGTCGCGTGGCTGCTTGCCAACATGCCCGTCGACAGCCGCTGGTGCTTCGTCCATGCGACCCACATGACCGGGACCGAAACACAGGCATTGGCGGCGAGCGGCGCGGTGGCGGGCCTTTGCCCGATCACGGAGGCCAATCTGGGCGACGGCCTGTTTTCCGCCCCTGACTTTCTGGCTGCGGGCGGCGTCTTCGGGATCGGTTCGGATTCCAACGTCCTGATCGACGCGACCGAGGAATTGCGCCTGCTCGAATATGGCCAGCGGCTTGTCGCGCGGGGACGCAACATTCTCGCCCCGGCGGGCGGATCGACGGGCGGCACGCTGTACCGCGACGCTGTTCGGGGCGGAGCCAAGGCGCTTGGTGCGCCCGTGGGCTTGACGGTCGGTGCGCCGGCGGATTTCCTGACGCTGGACGACGCGCACCCCTCGCTGATCGGACGAAAGGGCGACGCCCTGCTGGATGGGCTTCTCTTTGCGGCGGGTCGATCGGCCATCGGCAGCGTGTGGCGGCGGGGGCGCCGACTGGTCGAAAAAGGCCGCCATATCCATCGCGATCGCATCGCGGCCCGCTATCGCGGCGTATTGGCCGACCTTCTGGCATGAAGGCGTCGTCGCTGCACGACCGTATCCGTCAGGACATTGAAAGCCGGATCATGTCCGGAGCCTGGGAGGCCGGACATCGCATCCCGCCCGAACATGCGCTTATGTCGGACTATGACTGTTCGCGCATGACCGTGAACAAGGCGATTTCCGCGCTCGTCGAACGGGGCCTGATCGAACGGCGCAAGCGCGCGGGCAGCTTCGTCGCCGCGCCCAAGGTGCATCGCGCGGCGCTCGACATTCCCGATATCGCCGCCGAGATCGAGGATCATGGCCACAGCCATAAGCTGGACATGCTGGAGCAGACAGAAAGGGAGGCCGGATCGCGCGATCGGGAATTGCTGGCGATGGATGGTGGCCCGGTGCTTGCGCTGACCTGCCTCCATCGCGCCGACGGTTTGCCTTTTGCGCTGGAAGAGAGACTCGTCAACCTCGCGATCGTCCCGGCGGCGCGGGACGTCGACTTCGTTGTGGAAAGCCCCGGCCGCTGGCTGCTTGGCCACGTGCCCTGGACCGATGCCCGGCACCGCATCACTGCCATCGCGGCCACGCGCGCGATCGCCGGACATCTCCACCTGCCGGAAGGCGCGCCTTGCCTGTCGGTCGAGCGCTGGACATGGCGCACGGCGGAACGGATCACCTATGTCCGGCAAATCTATCCGGGCGATCATGCGCTGACGGCACGCTTCATCGCCTGACAGAGGATGCGGCGCGCGCGAGCCGCGCGGCATAGATCTGGTTGCTGCCATCCATGTTGGACCGGAAGATCATCCATTTACCGTCCGGCGTGAACGTGATGTTCGGCTCCAGCCGATAGTCGTGGCGGCGCATGTCGACGATCTTCTCGGCCTCCAGCGTGCCCGGCGCGATAAGGTCGGCGGCATTGTCCGCATGGATGCCCGCCACGTCCGGGATCGCCTTGGGCGTGAACAGGTAGAGATATTTGCCGTCCGGCGCATGAGCCACCATCTCGCTGTCGCCGCCGTCGCCGGAAAAGCGCTGAAGGTCGGGCGCCTGATTATAATGGACCGACCACATATTGCGATCGACATGATAATATTGGCGCCTGCCGGTCGCGAGTTCATAGCCCGCCAGCCAGAAAACCTCGCCGCGCGGGGTCTGGAGATCATACCAGATCCACTTGCCGTCGGGCGAGAAAAACTCATGCCCGGCAATCTCCATATTCATGGCGCGCTTGTGGATGATCTGCTGCCCCGTGCCGTCGGTGCGGATGGTCCAGATGCGGTCGACCTTGTGCCACGGCCCTTCATGGCAATATAGGATGAGTCCGGGATCGGTGGGCGAGAACTGGACATGGTTCAGCCAGTCGGTCGACGCGACCACGATCTTGCGCTCGCCCGTGCGAATGTCGATGGTGAAAATCTCCATCGGGATTTTCGCTTCCAGCCGCTCATTGAGGCGCACTTCCTTCGCCTCGGCAAAGCTCAATGGCTTGCCGTCCGGGCCGTTCGCGGCATAGTTGGCCTGGCCGAACTGCTGCTTGATTTCTGGTTCCTTGGCCGTGCCGTCGGGCTGGAGCGGTCTGTCGCTCGCTGCCCACTGGCCAAGCAGCAGCGTCTCGTCGGCATTGATCGATCCTATCGATCCCTTCGCCACGGTCGCCACCTTGCGCACCGTGCCGCTGTCGATGTCGGCGGCGAAGATGGTGGTCGCACCCGCCCCATCGTCGCGCCGACGGCTGGCATAATAGAGGCTGCGCGTCTTGCGGCCGGTGAAGAGCAATTGCAGATCGGTCCCTTTGACCAGCGGCCTGATGCTCCAGTCGGCCAAGGTCACGACGCTGATCCCCTCCGGCGTCGAAATGACCATCTTGTCGCCCTGCGGCGTATAGCTGTTCTGGTGGAAATAGAGGCTGGCCGCGCCGCCCGGTTGGTCGGTGATCTGGACGATCTCATGCCCGGTCAGCGCGTCGGTCCATTGTCTCACCGGCCTGGCCGGGACATGGCTGCCCCAGGCGATCGCCAGCAATGCCAAAGCCGAAATGCCGCTTTTCATCCTCTTGTCCTTCTCTTCAGCCTTGCGCCGGCAGCGCATCGGGGATGAGCGCCAGATTTTCGATCGCGGCCAGCCCCCATTGGGCCGCTGCGTTGGTGGAGACATCCGGCCATTCGACCGTCGGCGCGATGACCTTCGCCCCCGTCAGTTTCACGCGCGGATCTCCCTGCGACAGGCCAAGCCCCGCTTCGCCGGACAGAAACTCGTCCCAGGCCCGGCGCGCCATCGCCGTATCGCCGGTTTCGCGAGCCAAATAGGCGGTGAGGCGCGAATGGCCTTCCTTCAGGTTGCGTCCGTTATAGGGCTCATGGAATTCCGCTTCCCATTCCGCCTTGGGCGCATTGAACCAGCGGCAATAATCCAGCCATGCCTTGCGATAATGCGGCACGTCGAGCAGTTGCAGCAGTTCCGCATTCACCTCCAGCGCCCCGAATACGGCATTGAGATGCGAAAGGCTGATCCTGTCTCCCTCCCCCATGAAACGCCCGGTCGCCAGATCATAGGGGGCGCTGCCCGCCAGCCAGCCCCGCTTCAGCCGCCCGATACTGTCCATGCCGGCCATCAGCCGATCCCGCCATGTCCGATCGCCCGTTCGTTCCCATTCGGTGAGCCAGGCCGAAGCAACCGAACACCACATGGTGCCGAAGCTCAGGTCGATGACGCCGTCGGGCAGCGGCTTTCGCTCGGCGCCCGGCACCTTGCGGCCGATCTCGACATGGCGGAGCGCCTGATCGGAATCGAGCAGATCGCGCATCAGGTCGCCGACCCGCTCGTCGGCGGTCAGATAATAGAAAATGCGGCGATAAATGGCGTTGCTGATGCGCGGCTGCTTGCTGCTGTCGCTCCAATGCTGGACGCCATGGCGCGTGCCCAGCCCCTTGAAGCGACCCAGATGATAGACGTCCACTTCGCCGGTATGGCGCGTCATTGCTTCGGCGAAACGGAACAGTTTCGGATCGCCCGACCGCAGCACGCTCAGCCACAGCCAGAGGTCGGGCGACAGCTCGCTATTGTCCCAGGCATAGCCGCCAATGTCGTAGCGCCACTGATGCCGGTCGGCGTCATAGGTGTGCATGACGTCGCCATGATTCCAGAAACCATACCAGCGGCGGCGATCCGCCTCACCCTCGTAGAAGAAGGCGAGATTGCTGATCTGGTCCTCGATCCGGACCTTGATCGGTGTGGAGCGGTCGGGAAGACCCCAGGGACCAAAGACGCCCGCCATGTGAATGCGCGCGGGCGTCACCATCAGTTGCGGGGGCACGGCATTGGCCTGCGCCATGGCGGAAAGCCGTTCGGCCTCCGGCGTGGCGGCGCAGGCCCATAGGGTCAGTTCGCTGGTGCGGGCGATACCGGTCGCGCTGTCCCAGCCCGGCTCATAATCCTCATAGGTGATGGCCAGCCCTTCATTCTGGGCGTCATAGCCCTCCATGCCCAGCACCCCGCGATAGGGGCGCATATCCATGGGCTTCGCATCGGGCGACCAGAGCCAGAGGCTGAGCGCCGCTGTGTCTGTCGCCGCACCGCGAATATCGATCTGGGCGGGATGGCGCTGCCAGAAATAGCGCGCCGCCATTGCGACACCGCCCTGTGGTGAGCCGACATAGGCCAGGCCCAGCGCACGGGCGCCGGCGGTGGAATCGACCCAGGCATGGCCAGGCGCCGTGCGCTTGGCGATGGCGAAACCGTCCGCCGTCAACTGACCGAGCGTGAAATCGCTCCAGGTCGGAATGCGATCCAACAGGGAACGGACACCCGGAGAGATATCGTCCAGCGCCACCGCCTTGCCCGCGATCTGGGCGGCGCGCGCCGCTGCGCCCGGATCGCGGCGCAGGCCGGTGAGCGGCCGCACGGCTTCGGAAAAGAGACTGCCGTCGGCCGTGGACAGGCGGACATGACGGTCGTGCGGCGCGCCCGTCATCGGGACGGTGGCGGCAAGGCCGATGCCGCTGACGAAATCCTTCGCCGGGTCGCCGTCGAAGATGAAGCTGTGGACGATGCGCAGATGCTCGCCTCCTGCATAGGCATAGAGGCGCAGGGTGAAGGGCAGCATCGTCCGCCCCTGCCCTTCATGCCTGCCCTCCAGCTTGACGACGGCGCGGACCGGTCCCTTCTGCTCGACCGTGATCCGATCGATCCGGCCGGTGAGGCGGGTCCGCCGACCGCCTTCGGGTGAATCATCGACACTGGCGACGAGCGAAAGGGCCGTCATGACCTGCCGATCGCCGGCCCAGGCGCCGGCGATGACGGCATGGCCCGACCGGGGAATGCGCCAGCGGGTCGCGCCGCTCAGAATGTCCACGCCGTCGGCGCCTTCCCACACTAAGACTGGGGAAGCGGGAGCCTGCGGCTTGCCGGGCAGGACTTCCAGACCGGCGGGCTGCGCCATGCCCGCCGGCAGCGCATGAGCAGACCATTTGAGCGAGCCATCGGGCCATGTCGCCAGGGGCCAATGCTGGGAGGGAAGCATTTGGCCGTCGCTCGCGCGCAGGCTGAGCGCCGCATTGGCCCGAACGGCGCCGCGCGGCCAGGGCACGCCGAAGGTCTGGCCCAGACTCAGCGCCGGCGCATCCCCGTCGATCCAGCGCACCGGCGTCTGCGGCGCTCCATGCGCGCCACGGCTTGCAGCCACCGTCTCGGGCGGCAGCAACGCCGCCGCGCCGCCCAAAAGACCAAGCCGCAGCATGTCCCGCCGCCTGACCGTCAGTTGCTCCTTCATGCCCCCTCCTTCTTGGCCCGGTCTATGGCCGGCTGATCGAAAAATTGCGTAGCTGGATATGGCTCTGCGTCGTGCGCACCCCGAAATGACCGCGCCTGTAGGGCGCATCGTCGGTCATGCTGAACAGGATTGCGCCATCGCGTTCCACCGCGATGCGCCGTCCATCGGCGATCAGCCGCAGGTGGAACCAGCGGTTCGGTTCCAGCATGTCCGCCTCGGCAAGCCGGTCATGCTCGGGCAGCAAGGGGCGTTCGCCAGCCTTGCCGACATAGCGTCGCATCCGCGTGCTCGTGTTGCGGTTGCCGCCGATACCGACATAATAAGTGCGCAGCAGGTCATAGGCCTCGAACGCCCCATTGCGCGGATGGGCGAGCACCGATCCGTCCGGCGCGCCCGGATCGGTCGCCATCCAAAAGGCATTGACGTCGCTGACCGCATCATGCGGCCCGCCGGCCGCGACCGCGCGGACTTGATAGTCGATCGCGACCGGACCGGCCAGTGCAGCACGAAACCATAGGGTGAGGCCGGCTGGCGTGTCGATGTCGAGCACCCCGCCCGCCGCCGCCACATGGGCATTCCCCGCCGCTTCGAGCCGCCATTGGTCGAGGCCTTGGCGGAAATCGTCGCGATGGAGAATGCGACCGGGCGCGCGCGCCGCCAACGGCAGGGAAGCCAGCGCGGCGAGCATCGCCCGGCGGTTGAACGCGGCTGGCGTCACAGCTTCAGGCGGACGCCGCCATAGACCCTGCGGCCGAAGGTTTCGATGATGGTGCGGCGATAGACGCTGTTGGCATTCTCCTTGCGCGTGGCATCGAGCAGGTTCACGCCTTCGAGGAAGAAGGACACGCCCGGCATCAGCGTGATGTTGAGCGAGGCGTCGAGTTGGCCATAGGCTTCACCAAATTCGGGGTTGCCGCCACGCCCTGCCGCAGTGATGAGATATTTCGAACGCCAGTTATAAGCGCCGCGCAGGCTGACCACATCATCTTCATAATAAGCAGAGATGTTGTAGGCGTGCCGCGACAGGCCCGGGAACGGCAACGCTGCGCCCGTCAGTGAGTCCGGTTGTTCATAGCCGCTGTCCTTCGAATAGGTGTAATTGGCGATCACACCCATCTGCTTGATCACCGGCGCATCGATAAAATCGAAGGCGAGCTGGGCGCCGGCTTCCACGCCGTTGATCGTCACCTTCTGCGACCCGTTGGTCGGCACGGTAATGGTGTAGTGCGTTCCGTCCGCCGCTTCATAATCCTCGGTAGTATTCTGGATGAAGCTGCTGATTTCCTTTCGGAAATAAGTCACGGACGCAAAGCTCGTCTTATTCAGATAATATTCCAGGCCCGCATCATATTGGCGGGCACGGAAAGGCTGAAGCGCCGGATTGCCGCGCGATCCCGTCAGGCCGACAACATCGAGCGTGAAGCGCGGCGCCAGTTGCTGCGGCACCGGACGGGCCATCACTTCGGTTGCCGTGGCGCGCGCCATCAGCTTGTCGGGGATCAGTTCAGCCTTCAGGTTGATCGACGGCAGAAATTCGGTGTTGTCGCTGTCGTAGGAAACCGGCGAAATGACTCCGCCCGCGTTCAGATAACCCGACGTGTTCACCTTGGTATTGACCACGCGCGCGCCAATGACGCCGCTGACCGGAACGGCGCCGACATCAAAGGCGAAGGCGGCCTGCGCATAACCGGCGAGGTTGCGTTCGTCCACGCGCCAGGTGTCGGTGAAGACCTGCGCATCGAACGGGTCGGGCACGCCGACCGCGTCGGCCACGCCCTGTGTCATGTTCAGCCAGCCATTATAATCGCCGGTGAAACCCAGATTGCCGGTGTTGAAGAAGGGCGAGGCGCCCAGCGCCGCATGGGCACCAACGATGGCATCAATCTGCGCCTGCACCGCCGGATCGGCAAAACCGTTGAGCACCGTCGATTTGTTGTAGAAACGGCTCTTGACCGACAGGTCGCGATATTGGCCGCCAATCTTGTAGGCGGTGAACGGACCCGCATCCGGCTTATATTCCGCGTCCAGCTTGCCCATTTTTTCGGTCTGGTCATCATAGCGCGGACGGCGCAGCACGGTCAGCTGATTGATCCCGGCCGTGGTTGTCGGATCATTGGGCAGAATGATCTGTGGCGCGTGCTGGCCATTGCCATAATCGACGATCAGGCTGGACATGCCGGTGACGGCTGCGGTGGCGTTGATCTCGTTATTATAGGCCTTCGCCTTGGAGAGCGAGATTTTCGGCGTCAGCGTCAACTTGCCGATGGTCCAGTCGGCACCCAGGGCGATATTGTAGGTCGTCCGGCGGATATCGCCCAGAATATTGCGGTAGGATACGCCGAGCTGCTGGGTCTGCGGCTTGGCCGGATTATTGTTCATCACCAGATATTGGACGCTATTGTCCGGGCCGATGATCGTGTTGGCCGTATCGATGACGCCGCCACTGGTTCCCGTTTGCAGATATTGGGACGTCACCGACTGGTTCGAACGGGTCCAGTTGCTTTCGAGATAGGCCTTGAAATCATCGCTCGGCTGCCATTCCACAATGCCGTTCAGCGCATAGCGGCGCGTTTCGAGACGATTGATGACATAGCGCGGAATGTCGGGGAAAAAGTCCGCCTGGCCATCATTGTTGATGTCATAATATTGGTTGTCGGGCGTATTGGGATCGCTGTCTATCCGAACCCAGCCGGTCGTCCGCGCCTGATGACTTTCCACATTGCGGTTCTCGAACGTGCCCGACACCAGCACGCCAATCGTTCCGTCAGCGAAGGTGTCGCTGCCGATAACGGCAAGGCGCGGGTCCATATGGTCGCCGATATCGGAATAGATGGCCTGCGCCGATCCGGCGAGATAGGGCTTGCCACCATTGTCGAAGGGGCGGCGGGTAATGACGCGCACGGTGCCGCCCACGCCGCCTTCGGTCATGTCGGCCGTGGCAGACTTCACGACTTCCAGGCGATTGACGAACTCGGACGGTAGATCGCGGAAGTCGACGTCGCGACCGCCGCCGACCGTGGTCGACAGGGCCGTGGTGCCGTTGATCTCCACGCGGTTCAGCGACGGGTCTGCGCCGCGGATGGTCACGCCAGACCCCTCGCCGTCGGACCGGGTCAGCTGAACCCCCGTGACGCGCTGGAGCGCTTCGCCGACATTCTTGTCCGGGAACTTGCCGATATCCTCCGCCGAAATCGCGTCGAGCACCTGGGGGGCATTGCGCTTGGCGTTGAGCGCCCCCTGCAAGCTGCTGCGGATGCCGGTGACGATGATGTCGGTTGCGCTCACATCCTCCTGCGCGCCACCAGCCGGCCGGGACGGCACATCCTGCGCGGCCACTGCCGGCGGTGTCACCGCTACAAGCGTCGCGCAGGAAATCGAAGCAAGTTTCACATGCCGCAACCGCACCAGTCACCCTCCCTTATAAAAATTCCACATATTGGAATTTGATTGCGTTATTTGGAAAAAATAGCTCCACTTTGTCAAGCGGCTGTTTTTCTGGGCGGACAGAAAGAGCCAGGCGCGCGACGGATAGAGACGCGCGAAAGGCATAAAATATTGAAAATGGAGTGTTTTATTGAAACCGTAGCACCGGCGACGGTTTCGTTCAGGAGGCGTCGGCGCTGGCTCGAAAAATCGGTGCGTCGAGTCCGAAAACCCGGCCGGACCCACGCTGATGACGCTTGGCCTGATAGAGCGCCAGGTCAGCGCGGCGCATCAGTTCAACCTGTGTTGCCGAAGGACCGTCAGCAAGCGCCGCGCCTACCGTCGCCGACACGCGCCGCGTTTCACCCGACTGTTGGACCGATACCTGCAATTGTTCCAGAACCTGTCGGATATAGGTTGACAGGTCCGCACAGTCGCGCGGGCGCGTGACCAGCAGCGCGAACTCATCGCCGCCCAGTCTGGCGGGGAAGGCATGGGTCATGCAGCCAGCCCGCATCCGGTCGGCGATGGCCCTCAAGACGTCATCTCCCGCGCCATGGCCAAAGCTATCGTTCACGGCCTTGAACCCGTCCAGATCGATCAGCAGCAGCGCGACCGGCTCCGCCTGCGCTTCTGCCGCGGCCAGGGACTCGGCGAAGCGGCGTTCAAAACTGGCGCGGTTGGGCAGGCCGCTCAGGCTATCGGTGCTGGCGCTGTGCCGCAATTCTTCCTCTCGCAAATGGCGGTCGGTCACGTCCTGGAACACGCCGACGATGGCGGCCGGTCGCTCGTGGCGAAACTCGATCTCGCCGACACTGCGCACACGGCGGCGAAGGCCATTGGCCGTAACAAGGTCCGCTTCGAAATCGAATGGCTCGCCCAGTCGCGCGGATTGCGCCAGCTTGTCCTGAACGCGTTTCGCTTCCTCAGGCGTATAGAAATCCAGAGCTTCCTCCAGCGTCGGCGGCGCGCCTACCGGAAGTCCGTGGATCGCATAGGCCTGATCCGACCATTCGAGTCGCTGATCGTCGAGCGACAAGCGCCACGATCCGATGCCCGCCAATTTTTCGGCCTGGCGGAACAGGCGATGCTGGCCGTCAAGAATATTGGCGCGGTCTTCGGCCAGATCGGCCATGTCGCGCGCTTCCTGCGTGGACGCCTGGGCTTGGATCAGGCTGCTCGCCACAGCGGCGAGATCGCGAAGGATGGCCAATTGCTCCGCCGACAGGCGACGCGGCCTGGTGTCGATGACGCAGAAGGATCCGATGCCGGGAAGATCATCCGCGAATCCGTTGCTATGCGGTCGCAGCGGCACGCCCGCATAGAAGCGGATGCGCGGATCGCCGCAAACCAGGGGATTGGTACCGAAGCGCGCATCCTGCCGGGCGTCTTCCACCATCAGCAGATCATCCTCGTGGATCGTATGCGCGCAAAAGGCATATTCACGCGGCGTTTCCCGGACGTCGCCGAGTCCCTGCACCGACTTGAACCATTGGCGCCGCTCATCAACCAGCGAGACAAGGGCTATCGGGCAGTCGAGCAAGCGCTGCGCCAGCGCGGTCAGAGCGTCAAATTCACGCTCCGGCAGGGTGTCGAGGATGTGAAAGCTCGCCAGCTTGTTCAGGCGAGCCGCTTCCAAGCTCTGATCCATGGCGCCATAATCCTGACCTACGGGAATTTTAACCGATAAAGCTAAGAAAAGATTACCGAAAGTTGGCAGGCCGTCGCCCTAATGGCTCCGCCGGTCGTTGCGGCCTCAGCGGCTCGTCTTGTAACTGTCAGCGGATTTTCCAATTTCTGCAGTAGCAGGGCCCGGGCCTATAAGGCCCATGACAGCCGAAGGGTAGCGGCTGGCCCAATGAGAGGAGTCGATCCATGGACGCGAAAACGAGCGGAAGCCCCCTGAGCGACCCGGCCAAGGAGCCGGCGGCGCTGCGAACGCTGCTGGGGCGAACCAACCGGGACTGGTGGCCCAATCAATTGTCGCTGGACATTCTCCACCAGCATGGCCGCACCGGCAACCCGTTGGGTGACGGCTTTGATTATGCGGAAGAATTCAAGAGCTTGGATCTCGCGGCGGTCAAGCGCGATCTGACCGCACTGATGACCGACAGCCAGCCCTGGTGGCCGGCCGACTATGGCCATTATGGCCCATTCTTCATCCGTATGGCCTGGCATAGCGCGGGCACCTATCGCACCGGCGACGGACGCGGTGGCGCGTCGTCAGGCACGCAGCGCTTCGCGCCGCTCAACAGCTGGCCGGACAATGCCAATCTCGACAAGGCCCGTCGCCTGCTCTGGCCGGTGAAGCAGAAATATGGGCGCAAGCTGAGCTGGGCGGACCTGATGATCCTGGCCGGTAATGTCGCGATCGAGTCGATGGGCGGACCGGTGTTCGGCTTCGGCGGCGGACGCGAGGATGTGTTCGAACCGGAAAAGGACATCTACTGGGGCACCGAGGAATTCTGGGTCGGCCAGGAAGGCAATGAGACGCGCATCCAACCGGAGAAGGAGATGGTGCTGGAAAGCCCGCTGGCGGCGATCCAGATGGGGCTTATCTACGTCAATCCCGAAGGTCCGGGCGGCAAGCCCGACCCGCTCCAGTCGGCGCGTGACATTCGCGAAACCTTCAGCCGCATGGCGATGAACGACGAGGAAACGCTGGCGCTGACCGCAGGCGGCCATACGTTCGGCAAATGCCATGGCGCAGGCGATGCGTCCAAGGTCGGCGCCGAACCGGAAGGCGCGGACATCGCGCAGCAGGGCCTTGGCTGGCAGAGCGGCCATGAAAGCGGCATGGGCGACCATACCATCACCAGCGGGCTGGAAGGCCCGTGGACGCCGACCCCGATCCAATGGTCGATGAACTATTTCCGCATGTTGCTCGACTATGATTATGAACTGGTCAAGAGTCCGGCCGGCGCATGGCAATGGCAGCCCAAGGACCAGAAGCCCGAGGATATGGCGCCGGGAGCGCACAGCCCCGACAAGCGCGTGCGGACGATGATGACGACCGCCGACATGGCGTTCAAGGAAGATCCCGCCTATCGGGAAATTGCGGAGCGATTCTACAAGAATCCTGATCAGTTCGCCGACGCCTTCGCCCGCGCCTGGTTCAAGCTGACCCATCGCGACATGGGACCCAAGGCCCGCTATCTGGGGCCGGACGTGCCGGCCGAAGACCTGATCTGGCAGGACCCCATCCCGGCGGGACAGTCGCTGAGCGACGCGGATGTCGCGACGCTGAAGGACAAGATCGCGGCCAGCGGCCTCAGCATCGGCCAGTTGGTCAAGACCGCCTGGGCGTCCGCCGTGACCTATCGCGATTCCGACAAGCGCGGCGGCGCCAATGGCGCGCGGCTGCGTCTGGCGCCGCAGAAGGACTGGGCCGTCAACGAGCCGGCCGAATTGGCCAAGGTGCTGGCGGTCTATGAGGGCATCAAGAGCGACTTCGGCGGCAAGGTCAGCATTGCGGACCTGATTGTGCTGGGTGGCAATGTCGGTGTGGAGCAGGCGGCCAAGGCGGCCGGTCACAGCGTCAGCGTGCCTTTCACCTCCGGTCGCGGGGACGCCACCGACGCACAGACCGACGCCGAGAGCTTCGATCCGCTGGAACCCCGCGCCGACGGCTTCCGCAACTATCTGCAAGTCCGCTTCAACGTGCCGACCGAGGAACTGCTGGTCGACCGTGCCCAGTTGCTGGGACTGACCGCGCCGGAAATGACGGTGCTGGTGGGCGGCCTGCGCGTGCTGGGCGCCAATCATGGCGGATCGCAGCATGGCGTTCTGACCGACCGGCCGGGGCAGCTGACCAACGACTTCTTCGTCAACCTGCTCGACATGCGGACGGCGTGGAAGGAAGTCAGCGACCGGGGCGACGAGGTGTTCGTCGGCACCGACCGGGGGACCGATGAGGAGAAATGGACGGCGACCCGAACCGACCTCGCCTTCGGCTCCAACTCGCAGTTGCGCGCCCTGTCGGAAGTCTATGCCGGGGCGGATGCGGGCGACAAGTTCGTCGCCGACTTCGTCAAGGCATGGGCGAAGGTCATGAACGCCGACCGCTTCGACCTGAAATGACGATGTTCGCCGCCGGGATGCCCATCCCGGCGGCGATCGCTTTCATTTGCCGGCATTGCCGATCAATTCCTCGACATCATGGCTGACGCCGTTCGCCACCACTTTCCGAACCTTGAACGTATTGGCGATATTCTCGCGCGGATCACCGTCGAGCAGGACGATATCGGCCAGCTTGCCCGCCTCCAGCGTCCCCGCGTCCAGGTTCAGCGCTTTTGCAGAATTGACCGTCGCCGTCTGGAGCGCCTGGAAAGGCGTCAGCCCCGCATCGACATAGGAAGCGATCTCCGCATGCAGATTGATCGCGATCATCGTGTCGGTGCCCGCGACGACATGCGTGCCGGCGTCATAGATTTTCTTGAGGCTGACAAGGCCGCCCGCCAATAGCGGCCGGGTGAAGACCGCCATCGGATCATTGGCGCCGGTGACGGTTTCCCGCGCCCAGCCGGGATAGAGGTTCACGCGCGGATCGCTGCGATAGCCGGGGTTTTTCTCCAGATAGCCGGTCAGCGCCCCGAAATTGGTGGGGGTCAGCGTGCGCCCGCTCCGCCCGAACAGCTGGATCACATCCTCATAGGCCATGCCGCCCGGTCCCTGCTTGGGCGAATAGCCGCGCCGGCTGGTCGCGCCCAGATGCTCGGTGCCGTCGACGCCGGTATAGGCGGCCGGGAAGATTTCATGGCCCGACACCGGAATGCCCATGGCGTGCGCCGCTTCGACAATGCGACGCTGGTAGAGGTCGGGCATACGCACATAGCTTTTGACGATATCATATTTCAGCGCCCGCGCCCGTTCCAGCTCCCGCTCCAGATGCGCCGGGCTGGAGACGGCGATGCCCATCTTGTAGTAGACGCGCTGCCATTCGAGCAGCGGCCCGCCAACGTAGAGACGCGGGCTGAGGCGCACGCCCGCCTCGGCCGCCTCGCGATCCTCGACCGCGTCATAGACCTGCGTGCCCGGATCGCGGACCGTGGTGACGCCATAGGCGAGCCAGGCCTTTTCCAGATTGGAACCGAAATCCTTCTGAACGTGCGAATGGAACTCGATCAGCCCCGGAATGGCGGTAAGGCCAGTGCCGTCGACGAATTTGCCCATATTGTGCAGCGCCGGATCATGATCGCGTATCTCGGCGATGCGGTTGCCCTCGACGATGATATCCTTGTCATGCTGGGTCGTGTCGGTGACGGAGTCGACCAGATTGCTGACATGGATGATCGTGCGGCCGGTCGGCTTGGCGAGGCGATAGCTGAGGTCGATCGGCACGTCGGCGATCACGCCGGTCGCGACATTGATCGTCTTCAACCGATCATCCGCCTGATAAAGGATCGTGCCGGAGTCCGCCGTCCAGGTCGGGTAGAAAGCTGTGCCTGCGGTATAGCTGCGCACCGGTCCCAGCGGCTTGGCCTGCTTGTCCACCGGCCAGATCTTGAGCAGCCCTTCATAGATGCCCGCCATCTTCGTGCCGTCGGGTGACCAGGCCGGACCGCTGCCGCTGCGCGTGTCGAGCGACATATTGGGTTCGGGTAACTGCCAGAAAGGTTTCCCCTTCCCGTCCGCGGGGATCACATAGACCTGGTTCGTGCCTTCACGGAAACTGTTGGAATATTTGTAGGAGAGGCTGATGGCGACATATTGGCCGTCCGCCGACCAGCTGGGGCTGCCGGGCTGGCCAAGCGAGCTTTGAAGGCGCGTGATCTTGCCCGTGGCGACGTCCACAACGCAGACGCCAGCGACGCCCCAGCGGCCGTCCACATCGATGAAGGCGACGCGAGCGCCGTCGGGCGACCAGGCCGCGCCCAAGGGCTGCGTGTCCATGGTGGTAAGCTGCCGGTCCTTGCCGGTTTTCAGATCCTTGATCCACAGCTGCGGCAGGCCACCGACGCGGTCCGAGCTGAAGACGATGCTCTGCCCGTCCGGCGACCAGGCGGGATCGGCGTCGAGTGCGGCGTCCCTGGTCAGATTTTCGGGCGTGCCACCCTTGGTCGGGACGACATAGAGATCGCCCACCGCGACGAAGGCGATGCGGCTCCCGTCGGGCGAAATATGCGGGTGGACGATGCCCAGCGCCTTGCGCGGCTCGGTGGAATCCCAATCGCGTTTCGCGCGCGTGTAGCTGGGGTGGACGACCTCCAGCGTGGCGGTGAAATCGACGGTGGATAGGGCACTGCCGCTGCGCCGGCGGATCTTGCCGTCCGAGACATAATAATAGCCGCCCTTCCCCCAGGAAATGCGAAAGGGGAAGACATTCTCCCTGCCGCTGACCGGCCTGCCGTCGATTTCCAGATGGCTGCCGGCATCGTCCGCCACGACATAGGCGAGTTCGCCGGCCGGGCCGAAGGAGGGCGCATCGGCCCGGCCCTTCACTTGCCTGAGCAGGCTTTCCTGGCCGGTGGCGAGGCTGGTGACGTAGATGGCGCTCTTCGTCATGCCCTCTGCGCCCGAATAGGCGATGCGGGCGCCATCCGGCGACCAGCTGGGCAGGCGATCCTCACGCGCATTGCTGCTGACCTGTTTCATCGCGCCGGTCGCGATGTCCAGCGTCCAGATGTCGTAATTACCGCTGCGGTCGGAGGAGAAGGCGATGGTCCTGCCGTCGGGCGAGAAGACCGGATCGCGATCGTCATAGACGCCGTCGGTCAGCTTCCGCATGTCGCTGCCATCGGGTCGGATCGTCCAGAGATCATAGCCGCCGTCGCGATAGGCGAAATAGACGAGGCGCGAACCGTCGGGCGACCAGATCGGCTGGCGCGCGTCGTTGAAATAGTCGGTGATCCGCTTCGCCTTGCCGCCCTTGGTCGGGATGATCCAGAGACACCCCTGAAGATCGACGGCAAGCCATTTACCGTCCGGCGACACCGACACCGCCATGGAGGTGCCTTCATGGACGTCGAAGGCAGTAGGCTTTTCCCCGCCGGGCGGCGGCAGGTTGGCGGGCTGGGCCAGAGCCGGCGCGGCGGCGGCGAGCATGAGGGCGAGCGCGAGGGTCTTAAGCGAAGACGTCATGGCGGATGGTCCCCTTGTCCGTGCGTAACCATGGGGAACGAAAGAGGGTATGAAATCCGCAGCTTGATCGATTGGGAAAGCGAAAGGGAGGGGAGATGATGAGCTTACGCCGCCGCAATCCTGTCGGACAGCGGCGGCGCAGCATTATGGCAGGGCGGTCAGTCGTTGGCGAAGCTGAGCGACGCCATATGATAGATGGTCGCCACCTTCTGGCCGGCGAGGGTCAGATCGCCCTTTTCTTCCTGCGTGGCTGACAGGATGTAGCGGCCCTTCTCCTTGAGGGGCAAGGTCACCCGACCCTGCGCGTCGGTCATGAAGGCCTTCGACCATTTGTCGGGCGTGATGGCGGTCAGCTTGGCGCCCGCCACCGGCTTGCCGTCGCGCACCAGCGTGAAGCTGTCGGCGCCGGGCGCAGTGGGCACGATCTCCAGCGGCAGCGCCGCCTTCGTCTCGCTGCGGCCGGCGCGGGCATAATAGATGACGCCCTCCTTCTTGCCCTCCTCGCCCCAAGGCGCGAAGACGCTGTCGTCGATCACGCGGACGTCGCCTGCGGGCGCCGCGACCTCGATATAACCGACCTTGCGGACCTGCGCGGCCTGCGAGGCGGGGACGATGCGGGGCGCCTTCAGCTTCTCGAACTCGGGGTCGCCGCCTTCGGGCAGCATTTCGCCCGGCTCGCCCAGATAGATGCGCGCAGGACCGGCGCCGTCGCGCTCGACCCAGATTTCATGCGCCTGCGCGACCGGCATCAGGCCAGCCAAAGCCAACAGCGAAATAGACAATCTCTTCATAGTCTCTCTCCCTTTCTAGTCCCGTCAGAACCTAAAGCCGACCGTGCCCATAACATTGCGCGGGGCGCCCATGAAGCAGTCGCCGCGCGCCAGGCAGGACGCATAATATTTGTTGTTGAGCAGGTTGGTCGCATTGATTGCGAAGCGCCAGCTATTCCAGTTGATCTCCGCCAGGCCGTCCACCGTGGTGCGCGACGGCGTGACGATCGACCAGAGCGAATTGGTCGATATGCTCTTGCCGCCATAGACCACACCGCCGCCCAGGCGCAGTTGGGCTTCGTCGGGAAGGCCGAAGGTCTTGGTCGACCAGATCGACGCCGTGTGGCGCGGCATATAGTCGAGGCTGGTGTTCACCTCCGACTTGAGCTTGCTGTAGCCATAATTGGCCAACAGTTCGAAATTGCCGGGAAGGGTGTGGCTCGCCTCGACCTCGAAACCTTTGGTCGTCAGTTCGCCCGACTGGGTCGTGGCATTGTTCGCCAGATAGAGGACGCGGTTGCGTTCCTTGATGTGGAAGGCCGTGACCGTGACCAGCGTCGCCGGTGTCGGCTGCCATTTCACGCCCGCCTCGAACTGGGTGCCGGTCTGGGGCCGGTAGGGATCGCCGATGACGCCGCCGGGCCCCTGAATATTGCCCGCCACGGGCAGGAAGCTTTCGGTATAGCTGAAGAAGGGCGAGATGCCCGCGCCGATCTCCCCGATGATGCCGGCGCGGAAGGTGGTGGCATTGTCCTTCTGGCCCGAGGAACCGGTGACACGGTCGCGGCGCGCCCCCAGCACGACCGAAACGCGGTCGAAGAAACGGATCTGGTCCTGCACATAGACGCCGAGCTGCTTCTGCGATTCATAAGTGAAAGAACCACTGGGATCGTAGGTCTTCAGCGCATCATAGTCGATGTCGTAAAGATCGACGATTTCGAGCTCCGGGACGGTGGCATAGCGCTTGCCGACCTTGTTCCAGCTATAGTCAATGCCGACGAGCAGCTTATGCTCGACATTCGCGCCGGTGTTGAAGTTGAACTGGAGATTATTGTCGGTCGAAAAGACGTTCATCCGCGCATCGCTGGCATCGGCATAGAGGCCGATGGTGCGGCCATAGGTGCCGTAGGACGCATAGGGCAGGAAGGGATCGAGCGGATTAGTGTAGCTGTCGGCATAATGGGTGAAATATTCGAGGTCGCTGTCGATATAGCGCGCCTTGAGGCTCAATCGCACATTGTCCGAGAAATTATGGGTAATGGACCCGCCGCCCTGAAGCGACCGGCCATTGTAGCGATCCCAGCCGGGCTTGCCGACGAAGGCATATTGGCCGAGCTTGCCGGTGGGGTTCGCGGTGTTGGGGAGGAAGGTGCCGACGATCGGCAGGAATTGCGAGGTCGATCCGGTGTCGTCCTCCTGATAGAGGCCGGTCAGCACGATGTCCGTGTCAGGCGTCGGCTGCCAGCGGATCGACGGCGCGAACATCACGCGATCGTCGGGGACATGATCGACATAGGTGTCGGCGTCGCGAACCCGGCCGACGAAGCGGACCGCCAGATTGTCCGCCAGCGCGACATTGACGTCGCCCATGGCTTCCTTGCGGTCGAAGCTGCCATAAACGAGATTCACTTCACCGCCCGTCCTGAACTCCGGCGTCTTGGACACGAGATTGACGAGGCCGCCGATCGAACCCTGACCGAACAGCACCGATGCCGGGCCGCGCACGATTTCCACGCGCGAGAAATTATAGGGATCGGATGTGATGCTGGCATAATAGCTGAAGATGTCGCGCATACCGTCGCGGAACTGGAGCGCATCGATGCCGCGGACGTTGAAGCCGTCCACGCGGGTGTCGCGGCCATAGGGATTGGCAAGAACGCCGGCGGCATATTTGACCGTGTCGCTGATGCTGATCGCGCCCTGCGCGAGATATTGGTCGGCGGTGATGACCTTGATCGGCTGTGGCAGTTCGATGAGCGGCGTTTCCGTCTTCGTGCCGGCATTGGCCGCGGTGACGACGATCTCGTCTTCGTTACGCGGCGCGTCGGCGTCCGCTTCGGCGGCCTGCACGGCGGGATTCCACAGCGCGATCAGCGCAGCCCCGCTCAGCGCAATAACCCGGATATTCATGCAATGTCCCCTTTTTGCGACTCATTTGCGCTCGCACGTAGCGATAATGCGACAAAATCGCAAATTAGGGGAACAGGGTCATCATGAACGGCGATGATGCGACGATCGCGGCCATCATCCGGGACAGGCCGCGATAGTCGACCTGATCATGCCATGGGCAACAGTCGATCAGTTGCCGTAGCGGACACCCAATTGATCGAGATAAGAGTCATATCGGGCCGGATCATAATAATATTTCTCCATTTCCGGCCGCAACTCCTTCATAATCCTTTCATTGCGGTGGATGGCCGGCTGATCGTCCGGGGACAGGACCGGATCATATGTCTGAGTCTTGAGCTGTATATCCTTGAAATAGGCCTTGGCGCTGGCCAGCAGCTTGGGATCGGTCATCAGGTCGATCACCGTCATCGCCACCGCCTTGGCTCCCGCGACCGTGCCCTTGTGCGCGATCGGCGTTGCCATCGCCATGGCGGCGGTGGCGTGGTGGAAGATGACATTCGGGATATTGGCCGGATAGCCGATGGTGATGGTCGGCACATTCCACATCACGTCGCCAATATCGTCCGACGCGCCAAAGCCGCCGCCCGCGCCGCGCGTTTCCGGCGTCGACAGCGGGGTGATGCTGGTCGCGAGCGGCTGCGCCTTCAGATGATTATTGTCCTGAACCGCCCTGGCGAAGGCCTGATCTGCGGCCGACCAGACCGGCATACCGACCGCCTCGATATTGGCATAAGCGGCCTCGGCCATCGGCTTGTTGCCGAAATTGGGCGCGGCATAGCCCAATATGGTGCGCTTGACCGTCGTGCCGGTCGCCTGCGCCGCGGCCTCCGCGATGCTGTTGCCGGTTTCATAGAGCGAGCGGACGGCAGCAAAATCCTTGTCGCGGAAATAATACCAGACCGACGCCTTGTCGGGCACGACATTGGGCTGGCCGCCGCCATTGGTGATGACGTCATGCGACCGCTGGCTGAGCGGCAGATGTTCGCGCCGGAAGTTCCAGGCCACGTCCATATATTCGACCGCGTCGAGCGCGCTGCGTCCTTCCCACGGCATGGCGGCCGAATGAGCGGTCTTGCCGCTATATTCATATTCGACCGACACCATGCCGTTGAGGCCCAGATCGCCATAAGCCGTGCCGAAACCGGTGTTCACATGGCCGAAGATGCAGGCGTCGACATCCTTGAACAAGCCGGCGCGGACATAGAAAGCCTTGGTCGCCAGCAACTCCTCCGCCACGCCGGGCCAGAGCATCAGCCGCCCCTTGATGCCGTTTTCCTGCATCACCTTCTTCGTCGCCAGCGCCGCGGCGATCATCATCGGCATACCCGAATTATGCCCTTCGCCATGCCCCGGCGCGCCGGCGACGATCGGCTTGACGGTGGGCACGCCGGGCATCTGCGACACGCCGAGGAGATCGTCTATATCGCTGCCCAGCGCGATCAGCGGGCCGCCCTCCCCCCAGGTCGCGGTGAAGGCGGTCGGGATGCCGGCAACGCCGCGCGTGACGGTGAAGCCGTTATCTTCCAGTATCTTCGCCAGATATTCGGAGGTGCGGACTTCCTGAAAGCCCGGCTCGGCGAAGCTGAAGACCTGATCGACCATGACCTGGATCTGCTTGGCCTGCGCCTCCACCCCCGCGACGGCCTGCGCCTTCATTGCCTTGGGCGAGGCCGCCTGGGCGGGGATGGAAAGCGCCGTCGCTGCCAGAGCGAGGGCAAGGGCGATGGTGCGACCCAAAGGCTGCTTCCTCTTCATGGCTGTGATGCTCCGGTTCATTGCGGCGTCAACGTCGGATATTTGACGCCGAGCTGGTCGAGATAATTGTCATATCTGGACGGATCGTAATAATATTTCTCCATCTGCGGCCGCATGAACTGCATCGTCTTTTCATTGAGCCAGATGGCGGGTTTGTCCTGCGCCGTGATGACCGGGGCATAGCTGTCGGTCTTGAGCTGCACATCCTTGAAATAGGTCTTGGCGTCGGCCACCAGCTTGGGCGTGGTCATGAGGTCGAGCACGGTCATCGCCAGCGCCTTCGCGCCCGCCACCGCGCCCTTGTGCGCGATCGGCGTCGCCATGGCGATGGCGGAGGTGACATTATGTCCTATCATGTTGGGAATGTTGGACGGGAAGCGGATCGTAATGGTCGGCACCGTCCACATGATGTCGCCGATATCGTCCGATCCGCCGCCCGTGGACGGCTTGCGGTTCTCCGGCGTCGACAGGTCGCCGATCTCCGTGCGCAGCGGCTCGACCTTGCGCTGGTTGGTTTCCTGCACCGCCTTGGCGAAAGCCTGATCGTCGGCCGACCATTTGGGCATCCCGACCGCCTTGATATTGGCATAGGCCGCCTCAGCCATGGGCTTGTTGCCGAAATTGGGCGCGGCATAGCCCAATATCTGGCGCGTCACCGTGGTCCCGCTGGCCTTTGCCGCGGCTTCGGACAGGGTGTTGCCCAGCTCATACAGGTCGCGGATCGACTTGAAGTTGCGCTCGCGGAAATAATACCAGACCGACGCCTTGTCGGGCACGACATTGGGTTGGCCACCGCCATTGGAGATGATGTAGTGCGACCGCTGGGTGATCGGCAGATGTTCGCGCCGGAAATTCCACGCGACGTCCATCAGTTCCACGCCGTCGAGCGCGCTGCGTCCTTCCCAGGGCATACCGGCGGAATGAGCGGTCTTGCCGTGGAACGTATATTCCACCGACACCAAGCCGTTATTGCCCATCTCCCCATAGCCGGTGTTGAAGTCGTTGCTGACATGGGTGAAGATGCAGGCGTCCACATCCTTGAACAGCCCGTCACGGACATAATAGGCCTTGGTTCCCAGCAATTCCTCCGCGACGCCGGGCCAGAGCATCAGGCGACCGGCTATCCTGTTCTTCTCCATCACCTGCTTGACCGCGATGGCGGCGGCGATCACCAGCGGCATACCGGCATTATGCCCTTCGCCGTGGCCGGGCGCCCCTTCGACCAGCGGCTTGATGTTGGGGATGCCGGGGATCTGCGACACGCCCAGCACATCGTCAATGTCGCTGCCCAATGCGATCAGCGCGCCGCCGCTGCCCCAGGTCGCGGTGAAGGCGGTGGGAATGCCGGCAACCCCGCGCGTGACGGTAAAGCCATTCTCCTCCAATATCTTCGTCAGATAATCGGAAGTCTTCACTTCCTGAAAGCCCGGTTCGGCGTAGCTGAACACCTGATCGACCATCACCTGCACCTGCTTGGCCTGCGCGTCGACCGCGGCGGCGGCGGCGGTCTTCATCGCCTTGGGCGCAGCGGCCTGCGCCACGGGGGTCAGCAGCGTGCTTGCAAGCGCCAGGCTGGCGGCGACCTTCTTCATATGCTTCATGGGATGTCTGCCTTCGTACGGTCTTAGAACTGGAAACGGGCGGAGACGCGGAAGACGCGGCCGATCACGTCGTAACGGCCCCGGCTGGTCTGGGCATAGGCGGGCACATTGTTGCCGTCGGGACCATTGCCGATCAGCACCGGGTCCTTGTTGAACATATTGTTGACGATGAAGGTCAGCTTGCCGGTGCCGCCGGCAGCCTGGAACTTGAAGCCGACCGACGCATCGAAATAGGTCGCGCCGTCGATATGATTGTCGTTGATCGTGCGATATTGGGTGGTCGACGCCGGGCAGGCGCTGGTGCATTCGATATAGTCATTGCCATAGACACCATCGCTGAAGCCACGCGCCACCAGATTGATGGTGATCGGGTCGACTTCGTAGAAAGCGCTGATGCGATAGACCCAGTCGGGCGCGCTGTAGGTGCCGGCGAGCGACCCGCCGTTCACGCCCGCATAATCGATCGGGAAGCTGATGCCATTGTCGATGACATTTTCGATATAGTGCGTCACCGCCGAATGGAGAGTGAAGGTGCCGGGCAGGCTGTCCGAAATATTGGAGAGCGGCAGGCGGTAGCTCGCCTCTATATCGAAGCCCTTGGTGGTCTGCCTGGCGAAGTTGATCGGTTGCAGGACGATGCTGGTCAGCGTGCTGCCGCTGAAGATGATGTTGCCGCAATAAGAGGAAATGCCCTCCGCATAGCAAAGGTCGACCGTTTCCTGCGCGGAGATATTGCCGATCGCCTTGTCGATCTTGATCGAATAATAGTCGAAGGAGGCGGTGAAGCCCGGCAGGAAGCTGGGCGTCAGCACCGTGCCGAGCGTCCAGCTGTCGGCCACTTCCGGCTTCAGATCGGGATTGCCGACCTGGTTCTGCACGAACTGGAGCGATCCGGTCGCAGGCGCATCGGCGCCGGTCGGAATGATGACCGTGTTGGTGCGGGCGGTTCCGGCGGCGAACAATTCCTGCAAATTGGGGGCGCGGATGTCGTGGCTGATATTGCCACGCAGGCGGATGTCGGGGATCGGCTGGAAGGTCGCGCCCAGCTTCCAGGTCTGGACCGATCCCGATGTCGAATAATCGGTGAAACGGCCCGCCGCATTGACGTTGAGGCCCTTCACCACCGGCAGGTCGACCTCCAGAAACCCTTCCTTCACATCATAGTCGCCCTTGTTGACCAGGAAATTGCCGTAGAGCCAGCCCGTATTGAATTGCGGGTCGACCCTGCCGTCAATCTGTTCCTTGCGCCATTCCGCGCCGAAGGCGACCGCCGCCGTGCCGCCGGGCAGGTCGAACATTTCGCCGCTGAAGCTCAACGCCGCCACATCCTGCTTGATCGTCTGTTCGCGCTGCGGCTGCTCCGCGCCATAGATATAGGCGAGCGCTTCGGCCGACGGTCCCATGGTGCCGAGACGGTTGATCGGGACGCAGCCATTGGCCGGATCGGTCAGGGTGGAGCGGCAGACGATGCTGCCATTGGGCGCGAACACGGCGTCCTGGGCCAGCGCCATGCGGGCGTTGTTCCAGGTGTTGATCAGTTCCTCATGCGCCTTAGTCACGCCATGCTGATAATAGCCGTTCCATTCCCATTTGCGGTCGAACAGGCTGAACTGCCCCTCCGCGCCGCCGACGAAGCGATAGACTTCGCGCTTGATATCGCTGCCGGGCACCGGGAAGCCCGCATTGCTGGTGCCCATGGTGAAGGATGAAAGGCCCTGCGTCGCCATCTGCGCCGCGACCTGCGGATAGTAGGTCTGGAGATAGGCATTGTCGGCGCGGATGACGACGCCGGTGCTGGGCGTCTGCTGATAATAGCTGCGGCTGGTGGAGCGGTTGTAAGAAAACTGCCCGAAGATGGTGAGATTGGGCGCGACATCGAAGGCGGTGCGGTTGAAGAAACTGAGCCGTTCGTCCTTGGGGATCAGCGAATTGGTGCCGACATGACCCGCCAGCGTCACATCGGTGTCGCCACCGATCATCCAGGGGCTGAGAACCGTGCCATAGGTCAGCTGTCCGGTCTGCCCCGCGCCGAGAAAATAGGTGCCGCGCAGCGGTCCTGCGCCGATCAGGCCGCCGGCTGTATAGCCCGAAGGACCGAAGCCCGAACCGACCAGCCGCTGCGGCTGGCCATTGACCCCGTCATAGGCGGGGTTGTTGATCATGAAATAGCCGCTGTCGTTCCAGTCGCGATCGATCGTGTCGACGGCATTCTGTTTGAAATATTCGCCGTTGAAGAGCAGGTGCAGACGATCATCCAACAATGACAGGCCAGCGCTGGCCGTCAGCGTATAGTTTCGACCGTCGCCATAGGTGCTGATGCCCTGGTCGAGGCCGATACGGAAACCTTTATAACTTTTGTCGAGGACGAAGTTGACGACGCCGCCGACGGCATCGGAACCATAGGCGGCCGACGCACCGCCGGTCACGACTTCAACCCGTTCCACCAGATCCTGCGGGATGGTGTTGATGTCGACGACACCGCCGACGGTCGAAGCGACCGAACGCTGGCCGTCGAGCAGCACGAGAGTGCGCCCGACGCCCAGGCCGCGCAGGCTGATCGAGTTGATGCCTGCCGCCGCATTGGACAGGCCGCCCGAAGCGCTGCCCGATGTTCCGCTGCCTGCGATCGAGGGAAGCTGGTTCACGAAATCGGAGATGTTCGCCGGGGCCTGCGCGGCGATATCCTGCTTGCTCATCACCGCCACGGGGGTCGGCGCGCTGTAACCGTCGCGCACGATGCGCGTGCCGGTGACGACGATGGCGTCCGCGGACGCATCCTGTTGCGGCGCGGCCTCGACCGGCGCATCCTGCGCCCATAGCGGCGCGGCCGGCGCGGCCGTCATCAGCGCGACGCCCGTTTTCAGCAGGGTTCGGCCCAACCGGCGGCGACGGTCGAAAATGTCACCCGGCACTGCATATATCATTGTCTATCCCCTGTTAGCGCATCCAGTCGGGCCTTTCATCCTCCTCCGCGCAGGGATCGCACCCATGCGGGCCTGCATTCGCCAGGGGTGGCGGTCTTTCGGTAATCGACTTGTCCCCCGGGACATTCCCATATGTGGCCCCGCTCTTTCGGGCACCCGCGCTGACCCTTATCCCGGCTGGCCCTATGTCCCTCCTGCGGGCCCGCCGAAGACAATGTGATGGTACACAAGAGCGGATAGGGCTTCCCGCGAAAGTCGGCAGGCATTGCGGTCAATATTGATCGATTCCTGCGTCATGCTGGCAATCTATGGCATATTCCTGCGCGCGCTCCTGCATTTGCCTTTCCGATTCGTTCCTCACCGCAGTCCATCGAACAGGACGGGCGGGACTGTTCGCTTGGCGACCGGGCGCATCACGAAGCTGCTGCGGATTTTGGCGACATGCGGCAGGGTCGAGAGTTCCTTGCGATAGACCCGGTCATAATCGTCGAAGGAGCGCACATGGACCGTCATCATGAAGTCCGTATCGCCCGACACGAAGCTGCAATAGCTCATGGACGGGCATTTCACGACCGCCTCCTCAAATTCCGTCAGCACCTGCTCGGTCTGCGCCACCAGCTCGATCGAGACATGGACGACGATGCCAAAGCCCAGCCGGACCAGATCGGGACTGGCGGTATAGCGTGGGACCATGCCCCGTTCCTCCAATATCTTGCGGCGACGGGCGGCGGCGGTGCTGGAGAGATGCACCCGCTCCCCCAGCGCCACGTCGGAAATGCGGCCATCCTCCACGATCTCCCGCAACAGGCGCAGATCGGTGCGATCCAGGTCATGATCGTCGGTTTCCGTCACGAAATCCCTCCATCCTGTTGGAAAGCATCAATTTTGATGCCAAACTCTTTTGAATATGCCGACATGCCAAACGGATCGCGTGATATGATCCGCTATCAGCCGTGACGTGAGCGGCACGAAAAAGGGGGACCTATGGCGTTTTCACGACGGGCCGCACGCATGGTTTCGACATGGGCGATCGCCCTGACCGCCGGCGGCGGCCTGGCTGCACCGGCGCTGGCGGAACCGATGACGGTCGCCAACAGCGCCGATGGCGCCCTGCTGCCGGTGAAGGCGGACATGACGGATGGACGCATCCTGCTGACCCTGCCCGCTGCTGATGCGCAGGGTGTTTCCGGCCGTTTCCTCTATACGCCGTCGGTCAAGACCGGCCTTGGTTCCGCGCCGATCCGCATCGATCGCGGGATGCAGGGCGAAACCCAGCTCCTGGCCTTTCGCCGCGTGGGCAGGAAGGTCGCGATCACCTATGAGAATCCCCGCTACCGCGCGACCGGCGACGCCGATGTGCAACGGGGCGGAACCAACAGCTTTCCCTTCAGCACGGCGGCGATGGTCGATGTGGTCGCGCCCGCAGCGGGCGGCGGCGTAACGATCGACATCGCCCCCTTCCTCACCAGCGACACGATGAAACTGGCCGATGCGCTCAACGGCAATGGCAAGGGATTCAAGCTGGCCGAAAAACTGAGCGCAGCCGATCCGGCCTCGGTCAAGGTGTTTCCCGACAATATCGAAATGGAGGCGATCCAGACCTTCGCGTCCGAAACGCCGGGCAAGGAAGTCGACACGATCGCGCCCGATGGCCGACAGGTCAGCTTCACCGTGCATCATTCGCTGGTCCGCCTGCCCGCGCCGGGATTCCGCCCGCGCAAGTTCGACATCCGATCGGGCAGCCACGCGACCCAGGCCTATGATTTCGGCAGCAAGCTGGGCGATCCGGTGATGATCCAGTTCGCCAATCGTTTCCGCCTCGACAAGGTCGATCCCGCCGCGCCGCGATCGCGCGTGAAAAAGCCGATCCTCTTCTACATCGACAATAGCGCGCCCGAACCGATCCGCACCGCGCTGGCCGAAGGGGTCGCCTGGTGGAACCAGGCCTTCGACGCGGCGGGCTATATCGACGCCTTTCAGGTGAAGATCCTCCCGGCCGACGTCGATCCGCAGGATGTGCGCTACAATGTCGTCAACTGGACCAATCGCCAGACCCGCAGCTGGTCCTATGGCGGCGGCGTGATCGACCCGCGCACCGGAGAGATCATCAAGGGCAATGTCGTGCTGGGGTCGCTCCGGCTGCGGCAAGACATCATCCTCTACGAAGGACTGGTCGGCACGGCCCAGAATGACAGCGGCGGCGCAAATGACGCGGTCCGCGTCGCGCTCGCCCGCATCCGCCAGCTTGGCGCGCATGAGGTCGGCCATGCGATCGGCTTCGTTCATAATTTCCAGGCGAGCCTGGACGATCGCGCATCGGTGATGGACTATCCCGGACCGTTGGTGAAGGTCGCCGACGGCAAGCTCGACCTGTCGGACGCCTATGCCGTGGGGATCGGCAAGTGGGACAAATATACGGTCGATTGGCTTTATGGCGAGCCGGCGCCCGGTGTCGATGCCGACGCCGACGCGGCGCGCAAGGCCGACGCGATCGAGGCGGCGGGCCTCCATTATTCGACCGATATTGACGGCCGCGCGTCCGATCTGGCCGTGCCGGGCACCAATATGTGGACCGAAGGCGCGGATTTACCCGAGGATCTGGCGCATATAATGGCGGTGCGCCGGATCGCGCTCGCCAATTTCGGCCCGGCCGTGCTGCGCGCGGGCGAGCCATTGTCCGACCTGCGGCGCAAATTCGTGCCGGTCTGGCTGTTCCACCGCTATGCCGTGGCGGCGATCGGCAAGATCGTGGGCGGCATCGACTATCGCTATGCCGTGGCCGGTGGGAAGACGCCGCTTCCGACCGTCGTCGCAGCGGGCGAACAGCGCGCGGCGCTCGACGCGCTGATCGGCACTCTGTCGGCAGAGGCGCTCACCGTCTCGCCCCAGCTGACGATGATGCTGTCTTCGGGCGTCAATGGCCGATCCGACCCGCAATATGATACGGAGATATTCGATACCGCAGGGGCGTCCGCCTTCGATCCGCTGGTCGCCGCGGACGTTGCGGCGCAGGTGACGCTGGAAAGCCTGCTCGCGCCGGCGCGGCTGGCCCGTATCCATATCCAGCATGGCAATGATCCCGCCCAACTGGGGTTGGGCGAATTGCTCGACCGATTGCAGAACGGCGTGATCGATCGGCGCGGATCGGCGGTCGAGCGACGCATCGCCCACCGCACCCTATTGTCGATCGCGAAGACACGCCAGTCGCCCGACACGTCGATCGACGTCGCAGCGATCCTCGACGGACGGCTGCGCCGCCTTGCCGACCAGTTCGCGCAGGCCAAGGGCGATGATGAGGACGCAAGCTGGCAGCGGAGCATGGCCGCGCTGCTGCGCGACGACGCGCGGCTGGCGAAGGAAATCGGCAAGGCCAATCGACCCGAGCCGGCCATTCCGCCGGGTATGCCGATCGGCGGCTGAGCCCTCGTCGCTTGGCAAGGCGGCAAGGACTTGAAATATCCGCTTTCGGGCGCATGATGTCGCGGAACTGATTTCCTGCGGCCGGCGGATGCGCGTTACCATCCGCCGTCCCTGTCAAAAGAGAATGATCATGCGCTTTTTGCCGGCAACCATCCTCGCGAGCCTGGCCTTGGCCGGCTGCGGCAGCCCCCAGACGGCGGACAAGGCGGAGCCGAAGAACGAGGCGGCGGGCAATGCGGGCGGTGTCGATTATGCCGCGGCCGTCGCCGCGTTGCCGCCGGGCCAGCGCAACGGCGTCTTCTTCCGCGCTGTGCGCGACGCGGGCCTGCCCTGCCAGAAGATTGCTTCGGCCGAACCGATGGGGATCAAGGTCAGGGATGGCGAATGGAAGGTGCAGTGCGAAAATGGCGACGCCCACCTGATTTCCATCGGCCATGACGGCCAGGCGATCGTCACCAGCCGGTCCGACTGAAGAAAGGGGGACCTGCCATCCCCCTCGGCTCCTGTCTATCACCTTGCTTCTGATCGGTGAGGCGTTCGAATCAGGCCGTTTCTCCGCAGAGGGGCGCGGTGACGGCAATTGCCTGGGCCGGGCGGCCTGTCATGCAATTATGGCTTATGCCCAGCACCAATTCACTCAACATTCGCTCGGGCGTCGATACGCTGACGCCGGCGGAACTGGAGAATCTGTTCCGCCGCACGCTTGAAAACAGCGATTCCCAATATTTTGGCGGCCTGCCCAATCGGGGCGCACGTCATGCGCCTGTCCTATGGCGGGCGTAGCATCATGGGCGGCATCCGCATCCAGTTCGGCAACTGACGTGCGAAGAGTACGGGGCCGTTCGGCTCCGCACTCCGGGAAAGGCGAACGCCGCGATCTGTGCGCCGGCGAAGGCGCTGATCAGCATCCCCGCCGCCCCGAATATCAGTCCCGCCTCCGTCCATGTCCCAGTGTCCTTTTGACGCTGGCGCATGTTTCATCGGCCATCCAGTAGATTAGCCCCGGTTAGCGATGCCAGCCGGACAGCGTCCTTCCCGTCCATGTTGAACGCGCATCCCCTCATGCAACACAATCGCACGATGAGATCGAAATTTTCTATTATGGAAATATTTTTCCGATTTTAGTTGAAATTTTCCTTTTCCTCTGCCCTATTCGCGTCGTCACCGTCGATCGGCGGCTTTGGAGCAATCCGAATAGAGCTGAAACACGCAGATCAGCCGCAAAAGGAGGGGGTTATATGGACGTTGCCAATTGGAGATGGTTTGCCGGCACGGCGCTTTCCGTTCTCGCCATGCTCAACCCGGCGCAGGCCCAGCCGATGGAGGGATCACGGTCGGCGCCGGAAGCGAGCGAGGATATCATCGTTACCGCCTCGCGCATCCAGCGATCCGGCTTCGATGCGCCGACGCCGACCACGGTGATCGGCGGCGCGGACCTCGATCTCGGCAACCGCCCCAGCATCGCACAGGTGCTGAACGATGCGCCCCAGTTCCGCCCCACATCGACCCCGGCCACCACCGTCGGCGGCACCAACAGCGGCATTTCGACGGCGGACCTGCGCGGCTTGGGCGCGGTGCGCACGCTGACGCTGCTCAACGGGCATCGCTTCCTGGGCAGCAACGACCTCAACACCATCCCGCAGAATCTGGTGAAGCGCGTGGACGTCGTGACCGGCGGCGCATCGGCCGCCTGGGGATCGGGCGCGGTCGCGGGCGTGGTCAATATCCTGCTGGACGACGAGATGACGGGCCTGCGCGGCGGCGTGCAGAGCGGCATTTCGAGCCGGGGCGACGGCGCGCGCTATGGCGCGGACCTGGCATGGGGCGCCGACTTCGCCGACGGCCGCGGCCATGTCATGCTCTCCGGCGACTATCTGCACGAACGCGGCATATTGAACCGGAAGGAACGGCCCAATCTGGAAGCGGGCGTCTTCCAACATGCCAACGGTCAGCTTGAACTGGTGCGAAACCCGAATTTCACCCTGCTCAATCGGGGCGGATCGATCCTGAGCGCGACAGGGGTGCCCTATGGGCTGATCTTCAACCCCGACGGCGGCGTCGGCCCGTTTCCCCAGGGCAGCGAGACGGTCGGCCAATATACGGTCGGTGGCGGCGGCCAGAATATCTACGACTATGTTGCGGTCAGCACGCCCTACAAGCGCGCCAACCTCTTCGCCCGCGCGGACTATGAGATCACGGACAATCTGAAATTCTGGGCCAATGCGAGCTACAACCGCACTACGTCCAACTATGGCTTCTTCCCGGAAACGCCGGTAGCGGTCATCAGGCCCGACAATGCCTTCCTGACACAGGGCGCACGCAATCAGCTTGCCGCCGCCGGGATCACCGGCCCCTTCCTGCTGGGCCGGATCTTGGACGATGTCGGCGCGGACAGGATGCTCACATTCCGGACGAGCCGCAGAACCCTGGAGGGCGCCTTCGGCCTGGACGGCACATTTGGCGACGGATGGAGCTATAATCTCTATTATGACCATGGCGAAGCGCGGATCAGCAGCCGGATCGACAATCAGCGGATCGTCGCGCGGTTCAACAATGCCGTCGATTCCGTGCTGGTGAACGGCCGCCCCGTCTGCCGCATCAACGCCGACGCATCGGGCGCCAATGACGATCCGGCCTGCGCGCCGATCAACCTGCTGGGCAATGGCAATATTTCGGACGCCGCAGCCGCCTATGCTTTTGGCGGGTCGCACCTCATCTATACGCTCAAGCTGGATGCCGCCGGCGCGAGCGTACAGGGCCAACCCTTCTCCACCTGGGCGGGCGCGGTCGACATCGCCTTCGGCACCGACGTCCGCCGGGAAAAGCAGATCACCAACCATGTCGACGCGCTGTCGCTGTCTAAGGCGCTGGGCACACTTAATTCCTCGGCTACGAACGGCCGCTTCAGTGTGAAGGAGGCCTTTGTCGAGGTGAACATGCCGCTGCTCGACTTGCCCAACACGGCGCGGCTGGAAGTGAACGGCGCCGCCCGCTATTCCGATTACAGCACCAGCGGCGGCATCTGGTCGTGGAAGACGGGCGGCACGCTGCGCCTCGTCAATGACCTGCTGCTGCGCGCCGTCTATTCGCGCGACATCCGGTCGCCCAGCATCGGCGAATATTATCTCAGCCGGTCGACCGGCATCGGCAATCTCCAGGACCCCTTCCTGGGCGCGCCGCAGACCAATGTCGTAGTCTATGGCGGCGGCAATCCCAACCTGACGCCGGAAATATCGCATACATTGACGCTGGGCGGTTCCTATTCGCCCCGCTTCGCGCGCGGACTTCGCCTGTCCGCCGACTATTACAGCATCAAGATTGACAATGTGATCACGACGATCACGGCGCAGGACACGCTGAACCAGTGCTTCGCCGCCGATCCCTATGACCCGACCTGCGGCGGGGTCATTACCCGCGCCGGCAACGGGACGATCGAATCGATGACCACCCGTTATCGCAATCTCGCCCATTACAGCACGCGCGGGATCGATATGGAGGCGTCCTACCGGATTGCGCTCGGCGCGGGCAGCCTGTCCTTTCATGCGCTGGCGAACCACATCTTCGACCTGAAGATCAACGGCACCGACGTCGCCGGGATCGTTGGCGGCGAAACCGCCTTCTCCACGCCCAAATGGCGGGTGACGGGAACGATCGCCTATGACAGCGACACAGTGGGCGCCAACCTGCGCCTGCGTTATGTCGACGGGGGCATCTACAGCCGGCAACTGGGCGGCAACGGACAGCCGATCCTCAACAACCAGGTCGACGGCCGCGTCTATACCGATGTCGGCGTGCAGTTCAAAGCCGGGCCGTTCACCCTGTTCGGCAACGTCAACAACCTGTTCGACGTAGCCCCGCCGCTCACCCCCTTCATCAGCCCCAACTATGACGTGATCGGCCGCTACATGTCGGCGGGTGTGAAGTTGAAACTGTAAATCATCATAGGCGACGGGTTCTCCCTCCCCGTCCGCTTCGGGCGAGGTCGAGCAACAACGCTCGACTTCGCCCGGCACGAAAAAAGGGCAGCGGCGTGGATGCGCCGCTGCCCTTTTCAGGCGATCTTCAAGGACGGGAACCTCATTCGCCTAGAGCGCGGACGACATCCCCTCCCTTCATCACGAAGGCCATGGTTTCGAGCGTGCGGATATCGGCCAGCGGATCGCCCTTGACCGCGACGATATCCGCTGCCTTGCCCGGCGCAATCGATCCGATTTCCCGGTCCAGCCCGACGTGGGCGGCTGCCCAGACGGTCGCCGCGCGGATCGCGTCGATCGGCGGCACGCCCGCCTGCACCATCAGCGCGAATTCGCGCCCATTATCGCCATGCGCGGAGACGCCCGAGTCCGTGCCAAAGGCCATGTTCACCCCCGCAGCGCGGGCGCGGCGCACGGCATCGATCATCAGCGGACCGACAATGCGCGCCTTGGCGCGCACCGCGGCGGGCATCCACTCCGCCGTCTCGGCCTGCCGCGTCACCGTGTCGCCCGCCAGCAGCGTGGGCACCAGATAGCTGCCCTTCGCCTTGAACAGGCGAATGGAATCCGCGTCGAGATACGTGCCATGCTCGACCGAATCGACCCCGGCCCGCAGCGCCGCATTGACGCCATCGGTGCCATGGGCATGGGCCGCCACCTTGCGCCCCAGCCGGTGCGCCGTTTCCACGATGGAGACGAGTTCGGCGTCGCTCATCTGCTGGCCAAGCCCTGCCGCCGTGTCGGACATGACGCCCCCGGTCGACGCCGTCTTGATGACATCGGCGCCCTGCTGCACCGCCTGGCGCACCGCCCGCGCGCAATCGTCGGCGCCCGAACAGAGCGTCGTGGGGCGGAACAGGTCCAATATCTCCTGCCGATAGCCATGGACGTCGCCATGGCCGCCATGCGCCGCCACGATGCCCGCGGCCAGGATACGCGGCCCGACGACCTTCTTCTGCGCGATCGCATCGCGCAAGGCGGTGATCGCCTCGGGATCGGACCCGAGGTCGGCGACGGTCGTGAAACCCGCGCGCACGGTGCGGCCCGCATAGACGATGCCGTCGAACGCCTGGGCGGTGGTCGACTTGGTGACGGCCTCCAGCCGACTGTCAGGACCGGACTGGGAGGTCAGATGGACATGGCTGTCGATGAAGCCCGGAAGGACGAAGCCGTCGCGCAGGTCGATCACCTTGCCCTCGCCGACGAAGCCGTCGCGTATCTCGACGACCTTGCCGCCTTCCACGACGATCGTCCTGTTCGTATCGATCCGACCGCTCGCCGGGTCTGCGAGCAGACGGCCGGCCTGAATATAGATTCTGGCGCCAGCCGCCCTGTCCTGGGCCATCGCCGGCGACGCCAGCATAGTGGTCGCCAGCGCAATCTGGATCATCTTTTTCATATAGTCTCCCCTCTCTTGCCGTCAGCGCACGCCCGTCGTCGGCGTCAGGGCCGCGACGATCGGCGTCAAATAGCGGTTGAAGTCGAAAACCTGCCCTTCGGGCGTCCAGCCCAGTCGGACGATAACCGCATTTCGCGACGGGATGATCATCACCATCTGGCCATTATGGCCCATCGCCATGAAGGCATCGTCCGGCAGATCCCTGAAGGCGGTTCCCTTCGGTCCCCCGGCCTCGACCCGGTTGAGCCAGAATTGCCCATTGTAGAAGGGACGTGCATCGTTGGAAGAAGGGGTCCGCACGAAATCGACCCAATCGCGCGACAACAGGCGCTTTCCACCGGCCATTCCGCCATTGAGATAGAGCAGGCCGAACCGCGCCCAGTCCCGCGCGGTGGCATAGCCGTAGGAACTGCCGACCAGCACGCCGCTCTCATCGGGTTCGATGAGCGCGCTTTTCATGCCGGCCGGTTCGAACAGCCGCTCGCGCGCGAAACGGGCCATGCCCTCCAGCGTTCCGCCGGTCGCATGGAACAGGATTGCGGACAGGATGTTGCTGGTGCCCGATGAATAGCTCCAGTGGGAACCGGGCGCCTGCGCCAGCGGACTGGACTGGGCGAGTGCGGCCATGTCCCCCACCTCGAACAGCATCCGGATGGAATCGTTGCCGGGCCGGTAGGCTTCGACAAAGGACAGGCCGCTCGTCATGTTGAGCAACTGGCGCAGCGTGATAGCCGCGCGCGGGTCGCCAGCCGCCTGCCATTCGGGGATCGGCGCCGGCGCGTCGAGTTTGAGCCTGCCGTCGTCGACCAGCAGGCCGATCAGCGTGCCGGCGATGCTCTTGGTGGCGGACCAGCCCAGCAAACGGCTGTTCCGGTCGAAACCGGGGGCATAGCGTTCGGCGACGATTTGCCCACCCTGCACCACGATGATGGCGCGTGTGTCGGGATGGCCCGCCCTGTTCTGCTCATCGAAAGCGGCGGCAACCGCGCGGTCGAGCGCCTGGACATCGACCTTGGCCGCGCGCCCGGCGGAACGGACCGACCGCCAGCCATGGTCCCTCCCGACTGGCGCCTTCAGTCCCCGCGCCTGCGCATCCAGTGTCGCCGGAGCGACATCCCCGGTCAGCAGAGTGCAGCCTACTGCCGGGCGATAGAAGGCGGTTCGCGTGGCGGCGCCCGGCGCCGACGCCGTGACCGTGCGCGCGCCGCGATCGACCGCCAGAACCACCTCCCGTGTGAAGGGCGCCAGCGCGTGAACGTCGTCGCGCAGCACGTCCGCCTCGGCCCGGCCGGTGACGAAGATGCCGGCGCAGGCGATCTGGGCCGAAACCGCCGTGCCAAGGTCCGCCGGTCCCGCAATGGGCGGCGCGGCGGCCAGCAGGGGCGGCGATGCCAGGATCGCCAGGCCCGCAAAGGTCGACCGAAGGGCGAAGGATAGCATGTCCGCCGCCTCAGCCGCCGCAGCCATGGCGCAGCACCGCGCCGGCTTTCGCACCGCTATGCTTGCCATCCTCCAGCGTGACGACGCCATTGACGAGAACGGTATCGATGCCGGTCGGGAGCGCCGTCGGCTTGTCCCAGCTTGCCACATCGTCCAGCCGGTCGAGGTCGAAGATGACGATGTCGGCGCGCATACCGTCGCGGATCAGGCCGCGATCGGTCAGGCCCATGCGCTGCGCGGGCCAGCCGGTCATCTTGCGCACCGCTTCCTCCAGCGAGATGACCGGTCGGCGCTTGGAATATTCGGCGATGATGCGCGGGAAAGTGCCATAGGCGCGGGGATGCGGCAGGCCGAGCGCGTCCATCCCGCCCAGCGTCTCGGACGCGGCCGCGTCGCTGCCGATGCTGACCCAGGGCTGGCGCAGCGCCGTTTCGATATCGCCTTCATTCATCATGAAATAGAGGGCGACGGAGCGGTTCGGCAGCCCTTCCAGCAGGATATCCCAGGCCACATCCGCAGGATCGCGCTTCAGCGCCGCGCCGATCTTCTCCAGGCTCTGGCCATGATAGGGGGCGTATTTCTGACTGAAGCCATTGGCGAGGATGACATTGCCGAAGCCGCCCGATGCCTGCACCAGATTGGACCAGCCGGGCATGGAGCCGGCGGCGACTTCCTTCTTCATCCGTTCGCGCAGTTTGGGATCGCGCAACCGTTCGATCCCCTTCTGGACACCGTCGGCCCAGACCCAGCTCGGCGCGATGATCTCCAGCCCGGTGCCGCCCGCCGTATAGGGATAAAGGTCCGCCGCCACGTCGACGCCGCGCGCGCGGGCCGCGTTCACCGCGGCGATCGCCTGTGGCATCAGCTTGCCCCAGCCCGGCGCGAAGGCCGCTTTCAGGTGGAAAATCTCGACCTTCGCGCCCGATTTCTCGCCGATCTCGATCGCTTCATTGACCGCCTTCACCAGATCGGCACTCTCGTCGCGCATATGGGTGGCGTAGAAGCCGCCGCATTGTGCCGACACCTTCGCCATGGAGATGAGGTCCGCCGTCGTCGCGAAGCTGCTGGGCGGATAGATGAGCGCGCTGGTCACGCCGAACACGCCCGCTTCCATGGCGGTGCGCACTTCCTTGCGCATGATGTCCATCTGCGCTTCGGTCGGCGTGCCGGCGCCATCGCCCATCGCCTTCATCCGCGCCTGGGTGGTGGAATAATAGGAACCGAAATTGACCGAGATGCCCTGTTTTTCGAGCTGGCCGAAATAGGCGGGGATCTGCGCCGCTTCGACCGGTGTCCCGCCCTCGCCCGCGATGACGGTGGTGACGCCCATCCGCAGCTTGTTTTCGGCCGCGCCATTCTTGAGCAGCACGCGGCCCGACTGGTCCATCATGTCGATGAAGCCGGGCGAGACATAGCGGCCCTTGGCGTCGATCTCCTTCGCACCATGGCCGCTCACCTGCCCGACCCGCACCACGCGCCCGTCCTTTATGGCGACATCGGCCCGAATCCAGGGATTGCCCGCGCCGTCCAGCACGCGGCCACCCCGGATGACGACATCATAGTCCGCAACCGGTGCGTTCGCGACGAGCAGCAGCGACATGGCGCTGCAGAATAAGGCACGTTTCATCATGGTTTTTTCCCTTCATGGCGACCCGCCTTCCGCGCTTCTTCGGCGCGGACGGCATCGACGACTTGTTCGACCGCTGCGATCACGACATCCGGCCGGTCGATCTGGATATAATGGCCGGAATCCGGCACGATCTGCTGACGGCCCCGGCTCGACAGGGCGGCCATTTCGGTATGCAGCGCCTTCCATGCCTGCTTCATGCGCGCGCCGTCCTGTGGCGTCAGATTGAGGCCCTTCCGCTGCGCCGCCGTAAGGGGCGCCATTGCGGTCAGCACGATCAGCGGACGATCGCCAAAACTGCGCACGGCCCGCGCCTGGTCCATCGTCTGGTGGAAGCCCTCCAGTTCGGCGCCCGCTCCCTTGATCGAACCGCTGCTATAGGCGGCGATCCTCGCGCTTGCATCCTTCGGCAGGTTGGGGACATCGCCGCCGGTCATCAGGCGGACGGCGCCGGTCCAGGACAAGGCGTTGGCGATACGCACCATCCAGGCCAGTTGGGTCGGGTCGACATTGGCCTTTACGACCCGGCCGAGGCGCGCGACCTGATCCGGGTGGGATGCGTCGACCATGACCAGCCCGGCCACCTGATCGCCATAGCGACCGGTATAGACGCGCGTGTAGGGGCCGCCGATCGAATGGCCCGCCAGCACCAGCGGTCCATCTATCCCTGCCGCCGCAAGGGCGGCGTGCAGGTCTTCCGCCACGGTGGCGGCATTTTGCGGGCCGGGCCTGGGATCGCTCCACATGATGCCCGCGCGGTCATAGGCGCAGGTGCGCGTGTGGCGGGCCAGTGCATCATGGACCCGCGCCCAGTCGACCGACCCGCCCGATCCAAGCCCGGATTCAAGAATGACGGTGGGCGAACCGGTGCCTCGGCAATCGATGTGGATGCGCCGCCCGCCAATGTCGACCAGCTTGCCCGGCGGCGGATAGAGCCGCGCCGCCTTGTGCCGTTCCCAGGCCTCGTAAAGCGCGCCGGCGATGATGAGAAGCAGCAGCAAAGCCAGCAGACCCAGCAGGGTCCGCGCCGTCCACCGCCGCACACGCGCCCATCCGCCCGGCTTCCGGGTCGCCGACGCTGTCATGCGCGGCGGCTATCGGGCAAATATGTCGGGAGTTGAATGCGGCGGAGCGGATCGGCGGCATCTTTCATGGTCTGAAGCAACAT
This sequence comes from Sphingobium sp. WR1, assembly GCF_059693745.1. Classification (NCBI taxonomy): domain Bacteria; kingdom Pseudomonadati; phylum Pseudomonadota; class Alphaproteobacteria; order Sphingomonadales; family Sphingobiaceae; genus Sphingobium; species Sphingobium sp. WR1. The sequence continues at coordinate 25,913 of NZ_JCATID010000014.1, read as the reverse complement.
CTGTCTCCCCTGTCGATGGATGCGGGCAAGGCGGTCGCCTGCGTCGCGACTCAGCAATATACCCGGCACCCTCTTTCCGACTTGATCGTATTTTCTATTTTGAGAATTTCAACCTATATAGAGATTTTTCTTAAATTCAGAAGTTCAGACCGAAGCCGATCAGGTGGAAGCCGATGGCGACCCAGAGCAGCAGCACGGCACCGGCGACCAGGACAATGCTCCAGAATTTTGCGAAGCGCGCGCCGCCACGTCGCCATGTCAGCGCGGTATAGCAAAGAGCGGCGCCCAGCAGCCCCAGCAGGATCAGCGGCGTCGCGATCTGGAGCGTGCGCAGCGCCCAGTCCAGCTCCCCATTCATCGAGGAAAAATCGCCCAGCAGCACGCTGCCGAACCATAGCCAGCAGATCAGCACCCCGACGGCCAGCCCCGCAAAGCCGCGTGTCAGCCGATAGGCACGCCATTGCGCGACGCTCTGCGCCGGACGGGCGGCATAGTGGCGGCGCACCAGCGCGACCACCGGCCAGGACAGAAAAGTCAGGAAGAAGGCGGCCAGGCTCGCCAGCAGCGCGGGCGTGATCCAGCCGGTCGACAGATACCAGGGCGCCGGTTCGAAAAGCATGTAGGGCGCCGATCCATCTAGGCCGAAACGCACCACCTTGCCCTTTTCCACCTGCGCGGCGAGCCGGGTCTTGCCGTCCCTGTCGCGCCAGACGAAGGGGGCGATCTCGATCCATGTGCGGGGCTGTCCACCCAATGCCGGCGCAGCCTTCACCTGCAGGCCGCCCTGTGCGTCCAGGCCGATGCCGATCTGGCCGCTCAGTTCTAGCGCCTTGAGGAAGCTCGTCTCCGATCGCCGCGTCCTGTTGTAGGTGCCCACCATCATGCGCGCATGATTCCTGGCCGTCGCGGCGTCGACCCGACCGTCCTTCCGGTCGAAGGGGAAATAGCGGTCGGCGAAGGCGTCGAACAAATAGCTGCGGATCGGCGCGGAGACCTTGTCCGTGCCCGCCGCGTTCATCGACATATAAATGCCGACCTTCTCGTCGGGCAGCAGCCATAGCTGGCTGTGGAAGGTCGGCGTGTCGCCCGCGTGCGACAGCGCCCGCCGGCCGTTGATATTCTGCTCGTAGAAGCCGAGCGCCATGCCGTTGAGCGGCGGGATCGACTTGAGGATGGTGTCGTGCATCAGCCGCGCCGTCTCCGGCTTGAGCAGGGCGCCGCCATTTTCGAGATGCGCGATCATGAATCGCCCCATGTCGGCGCCCGGCGCGCTCATGCCCCCGGCAGGCGCGAAGCTGTTGAGTTCCAGCGGCACCGGCTTGCCCGATCCGCGATTATAGCTCGACGCCACCAGCGACCGGAGACTGGCTGGCAACCGCTGGCTGAGGCTGGACCGCACCATGCCCGCGGGCGCGAAGATATGCCGCTGCACATAAGTCTCGAAAGGCTCGCCCGACACGCGCTGCACGATATAGGCGGCGAGCGTCGTGCCATAGTTGGAATAAGCCGGCGTCGTGCCGGGCGCGAAGATGCGCGTCGGCACCCAGCGCTTCACTGCCACATCGAGCGGCGGGATATCCTTGGCGTCATAGCTGTTGAGGCCCCGTTGCACTTCCTCGAAACCGGCGCGATGGGTCATGAGGTTGCGCATCGTGATCGGCTTGCCGAAACGATCGGGAATCCTGAAGTCGAGATAGGCGTTCACATCCCGGTCGAGGTCGATCCGGCCCCGTTCCACCATCTGCATGACGGCTGTCCACGTAATCAGTTTCGAGATCGACGCCTGACGGAACAGCGTTCTTTCCGGGTCAACGGTCCGACGCTTCGCAACATCGGCATAGCCAAAGCCGCGCTGGGTCAGGATGCGGCCATCCTTGACGACGACCACCACCGCGCCGGCGGCGTCGCCGCGCTGGAGCGCATAGGGCATATAGCCATCGAGCCAGGCGTCGACATCGGCCTTCTCCAGCATGGGCGCGGCAGAACGGACCGGTGGCGCTGTGGGCGCCATCCTTACCGCATCGCGCTGCGCCATCGCTTCTCCCGCCCAGACCAGCATTGCCATACCGATCCATCTGCACAATCCGCGCATCCCACCCCCGTCATTGCAGCTTGCCATGCATAAGCCAGACAAGAAATTTCCAATATGGAAATTTTTTCTGAAATGACAATAATGACGCGATTATGTCAATAGGCGTACGTCGCCGTTTCTGCCCGGGGAAGGATGTGGGAGGCCGGGGTGCGCGACGCCGGACGTGCGCCGCCTCAGGATGTGCCGTGTATGGGCGGCAGGTTCGATTTGAGTTCGGCGTCATTGGCCGAACAGACACATAAAATGCGGCATGGTCCTTCGCCGACCGCGACATAGGCGTGCCCCATAGAGGCATCGAAATAGACGGAATCGCCGGTCTTCAATAGCGAGGGCGCATAAATATCGCTGTGAAATTCACACTGCCCCTGAATCACGAAGGCATATTCCTCGCCAGGATGCCGCATCAGATCATCGAAATCTTCGATCGATCGGGCGCTGACGTCGAGGATCATCGGATTCAGCTGCTTGTTCAGCAATTCGGCCGATGGATAGGTATAATGGTAGGAAGCGGTCCGGATCGTCGGCCCCTGTCCCGCCGGCGTGATGCTGCGGCGGCCGAAAGGCGTATGCGCGGGCGGCGTGGCGGAGGAACCGCCGGAAAAAAGCTGGGCGATGTCGATGCCCAGCCCGCGGCTGACCTTCACCAGCTTCTCGTAGCTGAGCGACATCTTCCCGGTTTCCACCTTGGACAATGTCGAAACGGGCAGGCCGGTCTTCTTGCTCGCCTCCGCCAGGGTGAGGCCTTGAATGGTCCTGAACTCCCGCAGAAAAGCGCCGGGATTGCTGTCCAGGAGAGGCTTTTGCGCGCTTTTCATCCGTGGCCGCTTATGTCCAAACTGTGCCTCCCGTTTATCGGAGCCATTTTTTTGCGATTAGCATATAATTCCCAACCTGTCTTGCGATCGTCAAGGAGCGGTACTGCCGCTTGAACTGCGACCCGCGATGAAATTTTCCTATCAGGACAGATTTTGGTGGGCGAAGTCGGTTTGCTCTTGCAAAGCGTGCCGGGTGCAGCCTCTTAAAGAGGCGGTTCGGAGCATTTGAAGTGCCAAGATGCGGCCTTGCAGGCGCATTGCGCATTATGGCGTGGCGATGCTAGACAATGATCGGTTTTCCGAACAGGATATAAGGTCCGTTCGCGCAGGGTGACAGACAGGAGCGAATTGAATGGCAGGCGGTCGACGGACCCTGGGCGCGGTGATCACGGATCTGCGTACCCGTAATGGCTGGACATTGAAGGAAATGAGCCAGCGCTGCGGCATACCGGTGTCGACCCTGTCCAAGGTGGAGCATGACCGGCTGTCGCTGACCTATGACAAGCTGCAACAGTTGAGCGAGCGGCTGAATATCGGCATCGCGGACCTGTTCGTGGAAGCGGACGCCGCCACCCCCACGACCATCATGGGCCGTCGCAGCGTCGGGACGATCGACAATGCGGTGCGCGTCGACACCTCCAACTATGAATATTATTATCTCTGCACCGAATTGCGGCAGAAGCGGATGGTGCCCGTGGTCACGCGCATCCACGCCCAGTCGATCGAGGAATTCGGCCAGCTCGTCCGCCATTCGGGCGAGGAGTTCATCTATGTGGTGGAGGGCGCGATCATCGTCCACACCGAATTTTACGATCCGATCGAACTGAAGGCGGGCGAATCCATCTATATCGATTCAGGCATGGGCCATGCCTATGTCTGCGCGCCGGGCTATAAGGAAACGCTGACCGTCGGCATCATGTCGAGCGCGGAAGAGGATCTGTCGAACCTCATGCATGACGCGCATCATCATGTGACCCAGAATGAGGTCAAGAAGCGCGCGCCGCGCAAGGGCTAAGAGTCGCGCGAAGAGCGCATTTTCAATGCGGCACCGGCTCACCGCCCCCTAACCGCCCTTATGCTTGAAGGCCACGTTGCCGCCGCGCCAGCCGGACAAGGCCGATGGTCAGCAGCGGCAGGACATAGATGCTCAGGAAGATATAGGCGAGCGCGCGATAGCCGTTGGCGATCAGCGCGACCAGCCCCACCCGGTCGGCCACCAACATGCAGCCGGTCAGGATGACGAGCGCAATGGCGAGCCGCGCCGGATTGCCCAGCACCGCCCCGCGCCGGATATGCCAGGCCTTGGCGATCCTTTCATTGACGGCATGGACCGCGCCGGTGCCGCTTTCCAGCAATGCGGCGAAGATCATGAGCTGGAACAGCAGATGAAAGGCCGGGCTGCCGAGTTGGCCCAGCAGGAAATCGGACGGCAGCACTTCCTGCGCAATGCCGGGATAGAAGGCGATCATGCAGATGAAGAAGGCGATGGCCGGCGCCATGGCCAGCGGCCCGGCGATCAGCCCCGCCGCCACCGCGTCGCGATCCGACGTCATGTGACGTAGCACCGGCAGGATCACGACCGCGCCGATGATATTATAGCCCGCATAGGTCAGGCCACCCAGCGCCCAGCCATTGGCGGAAGCAGGCACCGCAAATCCTTCCCCGATCCGGTCGCCGAATCCGGCAAGCGCGAGAATCAGGAACAGCGCATAAACGCCGTAGAGCAGGAAGGAGACCCATTTGAACAACTGCTCCACCGAGGCATTGCCGAAGGTCGCGAACAGGCCGATGCCCGCCATCAGCACCAGCGTGCCGACGATCGGCGCGATGCCCAGCGCCGCCTCCGCGATCGCTCCCGCCGCCGCGCCGAAAACGGCGAGGATCAGGATTATGAAGAGCAGATAGCCGATCTCGAAAATCACCCAGCCCCGGCCCAGCAGCGCCTCGAAGAAACTGCGATAATCGCGCGCGCCGACCATGCGGGCGAAAAGAAAGGTGACGGCGGCGACCGCGCTCCAGATCAGCATGGCCAATATCATGCCGGCCAGGCCGCCCCACGGGCCGCTGGGCAGGAAGAATTCCGCCAGTTCGCGCCCCGTGGCATAGCCGCCGCCGATGATGACCGCCTTCAGCGCAAAGCCGGGCAGGAGAAAACGCTGGAACCAGCTCGCCCCCCTTTCTCCCCCTGCGCCGCTCATGCGAGGCAGGCGTCCAGCAGCCGGTCGAAGGCCGGGCCGCGCCGGATCGGATCGGCGACCGGATAACCCAGTTCGGCCGACAGGCGATCGATTTCGGCGGCAGCCGCCGCGTCATCGAGGGAAGAGGTATTGAGACTGATCCCCGCGCAGCGGATCGCCGGATTGGTGAGCCGCCCCATCGCGATGGTCTGCTCGATCACTTGCGGGATGGAGGGCAATGTATAGCCGCTCACGCCCATTATCTCGGTGCGGCCGACCTCATGACAGACGACGAACAGGTCCGGCTGGCTACCGTGCAGCAGGCCCAGCGACACCGTCGCATAAGAGGGGTGGAACAATGACCCCTGCCCCTCGATCACGTCCCAATGGTCCTGCGGCGCATCGGGACTCAATATCTCGGCCGCGCCGGCAAGGAAATCGGATACCACCGAATCCATCGGCACGCCCGATCCCGCGATCATGATGCCGGTCTGGCCGCTGGCACGAAAATCGGCGTCGATTCCGCGCGCCCGGAATCCGTCGGCGATCGCGAGGGCGGTATATTTCTTGCCCAGCGCGCAATCGGTGCCGACGGTCAGTAGTCGCTTGCCACTGCGCTTGCGTCCGGTGGCGATAGGCACGGGTGGCGGGGTGCGCACGTCGATCAGGCGCCGCCCCGCCTGCGCCGCCGCCTGGGCAAGGCGTGGGAAGCTTTCCAGTTTCGCGTGCATACCGCTGACCAGGTCGAAACCCGTTTCCAGCGCCTCGACCAGCGCGTCCATCCAGTGGTCGGGTATGACGCCGCCTACATTGGCGACACCGATGACGAGCGCGCGCGCGCCCCTCTCCTTCGCCTCCGCCGGGGTCAGGTGCGGCAGTCCCGCACTGACGGTGCAGCCCGGCAGGCCATATTCGCCTATGCAAAGGTCCGGCGCCCAGTCGGCAAGGCCCAGTGCGGTCTTGGCGAATCCACGTTCGGTCGCGTCGCCAAGGAACAGCAGATAGGGGCGGGGCAGAACCAGCGTACCCATGTCAAACCCGCCTTGCTGCATCGTCATATCCTGATATCCAATAATTTCCTAATAAGGACATTATGATCCTGATCAGAAAATAATCAACCTATTTATCGCTCCAACTTCGATCGATACGACGAATTGGCCGATCGAGCAGCCGGAGCAGAAATGCCGCCAGGCAAGCCAGTAGCGACAACAGGGCGAAATAGACGCCATGGGGCATATGGCTCCACAGCGCGCCCACCAGCCCGGCCCCCAGGCTTCCCGCGAAAATGGTGAGATACCAGGCGGCGACCGTGGTCGCGCCGAGGCGCGGCGGCGCGAGCCGGGCGAACAGGCCCAGACCCGAAGGCAGGATGAACAGCTCCCCCACCGTGAAGATGAGGAAGAAAAGCGCGAGCCAGAACCAGCCGGCCTGTCCCTCCCCCGCCTGCCAGGCCACTGCTGCGAGCAGGACATAGGCCAGCGCGACCATCAGCGCGCCTTGCGCCATGCGCCGCGCCGGGGCCGTATCGCGCCCCGCCGCCGCCCGCCGACGCCACAGCGCCAGCAAGGGCGGGGTGAGCAGCATGACGAGCAGAGGATTCAGCGACTGGAACCAGGTCATGGGAATGGTGACACCGCCCAGGCCGCGATCGACACCGCTGCCCGCCCAGAGCGCCACCGTATTGCCGACCTGTTCATAGGCGCCCCGGAACAGGGTGACGCACAAGCCCACCGCCGCCAGCACCAGCCATGTCTGGCGATGGCCGGCGGCGGCGGTCGCTGGCGCGGCCTCTATCGCCATGACCGACGTCGCCCGTTCGGGCGGCAGATGCTTCTGTCCCAGCAGATAGATGGCCAGCCCCGCGAACATGCCGATCCCGGCCGCGCCGAACCCATAATGCCAGCCATAAAGCTCGCCCAGCGTCCCGCAGATCAGCGGCGCCAGGAAACCGCCGATATTGATGCCGACATAATAGACATTATAGGCCCAGCCCCGCCGCGGATCACCGGGCGCGTAAAGGTCGTTGATCTGGCTCGGCAGGCTGGGCAGGAACAGTCCGTTGCCCAGCGCGATGGTGGCGAGCGCCAGATAGAAAAGCGGCTCGAACGCCATCATGAAATGGCCCGCCGCCATGATCGACGCCCCGATCGCCACGGCGCGGCGCTTGCCCAGCCAGCGGTCTGCGATCACCCCGCCGACGATGGGCGTGAAATAGGCGCAGGCGGTGTAGGCGCCGTAGACGAATGAGGCTTGCGCCTGCCCCAACATCAGCTGCCGGGTCATATAATAGACCAGCAGCGCCCGCATACCGAAATAGGAGAATTGTTCCCACATGTTCGTGAGGAACAAGATGGTCAACCCCGGCGGCTGGCCGAACCAGCCGCGCGCGTCTCTTGATGCCTTCACTGACTGACTGTCCCGACGCCGATCACGCCGCGTCCGGGCTTTCCCGGCCCCACATGCGCTCGTCGCACCAGGCGGTGCCGTCCTCGTAGCGGATGGCGGGATCGCGGTCGCGGCTCAGGAAGATCGGACCGTCCAGATCGCAAATGTCGCAAAGCTGTCCCAGCAGGAAACTGGGCGCCATGCTGAGCGTCGAGCCGCCCATATTGCCCACCATGACGCCGAGGCCGGCAGCCTTCGCCGCACGGGCGATCATCAGCCCCTCGGTCAGGCCACCGCATTTGTCGAGCTTGATATTGACCACGTCGAACCGGCCGACCAGTCCCGGCACATCGTCCAGCGTCAACGCGCTTTCGTCCGCCGCCAGCGGGATGGGCGAACGATAGCCGTCCAGATCGGCTTCCCGTCCGCGCGCCAGCGGCTGCTCAATCAGGGAGACGTTGGCGGCGACCATCGCCGCCACGAGATTGTCCAGTTCGCTGTCGGCAAAACCCTGATTGGCGTCGACGCCCAGCCACACATCGGGCCGCGCGGCGCGGATCGCCGCGACACGGGCGATGTCGAGATCGAGATCGCCGGTCAGCTTGACCTTGATCGCGCGGACCGGGCCGAAGGCGAGCGCCGCCTGCGCCATCTTCGCCGGATCGTCCGCGCCCAGGGTAAAGGTCGTGACGACGGGCCTGGGCGCCTCCAGCCCGGCCAGCGCCCAAACCGGCTTCCCCGCGCGCTTCGCCTCCAGTTCCCAGAGCGCGGCGTCGACCGCGTTGCGCGCGCCGCCGGCGGGCAGGATGGATCGCAATTCCTCACGGGTCGGCCCGGCCTCGATCGCGGCGCGGGTCCGCTCCAGTTCGGCCAGCATATGCGGCTGCCGGTCGTCGAGATAATAGACGCCATCGCCCTCCCCCCGGCCGCTATGCGTCCCGTCCGACAGGGTCGCGACCACGCAGTCCAGCCCTTCGAACACATAGCCCGAAATGCGGAACGGCGCCTTGAAATCGAGCCGTTCGGCCGTCACGTCGAGGGTAAGAGCAGTGGTCATGTTGGGAAACTCCTGAAGCAATCGGGGCGCACGCCGCCCCGCGCCCGCGCATCCAGCACGGGCGAAGAAGAGAAAGTGATCTGGAAAGCGGGCGAGGCTGGACGGCGCTACACCGCCCGGCCTCGCCCCGCCGCCTACCAGTTGGCGCCGAAGCTGATCAGGTGGAAGGCGAGCGCCACCCACAGCATGATGATGGTGGCGGCCAGCAGCAGCACGCTCCACAGCTTGCCGAACCGGCCGCGCCTGTTGCTGAAGGCCAGATAGGCGTTCCAGCCGGCCACGCCGACGAAGCCGAAGAAGAGCAGCAGCCCCGCAATCTGGTTGAACCAGATAAGACCAGCCGAGGTCACATAATCGCTCGCTATGGCGACGACGGCCACCCAGCTGCCAAGCAGCGCCAGCACGCCCCAGGCGCAGGCGGGAACGACGCGGTGGAAGGTCAGGTCACGGCCCGTCAGTTCCAGCTTCGCGCCATAGCGCTTGCGGGTGATGGCGCCGACGGGCCATGCGAGCGCGGTCAAGATGATGATGGCCAGCGCCGCGATCGCCAGTGGCTTCAGCCAGGCGGTGTTCTTGTACCAGGGCACCGGGTCCCAGACCATGATCGGCGCGACCGGGCCGTAGAAAACGCGCGTGACCTTGCCATTTTCGATCCGTGCCGCAAACTGGTCGCCATCCTCGGTCGACTGCCATATATAGGGCGCGACCTCGATCCATTTGCGCGGCGCGCCGCCGATGGTCTTGAAGGCAGGGATGGACAGCTTGCCGTCCTTGTCCGTGCCGATCTGCATCTGGCTGACGAAGCCCATCATCGCCGCCCAGTTTTCCACCGGCGCACGGCTGCTGGCATAGGTGCCGGCGACCTGCGCCGCATGATCCTTGGCCGTGGCCAGTTCCTTTGGCGTGGGCGTGACCGGCGCAGGGAAGTAGCGGTTGGCGAACTGCTTGAAGAAGCTGTTGCGGATCGGACCGACCGCGCCGTCCTTCCCCATACTGTTCAGCGAGATGTAGAGGCCGACATTCTTGCTGGGAAAGAGCGACAGGTCGGAATGGAACCAGCGCGTGTCGCCGCCATGGGCGATGGCGCTGATGCCGTTGATCTTCTTCTCGTAGAAGCCGAGCATCATGCGGTTGAGACCAGGCAGCGGCGCGTTGGCGGGCGCGTGCATCAGCTTCGCCGTTTCGGGCTTCAGCAGCGGGCCGCCATTGTCGAGGTGCGCGATCATGAACTTCGCCATGTCAGCGCCGCTGATCGAGGAACTGCCGGCAGGCGCGACCGACACGATCTCGAACGGCTTCGCCTCGCCCGATCCCAGCTGATAACCCTTGGCCATGTGCGGCTGGAGCGCGGCCGGAAGCGGCTGGCGGAAGCTCGCATATTTCATGCCGAGCCGCTGGAAGATGTTGCGTTCGATATAATCGTCGAATGGCAGGCCACTGACCCGCTGCACGATATAGCCGGCCAGCGCGGTCGCATAGTTGGAATAGGCCGGGGTCGAGCCGGGCGCATAGACGCGGTGCGGTGTCCAGCGTTTCAGCACCGCTTCCAATGTCGGAACATTCGTGTTCTTGCCGATCAGATCGCGACCCGCCTCCTCGAAGCCGGGCGTGTGCGTCATGATATTGCGCAACGTGATCGGCTTGCCCTCATAGGGCGGAATCTTGAAGTCGAGATATTGGTTGACGTCGGCGTCGAGGTTCAGCTTGCCGGCCTCCACCTGTTGCATCACCGCCGTCCAGGTATAGAGTTTCGACACCGAACCGGGACGGAAGAGCGTGGTGGCGGGATCGACCGGCTTGCGCGCGGCGACATCGGCATAGCCGAAACCACGCTGCGTCAGCACCTGCCCGTCCTTGACGATGACGACCACCGCGCCGGCGATATCGCCCCGCGCCAGCGCATAGGGCAGGAAGCCGTCGAGCCAGGCGTCCGCATCCTGCTTCGTCAGGATATGCTGCCCGTCAACGGATGGCGCCACCGGCACCACGGCGGTGGGCTTCGCCGCCGGTTGCGGGACCAGCGAGGGCGCATCGACCGGCGCCTGTTGAGCCACGGTAACGCCGCCGGCCAGCGCCAATGCGCCGGCGGCCAGATATTTCATCCATCGCATGATGCTGCGCCCTTTCCTGTTGATCTTGTTTGAGAAATATTCCGTCATGACCGGAGCCAGCGCTGCGGATGGCCTGTCCGGCGAACCCGCCGCCGTCCGGGTCGCCGTCGCGATCAGAAATTCAACTTCACGCCGCCGGAGAAATAGCGGCCGATCACGTCGTAATTGGCATTGGTATATTGGGACATCGGCGGATCGCGATCGAACAGGTTGTTGACGTTGCCGTAGAGGGTGAAGGCCCCGACCTTGAAGCGGACGCCGAAATCGACATAGGTGCGGCCGCCAATGACGTTGTTGATCGGCAACTGGCCATTAGGGCCGGGGACAAAAGTATATTTGCCGCCGCTGACATGACGGACGCGCAGGTCGACGCCGAAATGCGCGTCATCATAGCCGACCGATGTCGTCACGCGCCATTTGGGCGTGGAGAAGAGCGTGTCGCCCCCGACGATGCCCGCACGATCGGTCGTGGTCACGCCATCGTCGATCAACAATTCCATGACATGGGTCGCCAGCGACCGGACGGTTACGCGCCCTGCCCCCAACGGCATCTGATAGGCCGCCTCGATATCCAGCCCCTTAGTCTTATACTGGGCCAGGTTGCGATAGGTGCGCAGCACCGAGACGAGGCCACCATTGGCGTCGCGCTCGATCAGGCCGCCGCACAGATTGTCGCCGGGGTTCTGCGCCGCGCAAAGATTCAGCACATCCTGCGTTGCCAGCGTCACGATCACCCCGTCGATCTTGATCCGGTAGAAGTCCACCGATAGGCGCAGCCCCGGCACGAAACGTGGCGAATAGGAGCCTCCCAAGGTCAATGTGTGCGAGATTTCCGGATCGAGCGCCGGATTGCCGCCGGTGTAGCTGAACACGTTCAGCGCCACCGAATTGTTGCGGAAGGGATCCTGCACATTGCCGATGTTGGTCGCGCGGCCCAGATAATATTCGTTGATGCTGGGCGATCGGATGTCGCGCGAATAAACGGCGCGCAGCAGCAGGTCATTGACGAGGCGCAGCGTGCCGCCCGTCTTCCACGACCAGATGCCGCCGCTGGTGCTGTAATCGGAATAGCGGGCGGCGCCGTTCACCTCCAGCTTGGCCGTATCCGCCACGTCGAGCAGCGGCACGGCGACTTCAGCGAAGAATTCCTTGACGTTGAAGCCGCCATTGGTCGGCGCATAGTTGAGCGTCGCGAAGGCCCGCGCCGCCGACAGTGCATCGATGGAATTGGTGACGAATTCCTCCCAGCGGAAATCGCCGCCCAGGGCGAGGTCGACCGCCCCGGCCCAGGTCGAAAAAGGCTGGCCACTGAGGCTGAAGCCCGCCGCGTCCAGCTTGGTCGTGCTGGTCGAGGAGGCGTCGCCAAAGGCATAGGCGCGGCCGGCGTCGCTAATCTTGCCGCTGCCGAGAATGTCGATCGGCACACAGGCGGCATCGTCATTGGCCGTGCTGGCGTCCGCATTGACGCGGCAGACCGGGCTGCCATTGACCAGCACCGCGTCGATCGCCTTGTTGAAGCGGGCGGTGATGCGTTGGTTGGCCAGCGTCTGCCGGTTCCGCAATTCGCCATGGTCATAATAAAGTTTGTAGCTCCAGCCATTGCCGAAACTGCCGTCCAGACCGATCGCCCCTTCGAGGTTGCGGCGCGCATAGTTGAAGGTCAACATGCCGTCCTGACCGACATCGTCCAGAATGCGACCGATAATGAAGGGGCCGGTGACGCCGGCAGTCGCCAGTTGGGACCTGGCGGTCGCGGTCAGAAAGCCATTATCCGGTTGGATCACGGCAAGCGGCGTTTCCGGGAAGAAAGTGAAGTCGCCGGCCATGCGGTTGTAGCTGCCGTCGACCCAGATTTTCAGATTGTCGGTCAGGTCGTAGCTGACATGGGCGAAGAGGTTGGTCCGCTCATAGGGCGTGCTGACCGACACATAATCATACACGCTCTGCCCGCCACCGCCGACGGTCTGCTGGCCGAATGTCTCGCTGCCCAGCGGCAGCGGGCCGACCGATCCATCCGGATTGAACACCAGATTATAGGGCGCTGCGGACGTGCTGAGGATCGACCCGCCGCGATTGAGAATGGTGTAGTTGACGTCATTGGTCAGGACCAGCTGGCCGTCGGCGCGCTGAAACAGGCCGGAATTCAGGTTCGGCCGGTCATCGCGATCGAAGGCGCCCTTGCTCTTGAGATATTCGCCGCCGATCATGACATGGCCGCGATCGTCCGCGAATTTCATGCCCCACGCCGCATCTCCGCCGAAGCGATAGCCGTCGCCGCGTGACGACACGCCGCTATTCGCGCCCATTTTCCAGCCGGTCAGTTCATCGTCCAGAATGACATTGACCACGCCCGCCACCGCCCCCGATCCCCAGGCGGCGGATGCGCCGCCGGTCACGACATCGACCCGCTTGATCAAATTCTGCGGCACGCTGTTGAGGTCTGCGCTGCCAGTGAAACGGTGACCGTTGAGCAGGGTCAGCGTCCGCACGGCGGTCAGCCCCCGCAAGTCGGCGGGCGACGCGGCGGCCGTGGTGTTGCCGGTGGTGGTTTCCGGCGTAGCGGTCGGCCGGAATTGCGGAATATCGTTCAGCGCTTGGGCCAGGCTGGGCCGGTCGCCTTGCTGCAATTGCTCAGCCCCCAATATCGTGGTGGGCGTGGGCGCGTCGAAGCCTTGCCGCTGGATGCGCGATCCGGTGACGATGATCTCAGACTGCACGGGGATTTCGGATTCCACGGCCTGTTCCGCCGGCTGCCGGGCCAGGGCGGGCGACAGGCCTGCGATCCCCGCCAACGTGGTGCCCGCGAGCCACGACAAATGATTGGACTTCATGCTCATACCCCTTTGCACCCGAAGAAGAGCGCAACACGCCAAGGCCGTCCGCTTGCATCCGCCTATTTTCCGCCTGACGTGCCCACTTCCTCCGATTCAACTTGGAAGGATAGGAACATTATTATTAGGACAATTCAATCCTAAATGAGATATAATTGTCATATTAGAAAAATAAAATGACCGATCGCTTGATCGGCGACGCCCGATCTCATTTCCCCTGCCCCGGCACCAGATGATAGGTGACATGCGGTTGCGACCCGAAGGAGATCCGGGGATCGTTCAGCGCTCCATAAAAGAGCAGCCGATCAAAGGGGCCGCCTGCCCGTGCGCCCGTGACCTGTTCGTAGAGCGCCGGCCCGATCTGCTCCCAACGGCTTTTCCGACCCTGCGCTTCGACGAGCAGGCCGTGATCGCCCTGGACCGAAATCCTGAGATCGCCCGCCGGATCGGCGGGCTTGGCATAGTCGCGTCGGTTGACACGATAGGTGCCGACCGGCGGCTTCGCGCCCGCCTGCGTCCAGCGCGTCGCCGGAGCCTGCGGAAAGAGGCGGCCGATGATCGCATCGCTCAGTTCCGTGCGCGCGCCATAGCTGCCCTGCCCACCCGTCATCGACACGAAGAAACCGAAATCGGCCTCTGGCGCGAGCAGCAGATAGCTATGGAAGTCCATGGTGTTGCCGCCATGACCGACAAGTCGCGGCCCCGATTCGCGCGCGACCATGAAGCCATGCGCCATGCCCGGTAGCCCCGGCGCGTTGGCGAGCGAGTCGCTTTCTAGGAAACGGACCGAGTCCGGTTTCAGGATGCGCGCGCCACCCAGCGCGCCATTGCCCAGCATGGCCAGCATGAAGCGCGCCATGTCCGGCGCAGTCGACGCAGCGGAGCCGGCCGGCATGATCTTGTCGTAGCGCTCATAGGGTTTGGCCTTGTAACGCCCATCGACCAGCGCATAATCCAACGCCATATGCGCGGCATTGTCGCCCGTCAGCGGCTCGCGGAAGGTGGAGCTGGCCATGCCGAGCGGCTTGAAGATATGATGCTCGACATAGTCTGGGAAGGACTCGCCCGACACGCGCTCGACGATATAGCCCGCTAGCGCCGCACCATAGTTGGAGTAGGAAATCTCTCCGCCCGGTGCCCAGAGGCGTGGAGGAATATGGGTCTTGAGGAAGGATTGATAGGCCTCCTCCTTTTTCCACTCACCCTCGGCATAGGACAGGTCGCTCATGCCCACGGCATGGGCGAACAGGTCGCGCACCCTGATCGGCCTGCCATCAAAGGGCGGAATCGCATAGTCGATGTAGCGATTTACGTCGGCATCCAGATCGACCTTGCCCGCCTCCACCTGCTGCATCAGCGCCGCCCAGGTAAAGAGTTTCGACACCGATCCCGGCCGGAACAGGGTGCGCCGCCTATCCACGCGAACGCCTTTGTCGACATCGGCAAAGCCATAGCCGCGCGTCATCATTACCTTGCCGCGATGAACCACGGCGATGACCGCGCCCGCCACTTCCCGCTGCGCGATCTGCTGGGCCAGGATGCCGTCGATAAATTCGGGCAGGCCGGCAAGCCTGGCCCGATCGATGGAAACCGACGCCGAAGCCGCAGGCGTTTTCGCTAGTGCTGCAGAACTGGCCGGGACCAACAGGAGCGCAGCAGCAGCAGCGCCGCCCAAGGTCCATTTCCATCCGCGCCTATTTCCATGGCCGCAATGCAACATGCCGAACCTCTCATATATTCTCGTTTTAGATATTATTTTTCTATACAGGATCAATCATTCGCGGCAAACTCTTTTCCAATCCGATAAAATGGGAGTGAGAGATGGACAGGAAGACAGGTGTTTCGCGGCGGCAGATGCTGACAGGCGCCATGACGGCGACGGCATTTGCCTTTCCGATGATCAATGGCGGCCTCTATCCGGCCCATGCCGCGTCACCGCGCCGCTATTCCAGGCGCGTGACCGACTTGGTGAAGGAATCGCTTATCATCGACATGCTGGCGCCGTTGACGCTGGATTTTCGTCCCCAAACCTATGCAGGGCCGGTAAGTGAGAAATGGGCGGCCGACTTCCGTGCAAGCGGCATCACCGCCTTTCACAACAGCATCGGCATAGGCGGCCCGGACGCGCGGCAACAGACGCTGCAATGGCTGCTGGCATGGACCGGCTTCGTCGCACGCAACCCGCATCTCTTCCAGGGTGTGGGCCTCGGCGCAGACCTGGACCGCGCCAAGAGCGACGGCCGCATGGCCGTCATCATGGGGCTACAGAATAGCGATCATTTCAGCACGCCAGAGGATGTGAAGACATTCTATCAACTGGGCCAGCGGGTGTCGCAACTCACCTATAACAGCCAGAACCGGATCGGGTCAGGTTGCACCGACCGGATCGATGGTGGCCTGTCCGATTATGGCGTCGCGATCGTCGCGGAAATGAACAAGGTCGGCATGGTGGTCGACGTGTCCCATTGCGGCGACAAGACGACACTGGACGCCATCGCCATGGCCAGCGGTCCGATCGCGATCACGCACAGCAATTGCCGCGCGCTCAACAACCATCCTCGCACCAAGACCGACGAAGCGATCAAGGCGCTAGGCGCCAAGGGCGGCGTCATGGGAATTACCGGCGTGCGCAATTTCCTGACCGCCAAGGAGCCGACGACAATCGCCAATCTGGTGGATCAGATCGACCATGTCACCAAGCTGATCGGCATCGACAAGGTCGGCATCGGATCGGATGCCGACATTTATGGCTATGACGATATGGAGCCGACCGCCTATGCCAAGCTGAAGGCGGGCTATAAGGGCAGCTATGCGTTTCGCGACAAGATCGACACCGACGGGTTCGACGATCCGCTCAAGATGTTCAATCTTGTCGAGGAGATGGTGCGCCGCAACTATTCGGACGATAATATCCGGGCGGTGCTGGGCGGCAATTTCCGCCGGCTTCTGGGCGCGACCTGGAAGTGAGGACCGATGTCGGTGCGGCGGGGCACGTCAGCGTCCCGCCCTCTGTCAGATCGGCAGTTCGTTGGTCGATTTAATCTCCGACAGGGCCACCGTCGAATTGATTTCCTGCACGCCGGACAATTTGCTCAGCCGTTCGAAGAAGAAGCGTTCATAGGCTTCGATATCCTTCGCGACGATCCGCAGCATGAAATCCATCGTGCCCATCAACACATAGGCTTCCAGCACTTCGGGAAAGCCGCGAATGGCCGCGCTGAATTCATCCAGATTGGCGCGGCCATGGGCGTTGAGCTTCACCTGCGCGAAAACCTGGGCGTTGAGGCCGACCTTGCGCCGGTCGATCACCGCCACGCGCTTGCGGATCAACCCTTCCCGCTCCAGCCGGTCGATGCGACGCCAGCAGGGCGATGGCGTCAACCCCACCTTCTCGGCGATCTCCGCCATTGTCTGGCTGGCATCGCGCTGCAATTCGCGGAGAATCTTACGCTCGAAATGGTCAAGATCGATCATATTTTCCTCAATATCGAATTATTCGGAATAAATCTTCCCCATTTGCGGCAATTGGTCGTTAAATCGGGCAAGATTCTTCCCTGCCTACAGCCGATAAGCCTCGCGACACACAAAGGAGAAGACCATGGTCGCCCGTCCCGCCCGCCTGAACCCACCGATGCAATCGGTGCGCCTGCTCGATCCCGAAAGCGGCCTGGATGGCGTCATCGCGATCCATTCCACAGCGCTCGGGCCGGGGGCAGGCGGATGCCGATTCTGGCATTATCCCGATCTGGAGGCGGCCTTTGGCGATGCCTGCCGGCTGGCCGAAGGCATGAGCTACAAGAATGCGCTGGCCGACCTTCCCTTTGGCGGGGCCAAGGCGGTATTGCGCCAGCCCGACGGCCCGTTCGACCGCGTCGCCCTGTTCCGCGCCTTCGGCCGCGCGGTCGAGAATCTGGGCGGCCTTTATGTCACGGCGGAAGATGTCGGCACCACGGTCGCCGACATGCGCGAAGTGTCGACCATGACGCGCCATGTCGCCGGACTGGACCCGGCGGGCGACCAGGCGGGCGGCGATCCGTCCCCCTGGACGGCGCTGGGCGTGTTCGAAGCCATGCGGACCGCCGCCCGCCTGACATTGGGCGCGGACCTGTCCGACCTCACCGTCGCCGTCCAGGGCACGGGCAATGTCGGCGCGAGCCTGTGCCGCCGCCTGGCCGATGCCGGCGCGCGGCTGGTCATTGCGGATATCGACCCGCGCCGCCGCAATGCGTTGGGCGCGGTGTTGGATGCACAGGTCGTCGATGTGGAGGAGATCGCATCGGTGGAGGCCGACATTTTCGCGCCCTGCGCGCTCGGCGGGGCGCTTACAGCGCAGAGCGTGGCGATCATGAAGGTGCGGCTGGTCTGCGGCGCGGCCAACAACCAGCTTGCCACGCCCGACGTCGCCGACCGGCTACTGGATCGCGGCATTGTCTATGCGCCGGACTATGTCGTCAACGCAGGCGGGATCATCAGCGTGTCGGCCGAATATCTGGGCGAAGACCGGGCAAGCGTCGCAGCGCGCGTCGATCAGATCGGCCCGCGCGTCGGCGCGATACTGGAACTGGCGCGCAGCGAAAGCCGATCGCCGGCGCTGGTCGCCGACGAAATGGCCGAACGGATCATCGCTCAGGCTGATTGCCGGGCGGCCTGAGCCACGACATTATGATGGCTGTGGCCCGGACCGTGTCGACGGTCCGGGCGCAAACAGTTCATCGTCAACGATCAGGCAACGGTCAGGCCGACATCGATATTGCCGCGAGTCGCATTGCTGTAGGGGCAAATCTGGTGCGCGGCAGCGACCAGCTTTTCCGCATCGGCACGAGCGACGCCCGGCAGGTCGACCAGCAGGTCGGCGGTGATGCCGAAGCCGCCTTCCGAACGCGGCCCGATACCGACCGTCGCGGTGACTTTGGTTTCGGCGGGAACCTTCAGCTTGAGTTGCGCGCCGGCAACCTTGAGCGCGCCGATGAAGCAGGCCGAATAGCCGGCCGCGAATAATTGTTCGGGATTGGCGCCGTCGCCCCCGGCGCCGCCCAGTTCCTTGGGCGTGGACAGCTTCACTTCGAAGCGGCCATCCTCGGTACGGGCATGGCCGTCACGGCCGCCGACGGCGGAAGCGGCAGTGCGATATAATATGTCAACGGACATCATCTGGCTCCTTGTATATTGCGATATTAATTATCGCGGTATTTTTCATCTAGCGAACCGAAGACCCCTTGTCCACAAGAATATTTGTTGCGATATGAATTTTCGTGATATCAGGATCGCGAAAGGAAATATGCCATGTCCGCCGTGCTGCCGCTCGACAGCCAACTCTGCTTTTCGCTCTATGCGACGAGCATGGCGATCAATCGCCTCTACAAGCCGATGCTCGACGAACTGGGCATCACCTATCCCCAATATCTGGTGCTGCACGCCCTTTGGGAACGGGATGGACGCACGATCGGCGCGATCGCCGAACGGTTGACGCTGGAATCCAGCACCGTGACGCCGCTCGTCAAACGGCTGGAGACGGCGGGCCTGGTTGTCCGCGAGCGCAACCCCGCCGACGAGCGACAGGTGCAGGTGCGTCTGACCGAACGGGGAGCCGCGCTACGCGAAACATGCGGCTGCCTGGGCGAAGCGTTGCTCGCCCGGTCGGGCATGGACGTGGAGCAGTTGAAGGCGCTTCATCGGCAGGTGCAGCAACTAGGAGGGGCGCTGCGCGACGGCGGCGTATAGATTTTTCCGGTTCAACTTGAACCGGAAAGATTCTCACGGTCCATGCCCATTGGGCGTCGTTATGATCGGAGAGAGAAAGCCATGGAAAGCTGGACGGCAGGGGCGTGCGCGACCACCGTCGAGATGCCGGCTCAGCGTCGTCAACTTTGCACCTGACTCTGGCGGGCGCCAGCGGATTGGAGCGCTGCAATCCCGGACCGAGGCGAACGGCATTCTGGCGGGCCTGGTCGCCCAGGGCGATCTCAGCGGCTTCAACATCGCCGCCTCATTCAGCTATGACGGCAGCAAGGCCGACACGAACCGCACGCTCCCGGGCGGCGGCAAGGTCAGCAGCCATTACCGCCTGCGCAGCTGGACGGCCGATATCTCGATCGGCCACGCCTTCGGTATGGGCGATGGCTGGAGGCTCGAACCCGAAATCGGCTTCACCCATATCTCTTCGCGTCGTGGCGGCGCGAACGAGACAGGCGATGGCGTGTGGGCGCTGGACGTCGATGCGCGGCGGACAAAAGCCAACTTCCTGCGCGGGGCGCTGGAACTCCACGGCTCGACCGAAGCGCGGATCAGCCCTTGGCTGTCCGCCGGCGTCCTGCATCAGCTGAGCGGTACAAGGTCGGTTGCGACGGCCTCCTATATCGGCGTTCCCGACGGCCTTGCCATTACCGGCGCGAACCGCAGCGAGACGCTCGCCACGTTGGGCGCCGGATTGAGCCTGAGGACGTCGTCAACCGCCACACTATATCTGGGGGCCAATAGCGAGTTCGATGCGCAGAGCAGTGGTCAGAGTGCAACCGTGGGCTATCGCATCCGCTTTTAAAATTTGGTGCATATCCACAGCGGCCTTGAAGACGTTCCGCTGTTCGCCGGGGGAGGTGTCGTCGGAACCACATAACCAGGGCGCGCGGCGTTAAATCGGACGCAGGTCGTGCGCTCTCATTCCTTGTTATAGCATGGTTTTTCGCGCAAAATCGGCTCCCGATCTTCGCGCGCGCACCATCTCTAATCAACCAGCCGCTCGAGATTCCGGCCGCGTTCATACGGATGCCCTGAGGCCCCAGTTCCTTGGCCAGCGCGATGGTGAGGCCGTTGACCCCCAGTTTCGCCAGGCCATAATAATTGCCGCCATACCAGGCCGCCGCCGAGGACTGGTTGATGATGACACCGCCTCCCCGCGCCTTGAGCGCGGGATAGGCTGCCCGTGTCATCAAATAGACGCTCTCGAAATTCACCGCCATGAAGCGATGATAATAATCGAGGTCGATCTCCATCCACGATTCTCGTCGCATACCCGCGAAGATCGCCGCATTGTTGATGAGAAAATCCAGCCCTCCGAACGCCTTGACCGTTTCCTCGACGCACTCGGCGCAGGACGCTTCCGACGACACGTCGGTGCGCAGGGCGATGGCCCTGCCGCCGCTTGCAGCGATGTCATCGGCCACGCGCGGCGCATTGTCGAGGTTGATTTCGGCGATCCTCACTGCCGCGCCTTCCGCAGCCAGTGCCTTGGCATAATGTTCGCCGATACCCTGCCCCGCCGCCGTAACGATTGCCACCTTATCCTTGAAACGCTTTATGGCTTTACGATCCATAATGCCGCCCCGGGACGCGCAAGGCGGAGGCAAAGGATCGAGCGGCGGACAGGTGAACACCGCAAAGATCGGCCAAGATCACGCTTTCTGCTTTGGAAGATTGTGGAAGATTAGCCCGCAATCGGGGAAAAAGCGGAGTCAGAAGTGCCGCATTGACAGGCATCCGATAGCTGTTGCATCGGTTAATCTGCATGACGATCCGGCGCGCACGCTCAATGACGTCGCTCCATAGGAAGGGAAACGACTTGCCTGAAGCAGGATCAACTGCCCCTGACGCGACGGACGAAACCCCAGGCAGGGCCGAAGACATGATGGCACCGTTGCGGGAACCGGTTTTCCGCCGCATCTGGATATCCAGTCTCTTTTCCAATCTCGGCCAACAGATGCAGGCCGTCGCCGCCGCCTGGACGATGCTTCAGATCACGCATAAGGCCGATTTGGTCGCGATGGTGCAGACGGCCGCCATGTTGCCCATCATGTTGCTGGCGATCGCCGCGGGCGCGGTGGCCGACATGTACGATCGCAGGCGAGTCGCGCTCGCGGCGCTGATACTGTGCCTTGGCGGCGCGAGCCTGCTGGCGGCGGTGGCGGCGGCCGGGCTGATATCGCCCAGCCTGATTCTGCTGTGCGTTTTCATAACCGGCACGGGCATTTCGCTCTACTCGCCGGCCTGGCAGGCGTCCGCTGCGGAAATCGTCGGCGTCCGGGCGATGCCCGCCGCCGTCGCTCTCTATTCGCTGTCCAACAACGCGGCGCGCAGCATCGGGCCGGCGCTCGGCGGCATCGTCATCGCCGCGTCCGGAATGGTGCTGGCCTTTTCGCTGAACGCGGCACTCTACATTCCCATCATCGTCGCGCTGTTCCTGTGGAAGCGCAAGGCCGTGCCGCCGCGCCTGCCGCCTGAGCGGCTGGATCGCGCAATGCAGGCCGGGTTGCGCTACGTCTATCATTCGCCGCCGATCCGCCGCGTGATCCTGCGCGCCCTGATCACCGCGACGGGTGGGGCGGCGGTCTATTCCATGATGCCGCTGGTGGCGAACGGCATCCTGCATGGCGGTCCGGGAACCTATGGCATCCTGCTGGGCGCCTTCGGCCTGGGAGCGGTGGCCTTCGCCCTGACGATGGGACGCATTCGGACGCGCTTTGCTTCGGAAACCGTCGTCAGGGCCTGCTCGATCATTCAAGGCGCATCGCTCCTCATTGCCGCGTTCAGCCCGTTTCTGCTGCTGACCGCGACGGCGATGCTCGCAGCTGGCGGCGTCTGGATGATCCTGATCTCAAGCTATAATGTGTCGGTGCAACTCAGCGCGCCACGTTGGGTGAGCGGCCGGGCGCTCGCGACCTTCCAGGCGGCGATCGCGGGGGGCCTTGCCGGGGGAGCGATCCTCTGGGGCCGGATCGCGACTGATCATGGCGTTACGGCCTCGCTGATCGTCGCCGCCCTGCTGATGCTGCTCAGCCCATTGCTGGGCGGACTGCTCGCCATGCCGGAAGATGTCGCGGCATAGGCCGCACCGCCCGTCGGCGGCGATCCCGTGGTCCAAATGGCCCTGACCGGCCGCAGCGGCCACTGGCGATCAAAATCGAACATCATATCCGAAATGACGATGCCCGCGCCTTTTACCATGCGATGCGCGAAGTGCGCCGCTCGCGCGAGCGGAACGGCGCCTTCAACATGACGTTGGCGCGCGATATCACCGACCCGGAATTGTGGGTCGAACGCTTTCACTATCCTACATGGAACGACTATCTGCGCGCGCGCGACCGGCCGACAGTGGATGACCGCCAGCTTCGCGACCACGCCGTCGCCTTCCATATCGGCAGCGAGCCGCCACGAGTGCGGAGTATGCTCGAACGCCCCATTGGATCCGTTCGCTGGCGCGAGGATGCGCTCGATCCAGGCGAAGTCATGCCGCTTCCCCCCTCGATCACTTCGGGATGAGGGACGCGGGATTGGGGTCTCGGGGCAGATAGACCCGCCCCCCGCGCCGGAAACAATCGCGAAGGCAGGCCCGGGGCGCTAGCTAACAATATAATCTCCATCAGAAAACCGATGCGGGATCGCTTCCACTCATTTAGAACGGATAGGCCTCGATCCTGGCTGGCGGGGCGCTGTTAGGGCAGGAAGAAGTGGCTTGCTGCGGGTTTGGAGCCTTTTCCAAGCAGATGGAATCTGCTTCTGACTCGGAAAAGGCGGCAAGACAAAAGACTAGAGCAGCCGCGCCGATGCAATCGGTTCGGAATCTGCTCTATTGGACACTGAGATAAGATGCTTTCACCTGTGGGACAAAGTCGCCACGGAGGGCTTTTTTCGTCCCTCAAGACCGAGCGGATCGGCAAGAAGATCTACCGGACAAGAGCCCAGGCAGGGTAAGCGCCGACGGAAGGTGGCGTTGACGCGGGCCAGTCAGGCTTTTCGGCGTGTCCGCGGCGCCCATTTTTTCGCGAGCGCTTCCAACCTCGCTTCGATCAGGGGTATATCGGGCTTGGCGTTGGGATCATGGTCGTCGCCGAGGGTCTCGAGCGCTTCTTCATGATATTCATGCTGGGGGTCGCCGAGCGCTTCGAGCTTTTCGGCATAGCCCCATGGGCCGCCACAGTCTTCTGGCGGCCTCATGCCTACTGCATCGAGGATGAGCGGATATGTCAGGTGCGGGCTGGCCGCGCTGACGCGCTCGATCTTGACGCTATGCTCCCAGGCATCGCCAAAGTCGTAGAGATATTGGAAGGTCTTGCGTCTCGTATCCGCCAGGACCTGAGCGAGGGTGGCCTTACGGGCGTCGAGTGGCCCGTCGAAGCCATATTCTGGATCGGGGATGCCAAAGCCGGTCTGCCCGAAGCTCATTTCCCACAGGTGAGAGTCCGTCCACGAGAAGGCGGTCTGGATGACGGTGTGCAAGCGGTCGAGCCGGATATTGAGCGGCACCTCCAGCGTTCGGCTGACGGCCGGCGTGACATCGTCCAGCGTAATCTTCATCCGCACCACAGTGGCGTTGCTCACGCAGCCTTCTCCAGATCGTTGGTCAGTCTTGATGCCTGCCAGTTCCACGGCAGGAAGTCATCGATCCGATTGATCGGATGGCTGCCGATGCGCTCGATGACGTCGGTAAACCACGCTTCAGGCTCGACGCCGTTGAGGCGGCATGTACCGGCCAGGGAGTAAAAGAGCGCGGCCGCCTCTCCCCCCTTCATGGAGCCGACGAACATCCAGTTCCGACGCCCGAGCGCGACACCGCGCAGGGCGTTTTCCACAAGATTGTTGCTGATCTCGAGCCGACCGTCGTCGCAGTAGCGGATCATGGCCTGCCAGCGGTTGAGCGGATAGCGACACGCACGCGCCAGATTGCTGTCGGAAGACAGGCCACGGTTCTGTGTTTCGAGCCAGACGCGCAGCGCCTCCAGCTTCGGCACCGCCTTGATCTGGCGGATGCGTCTCCGCTCATCGGGTGGCGCACCCTTGATATCGCGCTCGATGGCGAAGAGTTCGGCGATCCGCACGACCGCCTCCGCCGCGATTGGTGACGGGCTCTTTTCCAGTATGTCGGTAAATTTTCTGCGACTGTGACTCCAGCATCCAACTTCGACGATGTCCCTGGGAGCCTTGGTTTTGGGGTCGCGGTAAAGCGCGTTATAGCCCGTAAAACCGTCCGCCTGGAGATACCCCTGATAGCGGGCGAGATGTTCTGCCGGATGCGCTCCGCCACGATCTGCGCTGAAGCGGAAGGCCACGGCAGGTGGGCTCATATCACCGCTTGAACGATCATCGCGCAGATACACCCAGAAGTGCCCGGTCCGGCTGCCATCGCCATTGCCCAACAATGTGACCGGCGTGTCGTCACCGTGGATCTTGGCGGCTTCCCGAATATAGGCGAACAACCGCTCGCCCAGCGGCGCCAGCAGCCATGCCAGTTTTCGCGCCCAGCGGCTCATCACATCCCGATCAATGTGAAGCCCAACGCGGCGGAAGATTACCGACTGCCGATGCCAGGGCTGGTGATCGACAAAGCGATTGACGACGAGGTGGGCCAGCAAGGCGCTGCTCGCCATCACCTTGGGCAGCGGCAGATCGACAGCGGGCGCTTGTCGGACCTGTTCGCAGGACCGGCATGCCAGCCTGGGCCGGACATGGCGGATGACGCGGAAGCGTGCAGGGACATAGTCGAGGACCTCGGTGACGGCCTCGTCGATCTGCACTGACGGTCCACTACAACCTGCACTGCACGGGCCGGGCTGATGATCGACGGTCTGACGCGGGAAGTGTGCGGGAAGCGGAACGCGGCCGCCGGATTTGCGGGCTGATTTCATCACGGGCGGCGCCGACACCTCATCGTTTGCAGGTTCCGGGGCTTCGACCTCCTCGAACATCAGCCTCAGCTGGGCGATATCCATTTTCTCGGAGCTGCGGCCGAACTGGACGCGCAGCAGCCGCGCGACACGATGCTCGAGCTTTTCGATCCGCAAGGTCTGGGCTTTGAGGGTGGCTTGCGCCGCCGTCAGTTCGGCCCGTTCCTGCTCCATGACATCGGCCATCTCCAGCAGCATTTTCTGCAGGAGGATTGGGTCTGTGGGAAGGCGATCAAGGGCGAACCGCATGCCGCCGATAATAGCCGAAGCCCACGGCAAAGCCTACATAAAATGGTGGTTTTCCTGATCTTTTTGGCTATGCGAGCCTCGGTGTGATCACCTCGTCGTGGACGATCGCCTGCTTCCAGTTCAGCCCTTCGACGAGCATCGCAAGCTGGGCTGCCGACAGGCGGAGCGCGCCCTCATGAGCACGAGGCCACACGAACTTTCCGCGCTCGAGACGCTTCGCATACAGGCATAGCCCGGACCCGTCCCAGACCAGGGCCTTCAACCTGTCGCCCCTTTTCCCGCGGAACAGGAAGACCGCCCCCGAGAATGGATCGAGCTGAAGAATATTGCGCACCTGCGCCGACAGCCCGTCAAACCCCTTGCGCATGTCGCATGGCGCCAGCGACAGGTAGATTTTCGTCGAAGGCGGGAACGCCAGGCTCAATGGTCCAGCTCCCGCAGGACATCGAGCACCTGTTCCAGGGCGGCTGAGAACGGCGGAGCAATATTCGACCACGGTAGCGGCGGGATAGTCCTGCTGCGGGCGGCGTAAAAGTCGTCCA
>NZ_JCATID010000013.1:0-151183 GCF_059693745.1 Sphingobium sp. WR1 | reverse complement strand
GGGAAAGACCTGACCAGTGTGCGAATGGCAATGACGCGGATAGCGAAGGGGTAATCATATAGCAGCAGCCGACCAATTCAGGCCACTCCTGTGCGACCGTTGGAATGTCCGCTGGCGCCGGAACCCGCCCTTTGCTCTTTAGAAAGATGCCGGTCAACGGACGCAAGCTTGCCGATGAGGCGCTTTATCGGCGGCCAAGCCTCAAAGTCCCGTTCACAACCGGAACACGCGCAACGCCGTGGTGAACAATCGCGTGTTCGATCCTGGCGTCTGACTGATCGGAAAGCCCTACAGCGTCGAGCAGCTTTCCGTTGAAGTACGCGCAATCCTGACGGGTGATCTCACTGCCGGGCCGATCAGCCCCTGCCGCACTTAGGGGTCGCAGGAACCAAGCCAATAATTATTCCCTCCAGCCCTGCCGCCGAGCCTTTCGTTCGCCCTCGGCATCCAACGCTGCCCCTCGAGCGAGATCCTGGATCGCGGCGAGCACTTCGGCCTCGGCGCTGCCGGCTTGGCGGTATTCACTCGCTTGCGCTTTGTCGCCGCCGAAGACCTTGCCCAGCTGCCAGCCGCGGTCGTCGCGGCAGGCCACACCCGACTGTGCTTCGCTGGAGAACCCACGGCAAAAGCGACCTTTCTTATCCCGGAAGCTCAGCAGGATGCGGACCGGCGCCTGCGCCTGCTGTGTGGCGACGAGCTGACTGTCGAGCGCAGTGGCGATGTCGCCCTCAGCATATTCGCGGACCCCGCTCTGGCTGATGCCGTAACCGACGAGCGCGACGACGAGCGAAGCTGCCAGCGCCGGGCCGAACCAAGTGAAGGGCGGCGCCGGGGGCCTAACCCGCTTGCGTGCGGCCTCGGCGAAATCGACCACTTCGGCCCCGCCTCTGACCGCGCGAACCAGGCGTTCAGGCACCGGCGCTTCGGCGACCGGCGCGAAATGGGCCGAAAGACGCGCCCTAAGCGCGCGGTGAGCATCGACCTGAGCCTGCAGCTCGGGATCGGCCGCCACCGCCGCTTCGACCTCACTTAGCGATCCTCCTTCCAGCTCACCATCGGCA
Source organism: Sphingobium sp. WR1 (assembly GCF_059693745.1). NCBI lineage: Bacteria > Pseudomonadati > Pseudomonadota > Alphaproteobacteria > Sphingomonadales > Sphingobiaceae > Sphingobium > Sphingobium sp. WR1. Next base: position 150,122 of record NZ_JCATID010000013.1, on the reverse strand, counting down.
TAGGCGGCGATCTGCTCCTTCGACGGGTTCATGCCGCTTCTCCCAGCAGTGCCATCAGCGCATCGCGCCCACGCACCAGGCGCGAATTCAGAGTGCCGACCGGGCAGCCGACGATCTCGGCAGCCTCCTTGTAGGAATAGCCTTCGACCATCACGAGAAGGACAGCCTCGCGTTGTTCATCGGGCAGCTTCGCCAGTGCCCGGTCGACATCGTTCAGTTCCGCGCTCGCCTCCTGGCCGCCGCTGGCGCCCACGCTCAAGCCTTCATCCGCACCGAGGAAGGTCTGCATCCTTCGCGTGCTTGCCCGGCCTTCGTCGATCCAGATATTGCGCATGATCCGATACATCCAGCTATCGAGCCGGGTGCCCGCCTGCCACTGTGCGCGGCTGCGGAGCGCCCGTTCGATGGTCATCTGGCAAAGATCGTCGGCCTCGGGCAGGTTGCGGGCAAGGCTCGAGGCGAAGCGCCGCATGCGCGGCAGCAGCGCCAGAAGCGCATCCTCGAATATCTCAGCCCTTGGTCTCGACAGTGTCTTGGCCTTTCATGGATGAAACGACGTGGTCCGCCCGTTTAATCCATGCTTCATGATAAAAGGCGTCAAAGGAATCATGCAAACCCGATTATCCAGGTTCGTGCTCCTGGCGACGCTCACCGCGGCGCCTGTGACCGCGCAACTCGGCCTTCCGCCGATGGGGCCAGCGGTAGGCGGCGTGCTCGACCGGGCGGGCGGTATGCTCGATCCGATCCAGGGCGCCGTCGGCGAAGTCACCCGCAGCGCTACCCGTCTCGCCGACGCCCGCCTCTCGCGGCTGGGCGACCTCGTGCGGCGCAACCGCGAGGTGCTGGAGCTGGACGCCGCCGGCGATCCCGCCCGGCGCGGCGAGTTGCTGCTGACCGGCGCCAGCGAGGCCGAGGTCGCCCGGGCCGAGGCGGCAGGCTTTGCGGTGCTGGGCCGCGAGCGGCTAGATACGCTCGACATCGCGTTGGTTCGCCTGAGCGTGCCCGCGCAGCAGTCGCTCGGCCAGGCTGAAGCGGCGCTGAAGAAGCTGCTGCCCGGCGCGGTTGTCTCGGCCGATACGCTGCACTTCCAGTCGGGCACGGCGGCGGCGACCAGCGCCGCCGCCGCCACGGGCGCGGCGGCGACCATCGACCAGCCCGTCGGCATGATCGACGGCGCCCCCGGCCCGGCGATCCCGGTCGCCGCCATGCGCGGTTTCGCCGAGGGCGCGCCGACGCCCAGCCACCACGGCAGCGCAATCGCGTCATTGCTGAGGTCAGCGGGCGTGCGGCGGATCGCCGTGGCCGACGTCTACGGCACTGACGCGGCGGGCGGCAATGCGCTGGCCGTGGCGCGCGGGCTCGATTGGCTGGTCGGCCAGCAGGCCTGCCGAGTGATCTCGATCAGCCTGGTCGGACCGAACAACCCCTTGGTTGCCCGCGCGCTCGCGGCGGCACAGCGGCGCGGCGTCCATATCGTCGCGGCAGTGGGCAACGACGGGCCGGCGGCACCGGCGTCCTATCCGGCTTCCTACCCTGGCGTCATCGCCGTGACCGCGGTCGACGGCCGCGGCCGCGCGCTGATCGAGGCCGGCCGCGCGGCCCATCTCGACTATGCGGCGCCGGGCGCCGACATTTTCGCGGCCAATGCCGGCGGCAAATGGGGCAAAGTGCGCGGCACTTCCTACGCTGTGCCCCTTGTCGCCGCCCGCGCGGCCACCGCGCTGAATCGCGGCGTCATTCCGACGCTCGACCGCGAGGCCGTGGACCTCGGTCGCAAGGGCGCCGATCCGATCTTCGGCCGCGGCCTGCTCTGCCGCGACTGCGCGCGCAGAAAATAGACGGATTAAATCGCAAGGCTCCCTCGTTCCTCGATGGAGAGACGGCGAACGCCTCTCGCCAGACAAGAGGAAGGACTTCAGCCATGCGCAAGATCATCGCAGCTTCGGCGGCCCTGCTGCTTTCGACCACGGCTCACGCCCAGATCCTGGGCGGCGGCGGCTTGAATGGCGGCATCGGCGGTTCCATCGGCGGCACGCTTGACTCCGTCCGCTCGGGCACCAGTGGCACCCTGCGTGGCGCTTCGTCGAGCACCGGCAGCCAGAGCGTCGACCGCAAGAGCGGCCGTGTGAAGGCCGACCGCAGCGTCAGCGCCAACGGCGGCGGCGACGTGACCAGTTCAGTCACCAGCCCGGTCAATTCGCTGACCTCCAGCGTTTCGGGCAGCGGCAGCGCGACCGGGTCTGGCAGCGCCGATGCGCAGCTCATTGGCACCAACGCTGTCCGCGGCACCGCCCAGGCGGCACGCGGCACTGTGCTGGGCGCCACGTCGGGCGCGGTCGAGCGCGCGCGCGGCAATGCGCAGAGCCAAGGCAAGGGCCTGATCTCGGGCGCTTCCGGCCTGCTCGGCGGCTCGTTGACCGGATCGGGCAGCTCTGCCGGCTCGGGCTCGGCAGGTGGCGTCAGCGAGCCTCTTATGACATGGTCAACGCGACGCTCGCCTATCGTCTCGAACTGGGCGGCAAGCGCAGCGCCGAACTGTTCGTGCGCGGCACCAATCTGACAAACGAGCTGGCGTATAACCATACGTCTTTCATCAAGACCTTCTCTCCGCTGCGCGGCCGAAATTTCGTGTTCGGCCTGCGGGGAGCGTTCTGAGCAGGACGGAAGGAACAGCGCGGCGACCGTCCGTGCTGTTCCGCCATATCGAGGTGCTTCAGGGTGATCGGCCCTGGGGCGCCTTTCTCGACGCAGGGAAGGGCACCAATTCAATCGGCTGGGTGTCGGGCCTTGCGACCGACCGCTGGGTCGCCGTCACCGGCGCGACGGGTCACGCCGTTCAGGTGCGTGACGCGTCGGATCGCGTTCGGCGACCGCAGGACAGGATTATCGTCGGCAACTGGGCAGACCCGACGCTGCTGGACGGAGAATGTTTCGATACCATTCTCGCCGACTATCTGATCGGGGCCATCGAGGGCTTCGCACCCTATTTTCAGGAAAGGATGTTCGCCCGCTTGCGAACACTGGCGCGCGGGCGGCTATATCTGATCGGCCTCGAACCCTATGTCGCTGAGAGAGCGGAGACGCCCAATGGCCAGATCCTGTGCGACATCGGGCGCTGGCGCGACGCCGTGCTGCTGCACGCGGGCGAGCGGCCCTATCGCGAATTTCCGATGGAATGGGTGCTGGAACAGATGACGGCGTCGGGTTTCCGCGTCGTCAACGCGCATCGGTTCCCCATCCGTTACCAGCGCCGGTTCGTGAACAGCCAGATCGACATGTGTGCGTCGCGGCTTTCCAGGCTTGAGGATCGGGCGCTGGCTGTAGCGCTCCGCGCGCACGGCGAAGCGTTGCGACAGGAAGCTTTGGCCTTCATCGCACGCGAAGGCGGGCTGCGCCATGGCTTCGACTATGTGGTAACGGCCGAGACAGGCTGAGACGTTCTCGACACCTGCTGTAGTAGGGGTGGCGCAGGCACCGTCATGTCGGTGCGCGATCGTTAAGCAGGTCCTCGACGAAGCCTGCAAGGCCGTAGCGCCGGATGCCACTGGTCAAGAGGGTCAGCGTGTCGCGCAGTTCCTGCGCGCTGATGTCGCGAGTTATCATCACCAATCGCGTCCGTCGGTCGTCGGACGGCCAACGGTCCAGCACCACAGGGGGATGAAAGATGTGCTGGACACCGTGAACGACGACGGGCCTGTCCTCCCCTGCCAGATTGACGATACCCTTCACTCTCAGGATATCGGGGCCCTTGAACATGGTGAGGATGTCGAGCCAGCGTTCGAACCCTTCTGCATCCAGCGGTTCATCGAACGTGAGGCAGGTCGCGTGGATATGGTCGTCATGCCGGTTCACATCATGATGGTCATGACCGTGCGCATGGTCATGTTTCCTGGTTTCATAGGCTTCGGCTTTGAGCCAGCGCTGGACGTCATGGCTTCTGGTCATCGGATCATAAAGACCCGAGTCGAATATTATGGTGGGTTCGACCCTGCCCTGCGTTACCGGAATGATAGGCGCCGCCGGGTTGATCCTGCCCAATCGGGATTCCAGTATGGCCCGCTCGTCCGGGGACGCGAGATCGGTCTTCGTCAGCAGGATATGATCGGCCATGGCTGCCTGCTTCACAGCCTCTTCCTGCGCGTCGAGCGTCGCCATGCCTGTCGCCGCGTCCACCGTCGCGATAACCCCGTCGAGCCGGTATAGGCTGGTCAGTTGGTCGTCGGTCATCAACGTATGCAGGATTGGAGCGGGGTCGGCGAGGCCCGTTGTTTCAATAACGACCCGGTCAAACCAGCATTTACCGGCACGTGCGAATCGCCAGGGCGCGTCACGCAGCGTGCGGAGCAGATCGCCGCGGATCGTGCAGCACAGGCATCCGCCCATCATCTCGACCACCAGATCATCGGCCGACCGCACGATCAGGTCATGGTCAAGACTGACCGCACCAAATTCGTTGATGACGACCAGCGCCCGACTCATCTCGCTCGCCTGCACGAGCTGGTTGAGCAGTGTCGTCTTGCCGCTACCCAGAAAGCCGGTGAGGACCGAGACGGGGATGAGTGACTGAGGACCGGTGAGGACGCCGCTCATGCGCCTGCTTTCCAGCTTTGGCCTGCAAGGCGCAACCTCCGCCAATTCAGTGCATGACCGATCGCCAGCAGAAGCACGCCAGGGATGGTAAGCGCCGTTTCCATCCGTTGCGATGACGTCGCTAACGCACCGATTGCCATCAGCGCAAGGCCCGGCAGGGCAATGAGCAGAGGGCTGGCAGCCCGATGACGTCGATAACCGGCGGACAACGCCAGCAGGCTGACCGGCGTGGCGAAGACAAGCGCCCAGACGTGGAAGGATTCCGGTACGACCAAAAAGGCCGCAAGCGCGGGCAACAGCATGATCAGCAGCGGCAAGGCCAGGCAATGCATAAGGCAAATGAAGGATGCGCCGATCGTCAGCCCGTCAAAGAGCTGCTGCCTGGGTGACAAGACTTTCATGACATTCTCCAACCACGCTGGACAGGCGAGGCACAGCTCTATATCAGAGATGATATACCGTAACATAAAAATCAAGGGTTGAATATGGCATCCGCTGACAATCGGCTCCCGGTCACCGTGCTTTCGGGCTTTCTGGGCGCGGGCAAGACGACTACGCTCAATCACATTCTCGCCAATCGAGAGGGGCGGCGCGTAGCGGTGATCGTCAACGACATGTCGGAAGTGAATATCGACGCCGATCTCGTGCGCGGCGGCGACGCGGCGCTGGCGCGCAGTGAGGAGAGCCTGGTCGAGATGACCAATGGCTGCATCTGCTGCACCTTGCGCGACGACCTGTTGAACGAAGTGCGCGCTCTTGCAGAGGCAGGGCGCTTCGATAGTCTGGTGATCGAGAGCACGGGCATTTCAGAGCCTCTGCCGGTGGCGACGACCTTTTCCTTCCGCGATGAGGAAGGCAATTGCCTGGGCGACGTCGCCCGGCTCGACACGATGGTCACGGTCGTCGACGCGCTTAATCTCCTGACCGATTATTCGAGCCAGGATTTCCTGGCCGATCGTGGTGAAAGCCTGGGGGAAGACGATACACGCAGTCTGGTTGGCTTGCTGGTCGAACAGATCGAGTTTGCCGATGTCGTCGTCATCAACAAGGCGAGCGCTGTGTCGTCCGATCAACTGGCTATCGTCAAGAAGTTGGTCGCATCGCTCAATGCCGATGCGCGCATCATCACCTGCGATCACGGCAAGGCGCCGCTCGATGCGATGCTCGACACCGGACTATTCGACGAAGAGAAGGCCGCGCAGCATCCGCTCTGGGCCAAGGAGCTTTACGGCTATGCCAGCCACCAGCCCGAGACTGAGGAATATGGAATCGAGAGCTTTGTCTATCGCGCGCGCCAGCCTTTCGATCCAGCGAAGCTCCATGCCTTTCTGACCGATGGCGGGCTCGACAATGTCGTGCGCGCCAAGGGACATTTCTGGCTGGCGACGCGGCCTGACTGGGTCGGCGAACTGGCCGTCGCCGGCGCGCAGACGACCACGGCGCGGATGGGCCGCTGGTGGGCCTCGATCCCCAAGAACCACTGGCCCGACGATGATCGCTTCGAGCGCTTCGTGTCGCAGCATTGGGACGGGACTTGGGGCGACCGGCGGCAGGAACTGGTATTCATCGGCATTGGCATGGACGAAGCCCGCATCCGCGCCCGGCTCGACGCCAGCCTCTTGCCGATCAAGCGCTTGACGCCGGAGATGTGGACCAGCCTTCACGATCCCTTCCCAAGCTGGGAGCCGCAGATGGAGGCGGCGGAATGACCGTGCTGGCAACGTGCAGCGATGCGGTTGTGACGGACATCGACGCCAATATTCTTGCGCGAATCTGGGAGCCGGACGTGCATCTGGCGCTCTGGCGCCGATCGCTACCCTACAGTCTTGCACAGCTATCGTCGCTCTATTGGGACCAGATCGACGATATCGATGAACCGATGTCGCGCGACAGGCTGGTGGCTGACCTCCCTGCCCTCCTTGAGGCAGCAGGCTATGATGGCATGGTACAGGCTCTAATATGCGAGTTAACGCCATTATGTGAGCGCTTTGCCGGCATCATGGATTGCGCCGAAATCAGGCTACGTCTCGAAGTGGTCGAGACTGATGCATGTCGGAAATTTCATGCCGACAATGTATCCGCACGCTTGCTGATGCCGTTGGTGGGTCCTGGCACCCAATGGATTCATGCCGGGGGTGATGAAAATATTCATCAGTTGCAGCCGGGTGAAGTTGGACTGTTCAAGGGCTGGAGATGGACCGAGACTCCGCGCATTCTCCACCGATCGCCGCCCGTCGCGGCGACCAGTGAAACCCGCCTGCTCTTCGCGCTCAATCCTGTCGAACGGAACGAAGGCGCCTGACAGCCTTTTCTCCCGATCCTCGCTGACAAATGCCCAATATTACATGACCAAGTTTTAGTCCGGAGACAGGTGCATGATGTTCCTTCAAACCCTGGCGCGGTCTTCCGCCATTCTTTCGCTCGCGATAATCGCTGCTGGTCCTGCCGCTGCGGAGGAAGGCATGTGGACCTTCGACGCATTTCCTGCAAAATCATTGCGGGATCGCTATGGCTGGGCACCCGATCAGGCGTGGCTGGACCATGTCCGCAAATCAGCGGTTCGACTGACCGGCGGCTGCTCGGCAAGCTTCGTATCGAGCGCGGGACTGATCCTCACCAATCACCATTGCGTCGCGAGTTGCCTGTTCGACAACAGCACGGCTCAAGCGGATTTGCTGGACAAGGGTTTCATCGCAGCCCGACGCGAGGATGAAAAGCTTTGCCCGGGCCAGCAGGCGGAAATCGTGACTGCCATCGCCGATGTCACCGGAACCGTGCAGAATGCCTATAAGGGCATGACGGGCGAGGCACTGACCCGCGCCCGCGACGCAGCTATCGCGAAGGTGGAGGTTGATGGCTGCCCTGACCGCAAGACGACGCGATGTCAGGTCGTGACCCTGTTCGGCGGTGGGCAGTATAAGCTTTACATCTATCGCAAATATTCCGACGTGCGGCTGGTATGGGCGCCGGAAGACCGGGCAGCGACCTTCGGCGGCGATCCCGACAACTTTAACTTTCCCCGCTATTCGCTCGATGCCAGTTTCCTGCGCGCCTATGAGGACGGGAAGCCGGTCAGTCCGTCCGACCATCTCACGTGGAGCCCGCGCGCGCCCAAGCAGGATGAACTGACCTTCGTCGTCGGCAATCCGGGATCGACGGCGCGGCTGTGGACGCAGAGTCAGTTCGCCTTCGAGCGCGAAGTGCGCCTGCCGATCACGGTGGCCGTCCTGTCCGAACTGCGCGGGCGGCTGATCGCCGCCATGGAAACCAGCCCGGAAAAGCAGCGGGAAGGGCTCGACATGCTGAACGGCATCGAAAATTCGCTCAAAGTCTATATAGGCCGGACGAAGGCCCTGAACGATCCCGATTTTACCGGCAGGCTTGCAAAGGCGGAAGCGGACCTCCGCCAGCGCAGCGGAGGCAACGCCGCTATCGGCGACCCATGGGCGGATGTGAGCGCGGCCGTGCAGTCCTATCGCACGCTCTACCTCCCCTACCGCTTCATTACGCCGTCGAGCGATCTATACGGCTATGCCGAAGCTCTGGTGATGGCGGCGAAGGAAAAGGCAAAACCCAATAGCGAGCGCCTGCCCGGCTACACCGACAGCGCGCTGCCGCTGCTGGAAAAGCAGATATTGGACAAGCGACCGCTCTATCCCTGGCTGGAAAAGCTGCAACTTTCCTGGAGCCTGTCCAAAGCGCGGGAGTATCTGGGCGTGGACGATGCGGACACGCAGTTGCTGCTCGGCAAGGAAAGTCCCGAACAACTGGCCGAGCGGCTGATATCGCAGACGCGCCTGGCCGATCCCGACTATCGCCGTCAACTGTGGGAAGGCGGATTGAAGGCGATCGAAGCGTCGAACGATCCGCTCATCCAATATGGCCTGAAGCTCGAACCGCGTCAGCGAGCCCTTAAACGGCAGGTGGACGAAAATTATCAGGGGCCGTTGACCGTGGCCGGCGGCAAGCTCGCCGAGGCGCGTTTCGCGGCCTATGGCGACGCGCTCTATCCCGACGCGACCTTCACCCTGCGCATCAGCTATGGCCAGGTGAAAGGCTGGACCGAACGCGGAAAACCCGTGCCCTATTCCACGACCATCGGGGGCACATTCGACCGCGCGACCGGTAGCGCACCGTTCGACCTGCCGACCGCCTTTGCCACACACCGTAAGGACATCGATCCCGCCACGACCTATGATTTCGTAACCACCAACGACATCATCGGCGGCAATTCCGGCAGTCCCGTCATCGATCGCAGCGGCGCGGTGATCGGCGCGGCCTTTGATGGCAACATCCATTCGCTGGGCGGCAATTACGGCTATGATCCGTCGCTCAACCGGACCGTGGTCGTGTCGACCGACGCGGTGCAGGAAGCGTTGGAAAAACTCTACCTAGCTCCATGGCTGGTCGCCGAACTCCAGGCGCGCTGACGTGACGCAACCCATTCAGACCGCCGCCTACTGGGACGAAACGGCGGATGCCTATGTCATGAGCGCGGAACCGTTCACGGCGCAATTCTGCCGCGATGCCGTGGCGCTGGCCGATATAGATCCGGGCATGTCCCTGCTCGATATCGCGACGGGTCCCGGAGCGCTGGCGCTCACCGCAGCGGCAGCTGGCGCCCAAGTGACCGCCATCGATTTTTCGGCAGCGATGATCGATCGTCTCGCCGCCCGGTCTGACGGGCTTGCCATCAAGGCCCGTCAGATGAACGGTCAGGCGCTCAATCTGCCGTCAGACTCGTTCGACCGCGTCTGCTCGGTCTTCGGAGTGCCGCTTTTCCCCGATTGGCGCGCTGGCCTCTCCGAAATGGCGCGCGTGCTGCGTCCCGGCGGCCTCGCCGTCCTTGGCGTGGCGGCAAACCCTTATGGTTTTGGCCCCAACCAGCTGTTTGCGCAGGCGCGGCTGACACTATGGCCGGGCATCGCGATCGACATGGATATTCCCGGCATGATGGCGCTGTATGACGGTGATCGCATCATCGCCGCGCTCGAAGCAGCGGGACTGACGCATGTCGTGCTGCACAGCCGAACCCATGACATCTTTCTCCCAGCCGACATATTGTCCAACGGCAGCGCGATGATCGGTTCAAACCCGCTGATAGCCGGACTGAGCGATGGCGAGCGCCGCGCCGTCATCGCGCAGGCGGAAACCATGCTGGATCAATGGCGCGAGGGCGATATCATCCGCATGCCGGGGACGGCGCATCTGGCGGTCGCGACCAAAATGGCCAGCACAGGGCTTGAAGCTGCCTAGCGCAATAGGTGGCACCGGGAGGAAAGTAAGAGATGATCGATAACAAAAGCTTTGGGGGTTCCTTCCGGCACCGGTTGGCCAGCGCGCTATGCCTGTCCTTTTGCGGATGGGGACTGGCGGGTGTCGCCGCGCCGACGCAGCACGCGCCTCTCACCGACACGATGATGAACGAGCAGGTCAAGGCCTATGACTGGGTCCGCCCGCAGGCCGATTATGTGCGCAGGGTGGTGATGATCCCGATGCGCGACGGAAAGAAGCTCTATACCGTCATCGTGCATCGCAAGGGCGTGACGGATGCGCCGATCCTGCTGAGCCGCACGCCCTATAATGCCGACAAATCGACCAGCCGCAATCGCAGCCAGAAGATCGAGGAAATCCTGCCCGTCATGGACGCGGAGTTCGTCAATGACGGCTATATCCGCGTTTATCAGGACGTGCGTGGCCTTGACGGGTCGGAAGGCGACTATGTCATGAACCGCCCGCTGCGTGGGGCCCTTAATCCGACCAAGGTCGACCATGCCACCGACGCCTATGACACGATCGACTGGCTGGTGAAAAATGTGAAGGAGAGCAACGGGAGGGTCGGCATCACAGGCTCGTCCTATCTCGGCTTCACCTCCCTTATGGCGCTGATCGACCCGCATCCGGCGCTCAAGGCCGCGGTGCCGCAAAGCCCGATGGTCGACGGATGGATGGGCGACGACTGGTTCCATAACGGCGCGTTCCGCACCTTCGGCTTCGACTATGACCTGGGCCAGACGGTGAAGAAGGGCGGCGGGGCGGTGCCCAAGGGCACGGGGGACGAATATAGCGCCTATCTGGAGGCGGGATCGGCGGTCGACTATGCCCGCGCATACGGCCTGCTGGACCTGCCGGTGGTGCGCAAGGTGCTGGAGCATCCCAGCTATGATGCATGGTGGCAGGGGCAGGCCGTCGACAAGCTGCTGGAGAAGCGAAAACTGACCGTTCCGACCATGCTGGTCGTCGGCCAGTGGGACCAGGAGGACAGCTATGGCGCCCCGGCTGTCTATCAGGCGCTCGAAAAGCAGGACAGCGCCAATGACATGGTCAGCCTCGTCATTGGGCCGTGGCGCCATTCCCAGGTCAATTATGAGGCACGCACGCTCGGGCCATTGCAATGGGAAGGCGACACCGGGCTTCAGTTCCGCACGCGTTATATGAAGCCGTTTCTCGACTGCCACCTCAAAACCAGCCCGCCGCCCTGCTCCACGCCGCCGGTGCTGACCTATGCGACCGGCGAGGACCGGTGGGAGGTCTCGCAGCAATGGCCGGCCGGTGCCTATACCCCGCTCTATCTCGGCACCAATTTCGGCCTGTCCTGGAGCAAGCCGCAGGCGGGCAGCGACAGCTATGTCTCCGACCCCGCCAAGCCCGTGCCGATGCTCCCCCGCCCGATCCACATGCAAGGCGACGAATGGCGCACCTGGCTGGTGCACGACCAGCGCTTCGTCGACGGCCGGCCCGATGTGCTGAGCTACACGACCGGCCTGCTCGACAAGCCGGTGCATATCAAGGGCGCGCCCAGGGTGGACCTTCGCGCGGCGACCTCCGGCCGCGACAGCGACTTCGTGGTGAAGCTGATCGACGTCTATCCGCAGGAGGAGTCAGCCAATCCCGCCATGGCCGGCTATCAGCTCGGTATCGGCATCGAGATTTTCCGTGGCCGCTATGTCCACGGCTTCTCCACCCCCGCGCCGCTGGAACCGGGCAAGACCTACGCCTTCCAGTGGTCGCTGCCCAATGTCGACCATGTGTTTCTGCCGGGGCATAAGATCATGGTGCAGGTGCAGTCGAGCCTGTTCCCGCTCTATGACCGCAATCCGCAAAGTTGGGTGAACTCGATCATGGAGGCCAGGCCCCAAGACTATGTGAAGGCGACCGAGACGATCCACCGGGGCGGCGACGCGGCCAGCGCCGTCTGGCTTCCAATCGTTCAAAAATAGCACATCGAATGGCCGGTCGAGGCGGTTCCAGGTCGGGGATGAACAATTTCAGCCCGCTACATTCCGCCAGGGGCCGGTTATCGCCAGGGTCTTTGCAGGGCTATACGCGTTGACATAGAGTGTACGATCATCGGGAGAGAAGCAGGCGCCGGCAAGTTCGGTCTGCGTTTTGAGCGCGCCTAAGACGTAAGTGGCCCCTGCCGGTGTCACGCCGATGAGGCGATTGGCGACGACGTCAGTATATTGATCTTCGCAAACGACCAGATGGCCCGTCGGCGCGACCGTCAGATTGTCGCCGAAGTCGAGCATCGCCTTGGCACGAGATTCGACGAAGAGTTGGAGCCGGTCTGCGGACCATCCGGCCTGCGGCGGGCCGGGCCGTAGACGCATTATCTGGCCGAGCTTGGCAGCGCCGCCGGAGGTGCAGCAGAAGAACAACTCGCCCTCGCCCCAATGGATGCCTTCGCCGCGCGCGAAACGCAGCGCCCCGGCGCGATTACCGCGAAGACGCAGGTCGTCCTCAGGTGCGTCCGTGCCGTCAAGGTCGATCCAGCGAACGGGCAGCCATTCACCCCGGGACATGTCCGCCCCGTTCCAGTTGCGGCTGTCGGTGCGGGCGGTATCGAGCAATGCCAGCGCCTGGAGCCTGCCGCCCTTGGCCAATCGCCCGCGTTCTTCGGGGAGGAAGCGATAGAGCAGCCCATCGTCCCGATCCTCGGTGAGATAGACGATACCGGTGCGCGGATCGACGGCGGCGGCCTCGTGGTTAAAGCGGCCCATGGCGCGGATCGGTTGCGGGTCGACCACTCCGCGCGCGGCGGCCGGCACTTCAAATATCCAGCCATGATCCTGCCGAACGCCGTTGCCCGCCCGCGTCACATCTTCCTCGCAGCTCAGCCAGCTGCCCCATGGCGTCGTTCCGCCTGCGCAGTTGCGAATCGTGCCTGCAAGGCTTAAATGCTGGGAGACTATCCGCCCGCTTGCATCGTCAAGGATGATCGTCGTCGTACCGCCGGGAAGAGCGCGCCCATCGGGCAGCCAGTCGAATGCAGGGAAATCGGCATTCCGGCCGCTCAGCGCGCCGTCGTCGATCTTGTCGACCGGCAGTTCGTGATTGCGCACTAGCGCGTGCCGACCGCCGGGTAGCGCGAAACAGCCCATCCCGTCCGCCCGGTCGGGCACGAAAAGGCCATCGCTCATCCTGTCGCCGAACTGGGATATGACACGGTAGGAAAAGCCCGCTGGCAGATCGATCAGGCCCGCCGGGTCGGCGATGGTCGGGCCATAGCCCGGCGTCGGAAGCGCGGCGCTCGCCAGCATGGCGGACCGCTCAGCGCAACCGGCGACCGCCAGCCCGCTGAGCGCCGCCGCCATATGGGCGGCGAAACGTCGGCGATCCACCTGCGCAGATGCTGTCAGCGGTCGCTCCATCCCATCTCTGCTCACGTCGTTCCTCCAATCCACAACACAATATCCACGGCCAGCGTCAGACCCTGGATGACGATGCAGACTTCAACCGCGTCATGCATTTGGCTATGTTCAAACCCCTCAACTCCAGCGCCATCAACCTTCGAATTTCGGCGCCTTGTCGAAGTCGGCTTTTCCGAAGGGTTTGTCGGTGAACAGATAGCCGTAGTAGAAATTGCGAAGACGCTTGTGAAAAGCGCGGATACGGTCCTGATAAGCCAACTGAGCCTGCATGTCCGTATCCGCGAGGCGCGCGAGCACGGACTGAACCCCGACCGAAGGCAGCAGCCAGCCAATGGCATGAGCCGCCGCGTCGCGCGCCTCTATGGCGTTGCGATAGTCCGCGACCTTGCTCGCGACGCTCTCGTCACCCACCTGATGAAAGGCGAGATACCATTTATAATGGAAGGCGGCTGTCAGGGGTGGGCTGTCCTTCCATTCGGGATGGTTGGCGTAAAAGGCGCGCATCGTATCCTCGCGCGGAATGTCCCAGGCGCGATTCACCGCCTCCCGCTGGGCCAGGCTTATTTCGACGCCCTGACCGACCGGGATCACCCGGTTGATCGCGACATGGGCAATGGTCGGCAGGATCAGCGTCAGCACCAGCCACAGCCCCGCCAGCGTCGCGGCATTGGCGACCGAACTCCAGCGCATCCGCCCGATCAGCAGCGTGACGCCGACCCAGAAAGCAAGGTAAAGAGCGACCAGCCCCAGCACGGCCAGTAGCTGAGCGACGGGCACATGCGACAGGATCGCGCCGATCGACAGCGGCAGGCCAAGTGCCAGGAACAATAGGCCGCCGCGCAAGCCCACGCGACGTGCCCACAGATGCCGCCCCGATCCCGCCAGGACGTCCAGCATCCGCAATCGGCCGGCTTCCCGTTCGCCCGACACCAGGTCATGAAACAGCGCGATCACGAACAGCGGCGTCAGATAGACGAGGACGAAGGAGAAATCGAAGCGGCCGGGCAGGGCCAGCTCGGGATTGAAGGCTTCGCCGTCATAGAGCTGCGCTTCCAGCCCCAGCGCGCGGACCCGCAGGATATAGGGCGCGACATCGCGCATGCCGAGCGCCGCGAAGGCGAGAGGCGCGGGCGTGTCCCAGGTCGCATGGAAGCTGTAATAGGCTGCGCTCCCCGCATCTTTCTCCTTGTCCACCCATTGGGCGATGCTGGCGATATCCTGCGCCTGCTTGGGCTGGATACGCGCGATGACGTCACGCTGGCGGTCTATCTCCGCCATGCCCGCGACTACAGCGGCGCAGGATAGAAGAGCGACGAGCAGCAGCGCCAGCGCCGCCATGCGCGACCGCAGCAGCAAGCGCAGTTCGTGGGCGATCAGGATCATGAACGGGCTTTCTGAATATGACGGGCGACGGGCAGCAGGGCCAGCGCGGCGAGGATGAGCCAGCCAAGCAGGAGGCCAAGGCCCGGCAGGCTGGCCTTCACCAGATCGGCGGCGCTGGCAGCCTTGAAACGGAATGGCGGGATTTCGTGCCAATGTCCGGCAGAGATACGCTTGCGCTGGTCAGCGCCCGCGTCGCTCGCGGTGTCATTGGCGTAGCTGACGGCATCGGCCTGAAGCCGGTTCAGCCGCTGCACCATATCGAAACGATAGGCTTCCGCCTGTGTGAGGAAACGGCGATGGCCTTCCAGATCGGTGCCAGCCGCCGCCATGGATAATTGCCGCAGCGAAATGGCCGGGCTGACGATGCCAAAGCCGTCGGTCAGTCGGCTCTGCGCTCGCTGGATCCCGAAACTGCGATCGGCATAGTCGTCAAACAGCCGGGACGTCAGCTTCTCACCCTCCACTGCCAACAGCCCCTTATAGTTGACCGGCAGATCCTCGACACGGGTCACGCCATATTGGCGCAGCGTCTTTTCCTTGAACGCGGTGAAGAAGGGGTCGTCGGGATTATGGCTGTCGCCCAGCTTGTGAAGGTCATCCGCGATGGCGATATCGGTCTCCAGCCGCGTGGGCAGCGCGTGCGCCTGCGACGCCACGTCCGGCGCGACCCGTGGCACCAGAATCACCAGCACCGCCCAAAGCGCCAGCAGGGCCAGCAGCGCATCGCGCCCGCGCCTGACCAGCGCGGAAACAAGGATGGTGATGATCGCCCAGAGCGCCAGATAGGCAGCATAGCCAAGCGCGATCACCAGCATGGGCCCGGCCAGCGCGCCGGGCTGTCCTGCGATCAGCAGGAAGGCGATCATGGCGGGCAACCCGACCAAAGCCGCGACCAGGGCCAGCGCGAGCAGTTTGCCCAGGATCAATGCGCGGGCGGACACACCCTGCGCCAGCATCTGGCGCAACGTGCCGCGCTCGCGTTCGCGCGCGACCGCGCCATAGCCCAGGAAGATCAGCAGCAGCGGCGCAATGACCTGCAACACGAAGGCCGGCGTCAACTGGCCGAAGCGAACCAGCAGCGAGGATTGGCGGACATCACCGAAATTGGCGCTGTTCTGGCGATGACCTTCCAGGAACATGCTGTTGCCGGTGAAGGCGTCCACGCCCGGATCGAAGGCGGCGAGCGGCCCCAGCGGACGGAAGATGAAATTGCCATAATGGACCATCCGGTGCGGGTGGCGATCAGGCTGGGCCTCGAACGCTTCGCTGGCCTGCGCCTGAAAGCGGGCGCGGGTTTCGGCGATGGAGCGCTGATGCGACCAGCTGATGAGCGCCGCCGCCAGCGTCAGCAGAACCAGCAGCGCAAAGGCGACAACAGCGACCCGGTTGCGCCGCATCAGTCGCAGTTCATCGCGCGCGATCAGGCTGATGGCGCTCATGCGGCGGCGACCTCCCGCGCGAATTTCCTGTGCAGTTCGCGCACATCGAACCGCTCTTCGCCCTGCGCCGATGCTTCATCGACGATGCGGCCGGATTCCAGGAAGCCGATGCGGTCGGCAATATCGGCGGCCGACAACAGGTCATGCGTCACCATCAGCACCGCCGCGCCCTTGCGCGCGACATCATGGACCAGCTTGTTGAAATCGGCCGTAGCGCGCGGGTCTAGGCCGGAAGACGGCTCGTCCAGCAGCAGCACCGGCACTTCGCGCAGCAGGGCGATGGCGATCGCCACCTTCTGCCGCATCCCCTTGGAAAAGCCGACAAGCCGCTTGTCCCAGGCTGCGGCCTGCAATCCCGTCGCCTCGAACGCGCCGTCAATCGACTCGGGTGCAGGGTGACGGCCGGCCAGTGCCAGCAGGTAAGCCGCATTTTCCCGCGCCGTCAGATGCTCGTAAAGGGCGACATTCTCCGGCACATAGGCAATCTGCTCTCGCGCCTTGTCCGGCGCCGCCGCCGGATCATGGCCTGCGACCAGCACGGTTCCGCTGTCGGGCCGTGCAAAGCCCAGTAACGTAGACATGGTCGTCGATTTGCCTGCGCCATTGCCGCCCAGCAGCGCATAAATTTCACCGGCATCGACCTGCAGGCTAAGGCTGCGCAGCACAGGATGGCTGCCGTAGGACAGGTTGACGTCGGACAATAGGATGCGCTGGCCGTTTGCGGTCAGGGACATGAATGATGCTCCTTGGCTGTTGCCCTAGAGCATTTCGGCAATGCAGCAATCTGTCAATGGAACGTTATAACATTTTCAGTTGCGCGCGCCGGGCCATCCCATTAGAGGGCCGGGCGACCAATGATACGGTGTATCATTGTTCTGAACAGGGGCCATCATGAATATCTTTTCTCTGCGGTTCGCGTTGCTCGCGTCCGCTATCTCTGCCATCGCGCCGTCCGCGCTGGCGCAGCGAGCCGTGCCGGGCGATAGCGAGAACGACATTCTTGTCACCGGTTCGCGCGAGGCGAGCGCCAGCATCAATGGCCTAGTCGTCGACCCTCTGTTGCTGCCGCAGAATGTGCGCATCCTTGGCAGTAGCCTGATCGAAGAGACAGGGTTCACCGATCTGTCCCAATTGTTTGATCTCGCTGGCGGCATGGCCCGGCAGAACAGCTTTGGCGGCGCTTGGGACGCCTATGCCATTCGCGGCTTTTCCGGCGACATCAACCAGGGCCCGGACCTGCTGCTCAACCGCTTCAACGCCAATCGCGGCTTCAACGCGCGGCGCGACGTCGCCACGGTTGAAAGCTTCCAGGTGCTCAAGGGACCCGCCTCCGCCCTGTCGGGCAAGGGCGAGCCTGGCGGCTCGATCAACATCGTCACGAAAGCGCCGCTCGACCATTTCCATGCCTCGACCGAATTGTCCTATGCCAGTTACGACACGGTCCGGGCCAGCGCCGATTTCGGCGGCCCCGCGTCCGGGACGATCGCGGCGCGGATGATCGCCGTCTATCAGCAGGGCGACAGTTTCCGGGACTTTAACAAGAGCGACCGCCTGCTATTGGCCCCCTCGGTCGCCTGGCAGCCGAGCGAGAGCGTGCGCTTCCTCTATCAGCTTGAATATAATCTGGTGCATTTCACCCATGACCGTGGGCTTGCCGCGGTCAATGGCGATGGCAAGGCGCTGCCGCGCAGCCGCTTCCTGGGCGAACCCAATGACGGCCAGATGCTCCAGCGGACGGGGCAGCATCAGGGTAGCGTGACGATCGACCTTGCAGACGGCGTGGCGCTGGAGGCGGGTGTTCAGTATCGCGATGGCGTTATGCAGGGCCAATCGACGCACAACAGCGCGCTGGTCGGCACGCGCCTGCGGCGGCAGTTGCGCATTCATGATTATGACTGGCAGGATCTGTCAGGTCGGGTCGAACTGAGCGCGAACCGCACGCTGGGTGGCATCGGACACCAGATCCGGATCGGCGCCGACGCCTATAGTTATGACCAGCGCCGCGTCTTCTACCGCTTCAGCCCGACGGCGGCCAATCCCTATGACATCGACATCTTCAATCCGGTCTACGGCCAGCCCAAGCCGGTTGCGACGCTTAACCAGGACCTGCTGGAGCAGCAGCGCGGCGAGAGCCTCTATGCGCAGGATCTCCTGACCCTCGACGATCGATTCAGCCTGCTGCTGGGTGTCCGGCACGACTGGATTCGCCAGCGCGTCACCAATTACCGCAGCGGCACGTTCGACCGGCAAAGCCCGTCCGTCACCTCGCCGCGTGCCGCGTTCACCTTCGCCCCCAGCCAGTCGCTGTCCGCCTATGTCAGTTGGGGGCGATCCTTCCGCTTCAACCAGGGCGTCGACGCCAATTCGGACCCTTACGCCCCGGAACGCGGGGAGGCGCTGGAGGGCGGCGTCAAATATGCGCTGCTCGACAAGCGGCTGACCGGCACCCTGTCGGCATTTCGCATCACCAAGAAGAACGTGCTTGTGAGCGACGGCACCAGCAGCGGCTTTTCCATCGCGGCTGGCGAGGCGCGTAGCAAAGGCTTCGAGTTCGACCTGAACTATGCGCTGGATGAGCGGTTTAACCTCACGGCCGTCTATGCCTATACCGATGCCGAGGTGACCAGGGACACGCGGCCCGCGCTGTTGGGATCGGGGCTGAGCAACGTGCCGCGTCATTCCGGCGCCATTCATGGCCACTGGCAGTCCGATGCCGCCAACCCCGGATCGATCGGTCTGGGCGCGGGTCTCACCTATGTCGGCGAACGGCCCGGCGATGACGTGAACAGCGGCTTCCGTTTGCCCGACTACGTCACCGCGCGCCTGAACCTGTCCTACCAGCTCAACAAACATGTCGCCCTGCATCTGGACGCGGAAAATCTGTTCAACGCCTATTATCTGGAAAGCAGCTACAGCAATGTCTGGATCACGCCCGGCACGCCGCGCACCGTCCGGGGAAGACTGGTGCTGTCGCTGTGATCGGAAAATGGAGTGCCCCTCTCGCCCTTTCGGCGCTCCTGTTAAGCCAGCCCGCCACCGCCCAGCGTACCGATGAAAATGCCGTGCGTGAGGCGGAGGATGGCTTCGGGAAAAGCGTCGGCAGCGATTCCGTCGGCATCTACGCCAGCGGCAACGTCCGGGGTTTTTCTGCCAGCGACGCCGGCAACAACCGGGTCGAGGGCCTCTATTTCGACAAGGCGGGCCAGATCAGCAATGTGATCGTACGCGGCTCCACGATCAGGTCGGCCTCACATCCTTCGGCTATCCCTTCCCGGCGCCGACGGGCATTGTCGACGCCGACCTCCGGCGGGTCGGCGAAAAGCCGGTCGTCAGCGTCCAGCTCAACAGTGGCGACTATCTGGGCACCGATCTGGTGATCGACGCCGCTATGCCGGTGACGGAGCAGCTCGACATCAATCTCGATCTTGGCCTGTACGACGATGAATATGTCAGCGGCGCCAGCGCCTGGTTCGTCAGCTATGGTGGCGTGCTGCGCTATCGGCCGGTGAAGGGGATGGAGGCGACCGCCTTCGTCGCTGGCTATCGCTATGGGGATGAGGAGCAGGCACCAGTCATCTATACCGCAAACGGCGCGCCGCCGCCGCGTATCAAGCACCGCCGCTATTTCGGTCAAGACTGGGCCGACTGGGCGGGCGACAATCGCAATGTCGGTGGCACGATCAAGGCTAACCTTGGCCGGTGGCAAATCGCCATGGGCCTGTTCGACAGCCGCTTCACCAAAGACGATTATGCGTCCGCCTATTATTCCGGCGTCAACGCGCAGGGCCTGGGCGGTTCGACGCTGCTGGTCGGGCGGGACCAGAGCAATATGTCGACATCGGGTGAAGCCCGGCTGAGCCGCACTCTGGGCAGTGGCGCGCTGGTGCACCGCCTACTGTTCTCCGCAAGGGGACGAAGGGCGGAAGCGCGCTATGGCGGCTTCGACACGATCGATTTGGGAGAGGCGATGATCGGCCTCCCCGACCCTCAGGAACAGCCCGGCTTCGCATTTGGCGAACGGACCCGTGATCGGGTGCGGCAAATGAATTATTCGGCCGGCTATGAGGCGCGCTGGCGTGGTGTCAGCGAATTCAACCTGGGCCTTACCCGGGCCGATTATCGCAAGACCGTCGCGCAGCCCGGTCTTCCCGCCGACCTTGTGCATGATCGCCCATGGCTCTGGAACGCGGCGATCGCCATCACGCCGACCGCAACGACCACATTCTATGGCGCGATGACGCGCGGGCTGGAGGAAAGCGGCGTGGCGCCCGCCAACGCCGTCAACCGCAACCTCGCTTTGCCTGCACTGCGCACGCGGCAAAAGGAAATCGGCCTGCGCCAGCAACTGCCCGGCGGCATGAAGCTGGTCGCGGCGATCTTTGACCTGAGCAAGCCCTATTTCGACATCGACAGCCGTGACGGCTATTATCGCGCACTGGGAGACGTGAAGCATCGCGGTCTGGAAGCCTCTCTTGCCGGTCAACCCATCGCCGGCATGAACATGGTGATCGGCGCAGTCTATCTGCGCCCCCGCGTGACGGGGCAGGCCGTCGATGAGGGGCGCCTGGGCAGCAAGCCTATCGGCCGCACCAACCTCACCATCGACGCCAACCTCGACTATCGCCTGCCCCACATCCCAGCGCTGTCGTTTGACATACACATGCTCTACGAGGGCAAGAAGGTCGCCAACGCCGCGAACAGCGCGACATTGCCCGCGCAGGCGGTCATCGACCTTGGCGCACGGTATCGCACCCGCCTAGGTGGAATTCCGACGCTGGTGCGGCTTCAGGCCAAAAATGTGACGGATGTCTTTGGCTGGAAGGTGTCGGGCGGCGGGGGGTATACCCTCTTGCCAGGGCGAAGACTGGCCGTAGTCCTTACCATGGACATCTAGCCGGCTATGACAGACCTGCTCTTCCAGGGCGTTCGCGATCCGCGCCGTGGGGAGCGGAATTCTGCCAGTCGCTCAAAATCTCTCTCAAATGCCAGCCGTCATTGCGCTCACGCCGATCCCGACGGTCCGGCTGGCCGCGTGCAGACTTCATCATCGGCAATCCGCCCTTCATCGGCGGCAAGGATGTGCGCGAGCGGTTGGGCGACGGCTATTTCGAAGCTCTGTTCGCCACGACCGACGTGCCGGAGAGCGCCGATTTCGTGATGCATTGGTGGGACCGCGCTGCCTTTGCGGTCCGGAGCGGCGCAACGCGGCGCTTCGGCTTCGTCACTACCAATTCAATCACCCAGGTGCTCAGCCGCCGCGTCATTGCAAAGCATCTGGACGCCAAGGACCGGCTGAGCCTGATCTTTGCGATCCCTAATCACCCTTGGGTGGACGAAAAGGACGGCGCGGCCGTCCGCATCGCGATGACGGTCGCCGCGCCGGGCAAGCTGGCCGGCCAGCACTGGACGGTCGTCGATGAACGCGGCGCGCCCGATCACATCACTTTTACCGAGCGTGCTGGCCAGATCAGCAGCGATCTGCGGATCGGGGCGGACGTGACGGCGGCGGTGGCGCTCAAGGCAAACCACGACCTCTGTTCACCGGGGGTAAAACTGCATGGCGATGGCTTCATCCTGACGGCCGCAGAAGTTGAAAAAATTTCACCTAATTCTTTGAAAATACTTAATTATACCCCTGAATCTGCGCTATATAATAGCCAGCAGCCATTCGATCCGCAGCGGAACGTCGGACGAGACGCAGGTCGTCTTCGCCTATCGCAATGGCCGCGATCTCGCCGCACGGCCACGCGGCGCGCTCGTTATCGACCTGTTCGGCCTATCCGAGACACAAGTGCGGGAATATCATCCCGCTATCTACCAGCACCTTCTCGCGACGGTAAAACCACACCGCGATCATAACAATCGCGCCAGCTATCGCAACAATTGGTGGCTGTTCGGCGAGCAACGCTCGGAACTGCGCAAAGCGCTGAGCGGCCTTACCCGCTATATCGTGACTATCGAAACAGCGAAGCACCGCGTCTTCCAGTTTCTGCCGATGTCAATCGTGCCCGACAATATGCTGGTCTGTATTGCTTCGGACGATGCCTTCCACCTCGGCGTGTTGTCGAGCCGTTTCCACGTGCCCTGGGCGACGGCATCGGGCGGGCGGATGGGAATGGGCGATGATCCCCGCTACAGCAAATCCCGCTGTTTCGACCCTTTCCCCTTCCCTGCCGACGTATCAGAACCGCTCAAGCATCATCTCCGTACCGAAGCCGAAGCACTCGACACCCTGCGCAAACGCGTACTCGCCGAGCAAGACGACCTCACACTCACCAAGCTCTACAACGTGCTTGAGGCGCTGCGGTCCGGTCGTGCGCTCACTGCACCCGAGCGTGACCTGCACGATCGCGGACTCGTCACCCTGCTGCGCGAGCGACACGACACAATCGATGCGCTGGTCGCCGAGGCCTATGGTTGGCCCGTCGATCTGGCAGACGAGGAGATCCTGCTCCGCCTGGTCGCGCTCAACGCGGCGCGTGCAGCGGAAGAGACGCGAGGTCTCATCCGCTGGTTGCGACCGTCCTTCCAGGCGCCTGATTATCACGCACCTATCGCGGAGAGGCTCGATCTGGGCGAGACGCCAGTTGCCTTGCCCGACAATGTTATCCCCTGGCCCGGTTCGCTGCCCGAGCAGGTTAGCGCGGTGCAGTCGCTATTGGCCGCCGCCGCCACACCACTCACACCGCAGGATATCGCCCGATCGTTCCGGGGCAAACGAGCCGCGTCAGTGCGGCCGGTGCTGGAGGCGCTCGCCGGAATCGGCATGGCACGACGGTTGGGCAATGGCCGCTACGCCGCATAGCGATCGCAGGGTCAAACGATTGAACCGCTGACCCATATCGCCAAATTTGCCGGCGGCTGCAGGCATCAGGCCGCCAGCCGCAGCGTTTCGGAAAGGGAATGGCAACCCTCATCAGGCTCGGATCTCGTGAAATTGTCATCCGCCCCCGCCATGCGCACCCGTTCCATCGCATTATATCGAGCGATGAGCAGGCGAACGTCCGGTGTCGCTCGGAGAAACAAATCCGAAAGCAGCGGCCCGATCGATGCTGTGCCCTCCCGGGCCGCCAGATGCCCCGCTAAGATATCGAAAGGCGGATTGAAGGCACCCGTCAGTTCACCATTCGCCCACGAACACCGCTGAAAAACCAGGCCCAGCATCTGCCGCTTCATTTCGTCGGAAAGACCGGACAGCCGCAGGTGCAAGCTCCGTCCCACATTCAACAGGGCCAAGCCGGCATCGAGCAACGCTCCTGACATGCCGGCCATTACGCTCGGATCGCGCAAGGCAGCCACATTGGTCCCAGCCTCGTTATTTTCCGGACAACCCAGTTCTACCGCGTTGCGGATCTCCTCGAACTGATCCCTCCCGCATCGAAACTTTCTGAGCAGGCCCAGGAAATGCTCCTCGAGCGCCTCCTGCCGGACGAAACGCTCCGGACACCGCCCGCGAAACCCGGAGCAGCGATAATAGATATATTTGCCCTTCTGAATCTGGGCGACGAGCGCGCAACCGCAATGCCCGCACTTGATGAGGCCGGAAAACGGGAAGAAACGCGGCTTGGCGCGGGTGTTAGCGCTGCTCCGCTCGTCAAGCGTCTGCTGGACCGCGTCCCAGATGTCGATGGACACAAGGGGTTCGTGCACCCCGGCATAAAGCTCGCCTCGCCATTCAAAAGTGCCCGCGTAGAGCCGATTGCGCAGAATACCATGAACAGTGCTGACGCCGACAGGTCGGCCGCTTCGGCGATACCGCATTCCGGCGTTCCGGGCCATCACCGTCACTTCATTCAAGGAATAGAGGCCCGTTGCGTACCAGTCGAACAGGCGTGTCACTATCGGCCCTGGCTCTGGATCAACGGCGATGACATTCCTCCCCAGCCCGTCTTTGACGTTGCGATAGCCGATCGGCGCGCAACTCGGCCAATGGCCCTGCTACGCCTTCTCGATCATCCCTTTGCGCGTTTCCTCGGAGAGATTGTCGATATAGGCCTTGGCCATCAGCACCTTGATGCCATGGACGAACTTCTCCGACGATCGGCAGCCATCAGACATCACGACATTCTCTTTGACGAAATGGACCTCGACGCCGAGGTCATCGATCGTCGCCCAGTCCTTCAGGTTGCGGTAAAGCCGGTCGGTCTTCTCGACGAGGATGACCCGGACTTGCGGATGCCGGCGCAGGTAGCGCAACATGTTGCCGAATGCGGCCCTACCGCTCTTCCGGGCCGTTTCCACGTCGACATGGCTCGATACGACGGCGATGCCGTTCAATGTCGCATAATCTTCCAGCAGCTTGACCTAAGCGGGGATCGAATAGCCTTCACGCTGCTGCTCCGGCGTGGAGACCCGAGCATACAGGACCGCCTCGCGGACCTTGAGATGATCAATGTTTTTACGATGTTTATAACGGCTAACTGCACTTCTCGGCCTTGCCAACCCATTGCTCCTGTTGAGATTCGTTCCGTCAAAAGGGTGCCTCTGAAGCAACAGTGGTTAATACGAGGCCGAAACGATTCTAAAAAACTTATCCCCTCACCTCTGGGCCTGCCTAGAGAAGACCTTCTTTACGTCCGGAATGAAATCGGTTATATCTTCTCCTGAAGGAGATAATTTATGAATGCGCTAACGCGAGCATTCACCCCTGCTGAGGCAGCTGTCGTCGGCGGACTGGAACTCAAGGCTGTCAACAATGCTATCGACAAACGCATTGTCGAGGTGCCGGTCCGCGCATCCAAGCGGCGCGAACTGACTGCGGAGAATGTACTGCAGCTCAAGCTGTGGCACGAGATCGGCCCGATCCTGTCGCAGGAGCGCCGCCAGCGTCTTTTCGGCCTGATCCGCGAAAACCCTGCGGCTCGCACCATCAGGGCAGACAATCTGGTGATTGTCGACGTCGCAGAGGCACGCAAGCAAATCAACCAGCGCACGAAGGATCTTGCCGAAGCCGAAGCCATGGTCGTCAAATCCCGTGATGTCATGGGTGCTGAGCCGGTATTCAAAGGCACGCGCATTCCAGTCCGACTGGTCGTCACCATGCGGGCGCAGGGCGCAGATGATGGTGAGATTCTGTCGGGCTACCCCAAGCTGACTGCGCGCCAGCTCGAGTTGGCCGAGATCTGGGCTGCGGCCCATCCGCGCCGTGGCCGGCCAAAGTCGCTTGCCGATCGAGGACTCAAAGCAAAGTCCTCGCGCCGGGCCAAGCTCGGTAGCGATCCGTTGGCGAAACCCAGCGAGACGTCGCTTCCGCGCGTATGAGATTCTTGATCGACGAGTGCCTGCACACTTCGCTGGTCGAGGTGGCGCAGGCACGCAACCATGAGGCTTGGCACGTAAACTGGCTCGGCCTGTCCGGCACGACGGACTGGGACTTGATGCCGCGCATCATTGCCGATGACTGCACCTTCGTGACCAACAATGCGGCCGACTTCCGCCGTCTATATGCACGTGAAGAAGTTCACGCCGGGCTGATCATCGTCGTGCCACAAGTGCCACCGGCAGAACAGCGCGCACTGTTCGACGCGCTGCTGTCCGGGTTTGAAGCGGACGAAGAGCTCCTGAACGAGGTGATCGAGATCACGATCGATGGCGAGGACATTCTCTTCACCCGCTACGATCTCGCACAGCCTTGAGGCGACGCTCCTGGGGTGCCGCGCTGTAGCGGCCCACGCACAACCTTGATCCTATGGACGTCCATGAAAGGATCGCTCTATGCTTCCGACATATGGTACTTCACACGCAGGACGACTTGGCAGCGCTTAAAGCCGCTTCCGAAAAAACCGCTGGTTTCCGTGGGGACATGTCCACACGGGTCGGTGGCATGCTTGAGCGGATATACGTCGCAAAAAACGCTGGGCATTAGCCCCGTAGAAGTCTCAGCGTTGCACAACCGTCGGCAGATTTTGGGAGTACCCTATGGAGCGGAAACTCGCTATCCGGCCGCGCAATTCGTCAATGGGCGACCGCTACATGGCTTGGATGACATTCTCGACGCCTTCGATGACATGAACCCATGGGAGCAGCTTATGCTCCTAGCTACGCCGCTCGAGGGCTTTAGCGAACATCCTGAGACAATCTTACAGATGCTGGCAAAAGAGCAAGATTCCAACTGCCTGCAGCAGCTGACCGGACTGGCCTTGAGCTGGGCAACCTAAACCCAAAGGTGAGGCAAGCGGCCTTCCTGTCCGGGAAAGTAGGGCACAACTCGGCTATTTCTTCGCCGTCCAGAGCGGATCTCCCGTGATCATACATCCCGTCTTTTCGATATAATGAAGCAATGTCATCCGGCCACGTTCGCCGCGGTTCTGCCCGTATGAAAGAATCATGATGCGTCCCAAGAGCTTTCTGCTCAGCGGCAGAATAGCGAGAATCTATGCACCCTCGTGGCATCGAGGCCGTCGTACGATGTGGCTTGGGGAAGGCCTCGTCGTCCTCGCCGAACGTCTCCCGCGAAGTCCCTTCCGTCACTCATTCGGCGCCACCCGAACCCGTTGGCACCGCATTCGGCACACATGCGCGTAATGCAGCGCAAAAAGGCGGAAATCGGCACATTCGGCACTTTAGTGCCCTACCCCTTGCGCAGCGAATCACCTTGCTGCATCACGATGCTGGACAAAGAAAAGACTGGATGTGCTACAGGCCAATCTGGGTTCTGAACTGCCGCCTACGTGCCCAACGGATGGTTAGGTTGCTTCCCGGTAGCGGCCATGGCCGACCTTCAGGAGCAACCCTTCATCGCACATGCGGGAGAGATAGCAGCGAGGGATACCAACGTCCGTGAGATCTTTGGTTCTCACTTCACCCCGCTCTCGTACAAGGAGGACGGCGCGTTCCCTCAAGGATAGTTTCGGAGAAACTGCTGATTTAGCACGTTCCTTACGATCGCGGTCACGCTTGCGAACCCCATGCGTGGGCTCCCGTGGAAATGGTAGAGGTGCATCTGTGGCGAACTCATGGGACAACACTGCCGGCTTGAGCAAGGAATTTCTTGCCAACGCACGGTATCGTGATATAGTTTTTCTTGCTTCCTCGGATGCGAATATTAAAATTTTTTTAGACGTATCCTGAAATGGGAACCAATGTCTTACAAAATGAGACGATCGCCGAAATCATGATGCGATTTCACCGCCGTTTCTACGATCTGCGCTGATTGAAGCGCTACTTTTCCCTCAATAGGAGCAGCGCACCGAAATGCGTGAGGCGCTACTGGACAGCCGGCAAACGGACAAGCGTCAGTCGAACCCCCGACAATCGCTGGCGGGATGAAGCTGAACTAATCGACGAGTACTGCTGAGCGGCAATTTGCCGGTCAGGCGCGTTCGTTGCCTTCATCCCCGACGAAGAAACGTTCGATCACATCCCGCGCCAACCGCGCGGGGCGCAGCGTGCTGGCGTCGACGCAGCACCAGCTCGACTTGACCTCCGCCAGCACTTCCTCGCCCCGACGGATCACAGTCTCGTAAAAGGCCCGCGCGCCCTGCACCTTTTCCAGCAGGACGGTGGCGATCACTTCATCGTTCAGGAAGGTAGGCTTGCGATAGGTGATTTCATGCTTGAGCGCGACCCAGAGATGCTGGCCAACCGCTTCGGCCGGCGCCAGGGCGCGCCAATGGTCCAGCACCGCATTCTGCACCCATTTCAGATAGCTGGCATTGTTGACATGACCCATGAAGTCGATGTCGTCCGGCTCGATGCCGATAGGGAAGCGGTGGGGAATCGCGTTACTCACATGGATGTAAATAACATCCCTGCATCCTGCCTGATAGGGGTTTAATGCGCCCTTCCGACGCCAACGCTCGATCGCCAAGGTCATGGAACGGCGGCCCGTTATCTTGTTGATGACAAATCTATTGCAGTGCAACGTAAATCATTGACACGCGATCGCAAATAATCATCATATCGCAGATGCAACAATCCATGGAGTCGGCGTGGACATGAGCAAGGAAATCGCAGCCCAGATTGCCGCACATCTTACACAGGCCTGGGCAATTCGTTCCGGTGTGAAGAAACCCGATCCAACCAAGCCCATCGAGGATCAGGTATTGACGATCTACAAGCGTTTTCTTGACGCAGTGCAAAAAATCTAACCGTAGAAACAAGAAGGTGCCGGAAGATGCGACCGTCGTTTGATGCGGCGCAGCGTGTTCGGCCATGGGCGATGCTGCTATAGGACAGGGGCCGATCCCGCGATCGGCCCCTTCCCCCGTTCTGCGTCAGAAGCGCCAGCCGACGCTGCCGACAATCTGGTGGCGATCCGTGTCGATGCCGAATTCGCTGCTGGTCGACCCATCGGCGAAGTTGATATGGGCATCGTCATATTTTGAATAGCGATATTCGACCTTGGCGAAGCTGTTGGCCGTGATCGCGCGCTCCACGCCCGCGCCGACGCGCCAGCCGTCCAGCTTGAAGGCGGTATCGGTGCTTTCGTCGGTGTCGCCGGCCAGCACGTTGAGCTTGGTGTTGGTGTAGCCACCCTTCACATAGACCAGAGTGGCGGGATCGGCGAGGATGCCGGCGCGCGCGCCGACATAGAGGTCGCGGCCCTGCTTGACCCGGCCGAAACCGAACTGGTCGGTGAAGTCGCGGCGGTTACTCTTCGCGGTGGAGTCGGTCCATTCGCCCTCGACGCCAACGACCGCGCTGCCCAGATTCACGTCATAGCCCGCGCCGACGCCATAGAGCAGGCCGTCGATCGACTGGTCGTCGCTGCCATTGTCATTGTCGACGCTGCTGCCCGCGCCGGTGTGGTCATAGCCAAGGATGCCCTCGATCCGGGGACCGGTAAAGGTCGGGGCGGCATCCTGCGCCAGCGCAGGGGCGGCGACCGTGGCGCCGGCCAGGAGGGTTGCGACCAGGAACTTACGCATAACTGATACTCCGTTCGTCATTCTCCCCCCTCAGGGGGTGAGCGCTCAAGCCGGAGCAACGTCGTTTGTTTCATGAATGGGAGATAAACGACTGATTATGTTGTATTAATGCCACGAAAAAGACTCGGTTCATCGCGACGGCGTGCCGATGCGGCGGTGAACCGAGAGATATTTTTCAGCACTCCACCACGTTGACGGCCAGCCCGCCGAGCGAGGTTTCCTTGTAGCGGCTGGCCATGTCCTCGCCGGTCTGGCGCATGGTTTCGATCACCGCGTCGAGGCTGACGATATGCCGGCCGTCGCCCTGAAGCGCGAGATAGGCGGCGTTGATCGCCTTCACCGCGCCCATGGTGTTGCGCTCGATGCAGGGGATCTGGACGAGGCCGCCGATCGGATCGCAGGTGAGGCCCAGATTATGTTCCATGCCGATCTCGGCGGCATTTTCGACTTGGCTGTTGGTGCCGCCCAGCACCGCCGCCAGCCCCGCCGCCGCCATGGAGCAGGCCACCCCCACTTCGCCCTGACAGCCCATTTCGGCGGCGGAGATGGAGGCGCGCTTCTTGTAGAGGAAACCGATCGCGGCGGCGGTGAGGAGGAAACGCCGCTCGCCGTCGCGGTCGGCGCCGGGCACGAAGCGGCGATAATAATGCAGCACCGCCGGGATCACGCCCGCCGCCCCATTGGTGGGCGCGGTGACGACCCGGCCGCCCGCCGCATTCTCCTCATTCACCGCCAGCGCGAACAGGCTGACCCATTCGAATATCTGCGCCGGTCCCAATGCGTCCTGTTGCAGCCGCAGCCGCTGGTGAATGGCCCGGGCGCGGCGGCGGACCTTGAGGCCGCCGGGCAGCAGCCCTTCCTGCATCAGCCCCCGGTCGATCGAGGCGGACATGGCGTCGATCACGCTGTCGAGGAAGGCGTCCGTTTCCTCTTGCGCGCGCCAGGCGCCCTCGTTGCGCAGCACCAGGGTCGCGATGGAGAGGCCGCTCGTCTCGCCCTGCGCCAGCATCTCCGCGCCGGAGGAGAAGGGATAGGGCTGGACGACATTATGGCCAAGCGGCGTGTCGTCGCTGACCGGGACGACGCCGGGCAGCACCGCGCCGCCGCCGATCGAATAATAATCGCGCACCAAAGGGGCTTCGCTGTCGTCGAACCAGGCGGAAAAGCGCATACCGTTGCTGTGCGCTTCCAGAAATTCACCCATGCGGAAGAGAAGGTCGCGCTCCTCCGCGAAGGGCACCCAGCGGTCGATCGCGCTGCCCGCCTGGATGCGGCCGTCGCTGCGGATCGCGGCGAGGAGGACGGGAATCGCATCGGGATCGACGTTTTCGGGACGATGGCCCGACAGGCCGAGCAGGACCGCAACGTCAGTGGCGTGACCCTTGCCGGTCAGGGCCAGCGATCCGAACAATTCGCATTGCACCCGCGACGGGATGGCCGGCAGCGTGTCCATGAACATCAAAGCGGCGCGCATCGGCCCGACGGTATGCGAACTGGACGGGCCGATGCCGATGGTGAACAGGTCCATCACGCTGATTGCGGTGCCGGCATCGATGCGGCTCTTGGTCACTATCAATAATCCTTGGATATGCGGACGTTGGCGCTCTGGCGCCCAAGGGTGGAGATGGCGCCCAGCAGGGACAGCCAGCGCGTGACCTGATATTCCATCCGGGTGGCGCTATAGCCCTGCCCGTCGGTAATCAGTTCGACATAGGTCTTGCGGGTCAGATATTTGCCCGCCGCGATCGAGGTGCCCTGCCCCTGGGTCGGGTCGGCGGCGATGATGCGCAGGCGGTCGAGGCCCGCCGCCTTGCGCACCGCATTGATCGGGTCCAGCCCGCCATCGCCCTGGAGCGATCCGACCGCCGAGGCGAGTTGGAGCGCTTCGGGCGCGGACAGGTTGGTGATCGAGGTGCCGAACAGGATGCGCGAGAGCAGTTCGTCCTGCGGCAGCGCGGGCGTGCTGGTGAATGTGATGTCGGGCTTCAGGCCGGTGCCGCCGACATGGATGGTGGCGCTAAGGTCGCTGACATCCGCCTCCGCGCTGATGTCGAGCGTCGGATTGACCGGAGTCCGGCCGTCGAACTGGATATGGCCTTCGCGCAGTTCGAAGCGACGGCCAGCAAACTCGTATCCGCCGCGCACCAGTTCGGCGCGCCCCGCGATCGCCGGGCTGGTG
The DNA here is from genome assembly GCF_059693745.1 of Sphingobium sp. WR1. Classification (NCBI taxonomy): domain Bacteria; kingdom Pseudomonadati; phylum Pseudomonadota; class Alphaproteobacteria; order Sphingomonadales; family Sphingobiaceae; genus Sphingobium; species Sphingobium sp. WR1. The sequence continues at coordinate 119,011 of NZ_JCATID010000013.1, read as the reverse complement.
ACAGTCCCGCCGATGTCGAGGTCCGCGCGCCATTCGCTGTCGAGGCCGAGGCCCGTGACGGTCAGGCGGTTGCGCGCGCGCGCCTTGACCGCCAGCGCCCAGGGCACGGTGGCGCGCGGCTGCTCGATCTCCTCGCCGCGCCGGTTAATCTCGATCACGCGCAGTTCGGGGATCTGGGCCACGGCGGCGGCGCGGCCCATGGTGAAGCGGCTTCTGTTCAGCACCAGGTCGCCGCCGATCGTGCCGCCCGATCCGTCAGAACGCAGGGTGATCGGCCCGGTCACGGTCGCGGCGATATCGTCGCGCTCCAGCAGCGCGGCATTGTCCGCCTGCAAGGCCAGGTCCATGCCCACGCCGGCAATGCCGTTGAAAGTGAAGCGGCCGGCACCCGTCACCGCCCCCCCATTTTGCGCGGTGGCGGTGAAGCTGGAGATGACGAGCTGCGCGCCGGAGAAGCGCCCTTGCGCCTTGACGCCACGCAGGCGCATACCGGTGACGGGGCTGTTGATGGTGGCGTTGTCGGTCGCAAGCTGCCCGGTGATGCGCGGATCGCCCAGCGTGCCGCGCATATCGGCCGACACGCTGACCGGGCCGCCTATGTCGACGATCTCCACCCCGAACAGCCGCCACAGCGTATCGGCCGTGCCGCCATAGCGCAGCTGCGCGAACAGCGGCGCGGCGTTGAGCCGCTGGACAAGGCCGCCCTCCCGCCCGAGCGGCGTCAGCAGCGCCTGGGCGCGACCGATCGTCTTGCCGTCGGCGACGAAGACCATGCGGGTCGCCAGCCGATCGGGCGTCAGCACCCCGTTAAGGCCGACATCGACCGGGCGCGAACTCAGCGACAAGCCGGACCGCGACAGGCCGCGAATGCGCAGTTCCGCCTTGCCGCTGGGCAGGCCGCCGCGCGGCTGGGCATAGCTGAGCGACCCGGTCGCCATGCCGCCCAGCCCCAGATTGTCATAGGCGATGTCGAGCAGCGAGAGCGGCAGTCTCTCCATCCGGGCCTCGACATGGGTCGACGCGCTGCCCAGTTCGCCCGCCAGTTGCAGCGATCCCCCGGCATAGCTGACCGTGGTCGGCGACAGGCGCCAGCCATCCTCCGTCCGGGTCAGCACCGCCGCGCGGCTGAGGCGGATGGCGCGCTTGTCGACGGTGCCGCTGGCCGACAGGCGGATGCGGTCGGGGTCGACCTGCGCTTCGCCCTGAAGGTCGAACAGACGGCCGCGCTGGCCCGACAGGCTGCCGCGAACCTTGCCCTTGCCGTCGACCAGTTCCGCATTGGCGGCGAAGCGGCCGAGCAATATGCCGCCGACCCGCAGGCCCCGCGCCTGCGCCGTTCCGGTGATGCTGGTGCCGTCGGGATCGAGCAGGATCGTGCCGTCGAGCGTGCCGCGCCGCACCGTGATGACGGTCGGTCCTTCGAAACTGGCGTCACTGGCGTTTAGCTTCAATTGCACCTGCTGGACATCGTTCACCGGCTTGAAATTGATATAGCCGGTGACGGGGCCGGTCACGCCCAGCTGGCCGTCCAGCCCGCCATCGACCGGACGGATATCGCCGCTGGCGGTGACGCCCGACACGGCGAGGTTGGCGACGCGCACCACCGCCTGCCCGCCGGGCGGCAGCAGGATCACGCCGCGCCCGGTGAAGGGGCCGAGCGTCGACCCGCCATTGGCGGTATAGCTATAGCCATTGGCGTCGGGGATCAGCTTCGCCCGCACGTCGCGCAGGCCGAGCGCATCCATCGGCCGCGCCAGCAGCAGGTCGACGGTCGGCCGTTCGATCCGGCCGTCCAGCGTCAGGGTGACGGGGCCATAGCGGCCATGGCGGCCGCTGCCCTCCAGATGCAGCGTCCCGTCGCGGTGACGCAGCCCCTGCCCCGCGAGGGTCAGCAGCGGCGAATCGAGGTGCAGGTCGGTGAGACGCAATTGCCCGTCCGGCAACAGTTCCAGCCTGCTGCGCGCCGTCGGCAGGCCGCCGCCCAGCGTCCGCAGGAAATCATTGTCCAGCCGCCGCACCCGCGCCGACGCATTGCCGCTGAGGCCGAAACCGCCGTCACGGCGCGGCGTGGCGCGCAGCTTCGATGCCACATCGACTACCCCAAAGCCACGGATGAACAGGTTGCTGAGCTGGCCGTCGAGGCCGAAATCATAGCGGCCGGTCTTCAGGTCCGCGATCATCACCAGCTTGCCGCGCAGCTTGTCCGAGCGGAACTGCATCGGGTTGCTGACGATCTGCTGCCCCTTCAATTGCAGCACGCCGTCGAGCTGGAAGTTGCGGAGGATGCCTTCGACCAGTTCGCCCTGCCCGTCCAGCCGACGTGCGCGCAGCCTGAGCGGAATTTGCGCCGTGCTGCCGCCCGCGTGCCGCCCCTTGCCCTCGGCGCGCACGTCATGGATCGCCGTCTTGTCGAAGGCCAGTTCGCGCGCGGTCAGCAGATATTCATAGCCGGGCGCGCTGAACGGGCCGTCGAGCCGGATCTTCGCGGCGATATCGCGCCCCCGCATATTCTTGAGCAGGGCCTGGGGCCGGGCGAGTTTCAGGTTGATCAGCAGATTGTCGAGCGCATTGTTGCGCAGGTCGATCGCGCCATCCGCGTCAAGATCGAAGGCGGCGGACCGGAGCGCCAGCTTGCCGTCGATCACCCGGTCGACCATCGTGCCGCTGGCCCTTACCGCCAGACGCGGATCGGCCATGCGGCGCAGCAGGCCATTGCCCGTGATCGCCGTCCCCTCGATCGTGCCGCGCCCCGAATAGGCGCCGCTGCGCGCGGCCAGCACGACGTCGGCGGCCGGCGCGCCGTCCAGCGTCGCGGCGAGGCGGCCGTCCCAGCGGCGCCAGCTGCCCTTGCCGCCGATGCGGAGATTGGCGTCCTGCTTCAAACCTGCCATCGCCGCCAGCACGCCGGTCCTGGGCGCGTTGACGATCACGTCCAGCTTGAAGCGGTCGTCATCGGGCCGGCTGTCGAGCGCAATGGTGAGCGCGTCGCTGCCGTCCAGCGTTCGCGCCGACAGGTCGATGATCGCCCGTCCGCCGCGAATATCGGCATCGCCCGCCATGGTCGCGGTCTGGATGCGGCCGTTGACCGCTTCCGCAATCATCAGGCGCCCGACCGAAAATTGCATCAGGCGAATGTCGAAACCGGGCAGGATCGGCCCGCGCCGCTGGGTCGGGTTGAGTTTGGGCAGCTTGTGCAGGGTCGCCTGCGGAATGACGAGCCGGTCGATATCCAGCCGGTTGGACAGCCAGGCGAAGGGCCACCAGTCCAGCTCGACCCGCGGGGCATTCAGGAACGGTCCCTTGGGATCGGACAGGGTGAGGTCGCGCAGCACCGCCTTGCGATAGATGCTGCCTTCGATCGCGCCGACATGGATGCGCAGCCCCGACGCCGACTTGATGGTCGCGACGCGGCTGGCGAGGAAACGATGGCCGCCCGCCGTATCGAGCCAGACCAGCGCACCGATGACGATCAGCAGCGCCATCCCCAGCAGCCCCGCGATCCAGCGCTGCCAACGCCCGTCCCAGGCGCGGCGGTGCCGGGCGGGCGGCGGCGGTGGCGGCACGAGGGCCGCGGGGGGCGTTTCCTCCACCATCAGAAGGCCTGCCCCAGCGAGACATAGACGGCGACCTTGGGGTCGCCCGGCTGCGGGTTGAGCGGCGTGCCCACATCGACGCGGATCGGCCCGAAATTGCTGTAATAGCGCACGCCCATGCCCGCGCCGATGCGCAGGTCGCGGAAGCGCGGCAGGAAGCTGGTCGAGATATTGCCCGCGTCGACGAAGGGCACGACGCCGAAATTGCCGAAGCGAATGCGGCTTTCGAGCGAAAATTCGGCGAGGCTCTTGCCGCCGACCGGATCGTCATCCTCGCCATAGCGCGGCCCGATCGCCTGATAGCCATAGCCGCGCACCGACGCGCCGCCGCCCGCATAGAAACGGCGGGACGGCGCGATCTGATCGACGGTCGATCCGAAGATGGTGCCGAAGCGGGCGCGGGCGGCGACCACCACCCGGTCGCTCATCGGCTGGTAGACGCTGCCGTCCACCTGCGTGCGGACATAGCCGAAGGTCTTGTTCTGGAAGGAGAGTTCGGGGCTGACACGCGCGCCCAGGCGGAAGCCCCTGCTGGGGTTGAGCAGGTCGTCGCTGCCGTCATAGGTCAGGCTGACCGGCACCGCCGCGATCAGGAAGGTGCGGCGCGACCCGCCCGAGAAGGCGTCGGCTTCGTCCGACGCGATCAGTTCGCCGCCGAAGCGCCAGACCCATTTCTTCTGGAACAATATGTTGCTCTGCCGCTCGATCGCGCCCGACAGGTTGATGGTGCGCGCATCATAGGCATCGCGCCTGATATTACTGATCGACAGCAGGCCGGTCAGCACATTGTCGCGCCGTTTGAAATTGTTGCGGCGATAGGTGAAGGATGCGGTCTGCTCCTGCGTGCCGATCACGCCTCGCAGCGTCACCGCGCCTTCGGGCGGGAAGAGGTTGCGATGTTGCCAGCTCACTTCCGCGCGATAGCCTTCGCCCGTGCCATAGCCCAGTTCGCCCGCGACGGTGCGCAGCGGTGCCGGGCGCATGTCGACGTCCAGGTCGACATGCTCGCCATCGCCCGCATCCTTCGGTGTCAGCGTGACGGAGGAGACGAGGCCGGTGGCGACGATCGCCCGGCGCAGATCCTCGACATCCGACGCCATATAGGTGTCGCCCGGATCGAAGCGCGCGATTTCCTGCACATGATGGGCGCTGAACAATTGCTCGTCATCCATGCGGATCGCGCCGAAGCGACGGAAGCCGCCGGGTGTGACGATGATGTCGAGATCGCCCTTGCGCTCCTCATGGTCGATCCGCACTTCCGGCTCATCGACCTTGGCGAAGGGAAAGCCGCTTTCGGATAGGGCCGTGGTCAGGCTGTCGCGCCCGACGAGGATGGCGTCGGCATCGACCGGATCGTCGACCTTGGGCGGGAAGGCCGCGCGCAGCTTCGCTTCCCGCTCGCCCGTCTCAGCAAGGCCGGTGACGTCGACCGACGACAGCAGATAGCGCGCGCCGGGCGTGATTTCGAAACGGACGGCCAGCCGGTCGCTGCCGGCCGGCGGCGGCGCGACGCTGCCCCGGACGCGCGCGGCATAATAGCCCTTGGCCCGCAGCAGCCGGTCGATCAGATCGCTGTCTTCCTTGATGCGACGGTTGATCTGGGCAAGGTTGGCGGCCTTGTCCTGCCCCAGGCGCAGCGCCGACAATTCGTCGAAGCGCTGCGTGAACTGCGCGTCGGCGATCGTTTCGATGCCGTTCAGCACGACCGTGTAGCGGCGCTCCTCCCCGGCATCGGTGAAGGTGGCGACATCCTCCACCGGCTCGGGCAAGGCCGGCAGCGTCTCGGCGGGCGGTTCGGCGCCGGCGGCGGCATTGGGCTCGACCGGCTCGGCCGGCAGCGGATCGACGCTGTCGGGTTGCTCCATGTCGGGCCAGTCCACGCCGATGTCGGGCATGGCGTCGAGCGGCGCGTTCACGTCAGGCGCGGTTTCCGGGGGGGCGGCTGGGGGCGAGGACGCCTGCTGCGCCTGCGCCGTGCAGGGGGCGAGCAATAGCAACGGCGCTAGATAGAGCCGGGCGGTATGCGGGCGTCGGCCAGAAGTGCGGCGTCGGGTCCGCAAACCATGGGTCATGGCGACGGGTCTAGACCAACTTCGCCCGCCATGGCCAGTCCAGAAGCGCCAGAGGTCAGAAAGCGGTATTGAGCCGATCCAGCAGCGCGCGCGCCGGGCCGGGATCGGACGGCGCCGACAACCGATCCAGCCGGTCCTGGAGACGCATGACCCGGTCGTAGAGATCCTGGCTTCCCTCGATCAGCGCCCGTGCGGCGAAGGGGAAGTCGGCCGCCTGCGCGGGGTCGCTCAGCGTCGCCCGCCCCAGCCGATATTTCTCGTCTGCCAGATCGGTGTCGCTGATCTCGCCCCGCTGCCAGGCGCGCTGGCTCAGCAGCCAGGCGATGATGTGCATCAGCCGGGTCGTGACCTTGAGCGATTCGCAGGCGAAGGCAACGCGACGCAGCGGGTCCTGGATATGCTGATCGGCCAGGGCGCCGCCGTCGAAATAGGAACGCGCCTCGTCCGCCATCACCATCGCCTCCAGATAGAGGCTGTCGACCAGGCGTCGATGGAGGCTGGGATCGAGATAGGCTGCGTTCTTCATGACCAATGACTGACATAGTGCAATAAATTTGTCAGGTCCGTTAACGGCCCTTTGCGCCCGACTGTCCCATTCGGGGCCGGTCGCCCCGCATCGCCCGGATCAGGCCCCGGCCATCAGGCGATGATGTCCGGCACAAGCTGGTCCTCCAGCAGCGTAATCTCGTCACGCAGGCGCAGTTTGCGCTTCTTGAGGCGTGCGATCTGCATCTGGTCGCCGCCGCCCGCATCCACCAGCGCGCCGATCGCGCTGTCGAGATCGCGATGCTCGATCCGCAGCAGTTCCAGGCGCCGCATGATGTCTTCCCGGCTCACGTCCCGCTCGCATCCCGATTGCCACCCGAACGCAAACAGATAACGCCAGAGCGCCCTACGGGCCACCGCAAAATTTCGCGCAGCCCGTCGCAAAGCCCGAATCACCTCAAGACAACCACCCGAAATGATGATCTACTTCGTCATCCATCACCCCTCGTAAGGAGATTGTCATGGAAAACAGCCATATTTCCGCTCTTTCAGCCAAGCACGCCGGCCTTGAAGCACGAATCAAGGCGGAGTCGAGTCGGCCCATGCCCGACGCGATCCTGGTGGCCTCGCTCAAGAAGCAGAAATTGCGGCTGAAGGAGGAGATGGCGGCACAGCACTGAGCGGCTGAAGCCAATCCGGGAAGAGGTCGGAATCCGGCGGCGCAGACCGCCGATCCGACCCGCCCCCCCCCCGATATGGATGGATAACAAGGCCGTATAGGCCGCAAACCCCGGAACCACAGGTTCGCGGGGCTTTTCATTGCATGTTGCCGCTTGAAGAAAAACTCAGCGCGACCTTCTGGGGGGCTGATGCATACGCAGATAATCGGGCGTCTGCTGCCCCCCGCCCACCGGCTTGCGCGCAAGTTGCGGATCGATCGGTTCGTCGAAGGCCACCCCGATCTTGTCGTCGCGCGACCAGGCGACGCTGCCGCTGACCTGGCCCACGCCGCGCAATTCCAGCGCAATCCGGGTTCCTGCAGGCACGGCCCGCTCGCAATCCGCCATCAGCCCGGTGGCGGAGAGGTTGCGAATCCGGGCCTTGCCCAGTTCCTCGCCATCGACCGTGCTGAGGCTGGTCAGCAGGAACAGGCTGTCGCGCGGCGCGGCGCGCGCCGGCCCGCGATCGGAAATGCCCTGTTCGTCTTTCATGCCAAACCCGCGAATAGCTGCCGTTCAATCGCCGACACGCTATTCGCGGTAGATGGAAGAAAGGTTAATCGTCGCGAGAGACTTTTTCCTGCCGCTCGTGCCGTTCCTGCGCCTCGACCGTCATCGTCGCGATCGGACGCGCTTCCAGCCGGCCGAGCGAGATGGGTTCGCCGGTCACTTCGCAATAGCCATATTCGCCATCGTCGATACGGCGCAGGGCGGCGTCGATCTTGGAAATCAGCTTGCGCTGGCGATCGCGGGTGCGCAGTTCGATCGACCAGTCGGTCTCGCTCGAGGCGCGATCATTGAGATCCGGCTCGCGCAGCGGCTCTTTTTGCAGAACGGCCAGCGTGCCTTCCGCTTCGGCCAGTATCTGCTTTTTCCAGTCCCAGAGGCGCTGCCGGAAATATTCCAGCTGAAGCGGATTCATGAACTCTTCGTCAGGCGAAGGCCGATAGTCAGGGGGAAGCGTTACCGTCGATTTTGGCGGCTTCTCGCCGTCTTTATCGGAATTTAGGACCGATGCCATCTGGCTCTCCGACTCGTTGGCCCCGGCGCTTGCAGTTCCGGGGCGCCCATGACTTTTCATTGAGCGCGCCTCATAGCCATGGGCGCGGGGCGACACAAGCGGGCATTCAAGGGCTTGTGTCCCCATTTGGAGGATTTTGCAGCTCTTTCGAGCAAGCCCCGTCTTCGTTCGTGGACCGCCGCGCCACAGGCGAACTATTCAGACCCAGCGCCATGCCCGTTTCAATGTGGGACGTTAACCATATTTTTTCAGGAGGACGCAGGATTTCCCTCGACTTGACCCCTCGATTCAGAGTTAACGATCTTGCGGTTAACCATTTCTTTTGCGTTCATGCGCATAGGAAGTTTTGGTTCGTCCATCGCCAGTATCGGATTGCGCGGGGACGAGGGGCAACAAGATAAGAGTGGATCCTATGTCGGTACGGATGGCATTGGCTAAATTATGCGCCTGCACGTGCGGCGGAGCGATCATCGGCGGGGGCGCCGTGCATGTCGCCGAGAGCGCGCGCCCGGCGGTGGTCCACAGCAGCAAAAGCGTGAAAGCCGCGCCCAAGAAACGCTATGCCGTGCGCACCGTGCAACGCAAGGTGGTGAAGACCGTCACCGCCTGCGCGCCGCAGACCGTGACTATGACCAGCCAGGCGGCGCCGATTCCCCTGCCCGCCCCCATGCCCGCGCCGGAAATGCCGATGATGTCAGGTGGCGGCGGCGCGGTGCCGGTGGTGATCGGCGGTGGCGGCGGCTTTGGCGGCGGCGGCTTCTTCGGCGGATTTTTCGGCGGTGGCGGCAGCGGCGGCGGCGGATCGGTAGTGATCTCCTCCACCAGCAGCTCGACCGGCGGCATCAGCAGTTCGACCAGTTCGACTACCGGCGGCGTGTCTACGTCCACGGGCGGGGTGTCCACATCGTCGGGCAACGTCTCGACGTCGAGCGGTAATGTCTCGACCTCGTCGGGCGTCAGCAGCAGTTCCTCCTCGTCCAGTTCCAGTTCGTCATCCTCCTCGTCGTCCAGCTCGTCGTCGAGCAGTTCGAGCGGCGGCGACGATCATTCCAGCTCGAACGGCGGCAGCACCGGTTCGTCGTCGAGCAGCTCCAGTTCCTCGTCGAGCGGCTCCTCCTCTTCCGGCGGGTCGTCGAGCTTCGGCAGCACCGGCAGTTCGTCATCCTCCTCGTCGAGCAGCAGCTCCTCATCCAGCTCGTCGAGCAGTTCGAGCGGCGGGTCGAGCAGCACGGGCGGCACCGACGTCCCGGCGCCGCCGATGGTGCTGCTCTTCGGCGCGGCCGCCGTGGCGCTGGTCGCCCGCCGCCGCTTCGCCGAGCGGAAGACGAAGGCTGCGGCCTGATAAGATTTTACGGTTCCCCTCTGTGCGGGGGCACAAGAAGGGCGGTTCCGGGGGGAGCCGCCCTTTAACTTTCCCCGATCAGACCGCCGCGATCAGCTTCTCGATCTCCCGCACCGGATGGTTGGTCAGATCCTTGGCAATCTCGCCCACCAGCCGATCCTGCACTTCCTTGTGCAGGCGCTTGCGCATCTCCCCCAGCGCAGCGGGGGGCGCGATGATGACCAGCTTCTCATAATCCTGCGCGAAGGCCCGCCGCTTGAGCAGGTCAGCGGCCTCGGCCGCGAAACGCTGTTCCTCCAGCGCGTGGAAATCGACCTGCTCCATGGCGCTGCGATGACTGCCCACCGAATTGAAGGCGCGGCCCGGCGCATCGGAAGCCTGGTCCCGGTCGGCAGGATTGTCCTGAACCCTCACCTCCTCCGCTTCCAGCTGGGGAGAGCCGCGGTCGCCCTTGTTGCGGAAGAAGAGGAGCTTGCGCCCGTCCGCCACCAGCACCATCGCGTCATGATCGATCCGCATCGCCTGTCTCCTTTGCTTTTTGCGTGACGTTGGATCAACGGACAGGGGCGCACAGGGTTGCGCGGCTCGTCGCGGAGCGGCATAGGGCTGGCCCATGCACGACATCCGCTTCATCCGCGAAAATCCCGCCGCTTTCGACGCCGCCCTCGCCCGCCGCGGCCTGTCGCCACTTGCCGCCGGGATATTGGCGATCGATGAGAAGAGCCGCGCCATCAAGACCGCGTTGCAGCAGGGCCAGGCCCGCCGCAACGAAGCGAGCAAGCTGATCGGCCAGGCCATGGCGGCCAAGGACATGGGACAAGCCGAAGCGCTGAAGGCCGAGGTCGCTACGCTCAAGGACCGGATGCCCGCTCTCGAAGCGGAGGACCGCGACACCGGCGAAGCGTTGACCGCGATGCTGGCGGCCATCCCCAACCTGCCCGCCGATGACGTACCGCAGGGTGATGACGAGGCGGACAATGTCGAGCTGAGCCGTTGGGGCACGCCGCGCGCCTTCGATTTCGCGCCGCAGGACCATGCCGATTTCGGTCCGGCGCTGGGTCTGGATTTCGAGGGCGGCGCGCGGCTGTCCGGCGCGCGCTTCACCGCGCTACGGGGCCAGATGGCGCGGCTGCACCGGGCGCTCGCCCAATATATGCTCGACACCCAGACCGCGACCAACGGCTATGAGGAAACCAATCCGCCGCTGCTGGTCCGCGACGAGGCTTTGTTCGGCACGGGGCAGTTGCCCAAATTCGCGGAGGATCTGTTCAGGACGACCGACGGCCGCTGGCTGATCCCCACCGCCGAAGTGTCGCTCACCAATCTGGTGGCCGAACAGATCGTGCCGGCCGACAGCCTGCCGCTGCGCCTCACCGCCCTTACTCCCTGCTTTCGATCCGAAGCCGGCTCGGCCGGTCGCGACACGCGCGGCTTCATCCGCCAGCATCAGTTCGAGAAGGTCGAACTGGTCGCCATCTGCGCGCCCGAAGAGTCGGCGGCGGAACATGAGCGCATGTGCGCGGCGGCGGAGGGCATCCTCCAGGCGCTGAACCTGCCCTATCGCAAGGTGCTGCTCTGCACCGGCGACATGGGTTTCGGCGCGCGCAAGACCTATGACCTCGAAGTCTGGCTGCCCAGCCAGAACACCTATCGCGAGATCAGTTCCGTCTCCAACTGCGGCGATTTCCAGGCGCGGCGCATGAACGCCCGCACCAGGCCCGAAGGGTCGAAGCAGACCGTCTTCCTGCATACACTGAACGGGTCGGGTCTGGCCGTGGGCCGCACCCTGGTCGCGGTGCTGGAAAATTATCAGCAGGCCGATGGCAGCGTCATCATACCGGACGTGCTGGCGCCCTATATGGGTGGCGTGACGAAACTCGAACCGAAGTAAATCCTCCGTTCGGTTCGAGCTCGTCGAGAACTATGCGCTCTCTTCTCGACAAGCTCGAACCGAACGGACTTGGGGAGATAGTTCATGCGCATCCTGCTCACCAACGACGATGGCGTCCACGCGCCCGGCCTTCAGGTGCTGGAGCAGATCGCCCGGCGCTTTTCCGACGATATCTGGATCGTCGCGCCGAGCGAGGAGCAGTCGGGCGCGGGCCATAGCCTCACCCTCACCCGGCCCCTGCGCGTCCGCCGGCATGGCGATCGGCATTACAGCGTCACCGGCACCCCGACCGACGCGGTGATGATGGCGGTCGGCCATCTGATGAAGGATGCGAAGCCCGACCTCATCCTGTCGGGGGTCAATCGCGGCGCGAACCTGGCCGAGGATGTCACCTATTCCGGCACCGTCTCCGCCGCGATGGAAGGCGCCATTTCGGGCGTCAAGTCGATCGCGCTGAGTCAGGTCTATGCCCGCGAAGGCATGGGCGACGCCGTCCCCTTCGCCGCCGCGTCGGCCTGGGGCGAGAAGGTGTTGCGCCCGCTGATCGCCATGCCGGCCAGCCCGCGCCTGTTGTTCAACGTCAATTTCCCGGCGATCGCTCCCGAGGCGGTTAAGGGCATTCGTGTCGTGCGGCAGGGCTTCCATGATGTCGACCGCACCCACATCGTGGAGGGCACCGATCCGCGCGGCTATCGCTATTACTGGTTTGGCCTGGGCACCAGCCAGTCGGTGCCGGAGGGGACCGATCTTGCCGCGATCGCGGAGGGCTATGTGACGGTGACGCCGCTCCATTACGACCTGACGCAGGACAGCGCGATGGCGGCGACGGCGGCCTTGTTCGACTGAGGCTCCCCCCATCGCTAAAAAGCTGGCAAGTCCGGCGCGATAGGATAAACGGGGGGGCGATGCAGCGCCTGCCCCTGACCCTCGCCATCCCGACCGTTTCGCTGGCGCTGACTGCCTGCATTCCCGCCGAAGCCGAACGTCCAGTCGCGACCAGCCAGCCCACGCCGCCGCCGCAAATGGGCGCCGATGCGTCAAGCGTGAAACTGGCCGAGCCGGAACCCGTCTGGACCGCGCAGCAGGTCGTGGCCAATGCCCGGACCGTGAGCGCCTCGACCTATGTGGTCCAGCCCGGCGACACGCTGCGCGGTGTCGGCAACCGCACCGGCGCGGGATCGGAAGCGATCGCCCGCACCAACGGCATCGCCCCGCCCTATCTGTTGCGCGCCGGCCAGCGCCTGTCCATCCCCGGCGGCCGCTATCATCCGGTGGCGGAGGGCGAGACGGGCATCGCCATCGCGGCCGCCTATGGCGTGCCCTGGCGGCAGATCGTCGAGGTGAACGGGCTGACGGAACCCTATGTGCTGCGGCGCGGCCAGCGGTTGTTGCTGCCCGGCGGCACGCCCGCCGGCCCGCCCAGCATCGAACAGCGCGCCGCCGCCTTCCGCATCGACATCGACGATGTGCTGACCGGCGGCCAGCCCGCCGCGAAGGACAATACGCCGGCAGCCGCCGCCTCCCCCCGGCCCGACCCGCTGCCCGCCAATAAGCCGATCGCCCAGCCCGCCGCCTTTGGCGGCAGCTTCGCATGGCCGGTCAGAGGCACGATCCTCGCCCGCTTCGGCCCCGGTGAGAGCGGCGCGAAGAATGAAGGCATCGACATCGCCGCGCCCATCGGCACGCCGATCCGCGCTGCGGCCGACGGCATCGTGGCCTATGCCGGCGACAGGATCGCTGTGTTCGGCGGCCTTGTCCTGCTCAATCACGGCAGCAGTTGGGTGAGCGCCTATGGTCATGCCAGCCGGATCGACGTGGTGCGCGGGCAGAAGGTGAGACAAGGCCAGGTGATCGGCCTGACCGGCGACACCGGCTATGCCAGCCGGCCCAAGCTGCATTTCGAACTGCGCAAGGATCGCGTGCCCGTGAACCCGATCGGACAATTGCCCCCGCCATGAGGATCGACCGCATCACCCCTTCCTCCCCCACGGCGGGTTTCCTGCGGCGGCGATCGTCCATGCCGATGTGGCTGGACCTGACCTGGCGCGTCATTCTGGTCTTCGGCCTGATTGCGATCGTCCTGCTGCTGCACTGGTTCGGGCGCGACGGCCTCAAGGATAATTATGACGACCAGATCAGCTTCATCGACGTCCTCTATTTTACGACGGTGACGGTCACGACGGTCGGCTATGGCGACATCGTGCCGGTCACGCCCGAGGCACGGCTGTTCGAATCCATCTTCGTGACGCCGATCCGCCTGTTCGTCTGGCTGATCTTCCTCGGCACGGCCTATAATCTCTTTTTCCGCAACATCATCTACAGGTGGCGCATGGCACGTATCCAGGCCGATCTGCACAATCACATCATCGTCACCGGCTTTGGCACCAGCGGGCAGGAAGCGGTGAATGAACTGCTCGCGCGCGGCGCCGACCCGCGCGAGATCGTCGTCATCGACGGCAGCGAAAAGGCGCTGGCGCTGGCCGAGGCGCAGGGCTGCAACATCCTGTGCGGCGATTCCACCCGCGACAGGACGCTGAAGGACGTCGCCGTCCACCGTGCGCGCAGCATGATCGTGTCGGCGGGGCGCGACGACACCTCGATCCTCATCACGTTGACCGCCCGCCATCTCGCCCCGCGCCTGCCGATCAGCATCGTGGTGCGCAACGAGGATAATGAACTGCCCGCGCGGCAGGCAGGCGCGACAACCGTCATCAATCCGGTCAGCTTCGCCGGACTGTTGCTGGCGGGCAGCACCAGCGGCAAGCATATCGCCGATTATATGGCGGATCTCGCCGCATCGGGTGGCCGGGTGAAGCTCAATGAACGCCCGGTGCTGCCGGAAGAGATCGGCCGGCCGCTTTCGGCGATCGGGACGGGCCTTGGCGTGCGCATCTATCGCGAGGACAGGCCGATCGGCTTCTGGGAAGAAGGCGCGCGGCAGCTCCAGACCGGCGACCTCATCATCGAGATCATGGAAGAAAAGGTCCGGCCCGCGCGCCCCGCCGACGAATAGTTGCGGAGCGCGGACGAACCGAGCATCCTTGTTGCGATCAGGCAACATATTGAAAAATTCGGGCTACATTCGCCGCCGCCCCGATTGCTATACTGTTGTAAAACGCAAACACTCCACCCCAGGCCCGTGTCAGACGGGCGAAATCAAAGGGGTGTAACATGCGCTTGAAAACTGTCCTGCAATGCGGTGCCATGCTTTCCGTCGTCGCCTGGTCCGTTCCCGCCTTCGCCCAATCCACCGAACCGCAGGCCGATGATGGCGCCGCTATCATCGTCACTGGCTCCCGCATCCGCCAGAACCCGCTCGATCAGGACAAGCCGATCGTCACGGTCGATCAGCAGGCGATCGCCCGCACCGGCCTGACCTCCATCGCTGACGTGCTGCAACGCATCCCGAGCGCCGCGGGCGGCCTCAATAGCAAAGTCAACAACGCCGGCAATATCGGCGGTCCGCCCGACGGCACCGGCGTCAGTTCCGGTTCGGCCGAAGTCGACCTGCGCTATCTGGGCGCCAAGCGGACGCTGATCCTGGTCGACGGGATGCGCTATGTGAACGGATCGGCGGCAGGCGGCATTCCCGCCTCGGTCGACCTCAATTCCATCCCGCAAAGCATGATCGAACGTGTCGAAGTGCTGCAATCGGGCGCATCCCCGCTCTACGGGTCGGACGCAGTGGCCGGCGTGGTCAACATCATCACCAAACAGTCGCAAAAGGGCCTCGATTTCTCCGCCCAGTTCGGCACCTATGAACAGGGCGACGGCGAAACCTACGACATCAACGCCAGCTACGGCATCCAGTCGGAGCGCGTCTCGATCGTCTTCGGCGGCAATTATGTGAAGCAACAGGCGGTCAGCACCGCCGACCGATCCATCTCGCAATTCCCCAATCCGGGCCAGACCAGTTGCGCCGATCCGATCGGCGGCTGTTCCGGCGCGACGCCCAACGGCCGCTTCCTGATCGGCGATCAGGATCTGACGCTGGTCGCGCCGGTGACGGGCCGGCCGGTCTATCCCGCCGATTTCAAGGATTTCACGGCGGCCGACCGCTATAATTTCGCGCCGAACAATTATCTGCTGACGCCGTCCGAACGCTATGGCGCGTTCCTGAACGCCAAGTTCGAATTTTCCGACAATGTCAGCCTGCGCACGCGCCTAGTCTATCAGCATCGCAATTCGACCACGCGCGCCGCGCCGCTGCCGCTGTTCGTCGGACCGGATGCCGGCAACGGCAATCTGCTCGACACGATCAGCATCGATGCGACCAATCCCTATAATCCGTTCGGCTTCACCCTTTCCTCGGGCGCGGACGGGACGCCGGCCACCTATTCGATGATCGCCCGGCGCTTCGTCGAGGGCGGCCAGCGTGTCTTCAGCCAGGATGTCGATACCTTCACCATGCAGTCCACGCTCGAAGGCTCCTTCGATGTCGGCGACCGCAAATTTTATTGGGACATCAATGGCATCTACGGCTCCAACAATGCGCATCAGCTTTTCACCGGCAACCTGAACGCCGCGAAGCTGGCGCAGGCGCTGGGTCCGCTCGCCGGCTGCACAGGCGATTGCGTGCCGTTCAACATCTTCGGCGGCGCGGGATCGATCACCCAGGCGATGCTGGATTATGTGACCTTCGACGAACGGTCGCGCAGCGAGCAGGAATTGTGGGACGTGACCGCCAACCTGTCGGGCGAATTGTTCGACCTGCCCGGTGGCGCGGTCGGCTTCGCCATCGGCTACGAGCATCGCGACCAGCAGGCTTCCTATGTGCCCGATCCGGTCATCGCCGCGGGGCTGGGCGCCGACGTGCCGACAAGTCCTGCGGCGGGCGGGTTCAACGTCGACGAATTCTACGGCGAACTGCGCATCCCGATCCTGGCCGACATGCCCTTCTTCCGAAAGCTGGAACTGAGCGGCGCGGCCCGCCGCTCCAACTATTCCAGCTTCGGCAGCAACACGACCTATACCGTGTCGGGGCTGTGGAAGCCGGTCAGCGACCTGCTGCTGCGCGGCGGCTATGCCGAAAGCCTGCGCGCGCCCAGCATCGGCGAGTTGTATGCCGGCCGATCGCGATCCGACCAGACGATCAACGATCCCTGCACCAGCGCGGCGGGCGGCGCCTGGGCCAACCCGACCGTGCAAGCCAACTGCATCGCCAACGGCGTGCCGGCCGACGGCAGCTATGACGAACCGACCGGCGGCCAGCTCGGCGTCTTTTCGCGCGGGTCGACGGCACTAAGGCCGGAAACCGCCAAGACCTGGACGGCGGGCATGGTCTACAGCCCGGCCTGGGCGCGGGACAGCTTCGCCAGCGCGCTCAGCCTTGAGGTCAACTATTATAATATCCGCCTCAAGAACGCGATCGACTCGGTGCCCGCGACGCTGACGCTGCGCCGTTGCGCCTTCGACGGCGATCCGGTGAGTTGCGCCGCCATCTCGCGCACGCCCAATGGCCTTGTCGCGGGGATCGACGCGACGTTGCAGAACCTCAACGCCATCAACACCGACGGCATTGACGGTTCGTTCATCTACCGATCCAGACCGATCGGCAACGGCACGATCGGTCTGACCATCAACGCGGCCTATCTGCTGAAATATGACATCAAGGCGCCGGCGGAGCTGAACGCGCCGACCATCAAATGCGCCGGCAAGGAACGCTGCGCCGCCACCGACCAGGCCTATCCGCGCTTCAAGTCGACCACGACGCTCGACTATGCCTCTGACGCCTGGGGCATTTCCTTCACCGGCCGCTATATCAGCAAGGTCACGGAAAGCGACGGCAACGTGATGGGCTCGACCTTCTATGGCGACATGCAGGCCTATTTCTCGCCCGCCTGGCTCGACCGTCGCACCCGGCTGACGATCGGCGTCAACAATATCTTTGACAAGGACCCGCCGGCCTGCTTCACCTGCGACAGTGCCAATTTCGACCCGACCACCTATGACGTGCCGGGCCAGTTCGGCTATATCCGCCTGTCCTACAAGATGTGACGGATCAAGGACTTGGATGAAGGAAGGGCGCGCCCGCAACGGCGCGTCCTTCGTCTTTTTCGGCTTCCTCGTGACATTTGGCGCAAAAATCCCTATGTGCGCGCCGATCATGGCAACCAAAATCCCAGACGCGCCGAAAGTCGGCATGGTTTCGCTCGGCTGTCCCAAGAACCTGGTCGACTCCGAACGTATCCTGACCAAGCTGCGCTCCGACGGCTATCAGATGTCCGCCGACTATGCCGGCGCCGACGTCGTGCTGGTCAACACCTGCGGCTTTCTCGACTCCGCCAAGGAAGAATCGTTGGAGGCGATCGGCGAAGCGATCGCGGAAAATGGCCGCGTCATCGTTACCGGCTGCATGGGCGACGAGGCGGATGTGATCCGCGCGAAATTCCCGCAGGTGCTGGCCGTCACCGGCGCGCATCAATATGAGCAGGTGGTCAATGCCGTCCACGACGCATCGCCACCCGTGCCCAACGCTTTCGTCGACCTGGTGCCCGAAGGCGGCCTCAAGCTGACGCCGCGCCACTATAGCTATCTGAAGATCAGCGAAGGCTGCAACCATCGCTGTTCCTTTTGCATCATTCCGTCGATCCGTGGCGATCTGGCCTCGCGCCGGATCGACGCGGTGCTGCGCGAAGCGGAAAAGCTGGTCCATGCCGGGACGAAGGAACTGCTGGTCATCAGCCAGGACACATCGGCCTATGGCGTCGACACGCGCCATGAGACGCGCCAGTGGAAGGGCCGGGAGGTGCGTGCCCACATGACCGATCTCGCCCGCGAACTGGGGCAGTTGCGCACCGCCGAAGGCCGCGCGCCCTGGGTCCGGCTGCACTATGTCTATCCCTACCCCCATGTCGATCAGGTCATCCCCCTGATGGCCGACGGGCTGCTGACCCCCTATCTCGACATCCCGTTCCAACATGCCGCGCCGAGCGTGCTCAAGGCCATGAAGCGCCCCGCCAATGAGGCGAAGGTGCTGGACCGCATCCGCAAGTGGCGCGACATCTGCCCGGATATCGCGATCCGCTCCAGCTTCGTCGTCGGTTTCCCCGGCGAGACGGAGGCGGACTTCCAATATCTGCTCGACTGGCTGGACGAGGCGCAGCTCGACCGCGTCGGCGCCTTCCGCTTCGAGCCGGTCGAGGGCGCGGCCGCCAATGACCTGCCCGGGGTGGTGCCCGAAGAGGTCAAGGAAGAACGCTACCAGCGCATCATGGAAAAGACCGCCGCGATCAGCGCCGCCAAGTTGCAGGCGAAAGTCGGCCGCGTCCTGCCCGTCATCCTCGACGAGATCGGCGAGCCGGACGAGGAGGATGGCAGCATCGGCGCCACCGCGCGATCCCAGGCCGACGCGCCCGAGATCGACGGCAATGTCTTCCTGCGCGACGTCGGCGAAGGGCGGAAGGCCGGCGATATGTTCGACGTCCTGATCGAGGATGCCGACGAGCATGACCTTTACGGGGTGCCGGTTCAGTCCTGATATATACGACTTATCCCATCGTGCTCGGTCTTCGACCGATCACAAGCGGTTTCGCTCAAGCGCCGCGCGGGCTTGACCAAGGTTTGATGAGTCAATCTCATCGAACGAACCCGTCCTGATATTCGGTCTTGATCGCATTGCGCATCGCGGCGTCGACCGGCAGCACCACCTCATAGCTCCCCTCCGCATAGGGACCGGCGCTATAGGGACCGATCACCACGGTCATGCTGTCGACCAGCTTGCCGTCCCTGGACGTCGGGACCAGCACCTGCTCCATCGGGTCGATGCATTTGGTGAAGTCATCATCGCCGCGCACCACCGGCTCGCCGCGCTTTTCCGCCCGCTCCTTGTCCAGTTCGGCGCAGAAACGGTCGTGGATCGCCGCGGCGAAGGCCGCCGGCGTGGTCATCAGCGCCTTGACGCTGGTTTCCCGTTTCCGCGCCTTGTCCCACAGCAGCACGTCATAGCCGGTCATGCCATGCGCGCCGCCGGTATAGACATAGGTTTGTGATCGGAGCGACAGGAAGCGCGGCGTATCGGCCGCCACGCTCCATCGTGTTTCCAGGCTGTGCGGGCGGAAGGGAAAGCCCGATTTCTTCATAGAGGCGCTGTCTTCCTGCGCCATCCTGGTCGCATCAGTCCTGGACGAAGCGGCTTCCTTGCCGAATTTTTCGGCCAGGAAGGGGATCGCCGCCGCCTGCGCGGGATAGGCATAGGAAAATTCGAGGAAGTCGGTCTTTTCCTTCTCCTCGAACGGTTTGCCGGCAGGGGCCGGCGGCGGGGCGCCCGCCATCCGGTCGGCAAAGCGGGACGCCGCCGCATTGACGGCGGCGTTGCCAATCGGCGTTTCCTTGTCCTGCGACGGCGAACAGGCGGCGAGCGCCCCTATCGCCGCCAGCGCCGCAGCCGGGATCAGCCCCCCGTTCCGCATCAATACAGCCGGATCAATGCGCCTGCGCCGCGCGACAGCGTTCGCCGATCGCCTTGCGCGCATAGTCGCTGTCGAGCGCACGGCCCGCATTGGACCAGCCCTCGGAAATCAGCGCCTGCTGCACCGAATGAAGATTGTCGTAGCGGCCGCTGTCGGCCAGCGCATAGGCCCGCGCCCGCGCAGCCTGAAGGCTGCGGTCATCACCATGAATCATGTCCTGCTCCTTTCTCTGTTCTTCGAAGAAATCTAGGCTTGTCCACGCGCGAGCGCAAAGGAAGATCGGGTCGGTCGTGCGCCGGGGGCGGTGAAATTTTTGGCTTTCCATGGCCGATCGCTTTCCCTTACATCCGCGCAATGACCGATTTTTCCGACCTGCTCAAAGCGGACAACCAGCAGCCCGCCCATTCGATCCATCTGATTGAAATAAAAGAGTTTGATGCGTGGCTTTCGACCCAGCCGGACCGGGTCCGCGCACTGGTCGCGGCGCAGCGGTTCAAGGGCAAGGCTGGCGACCAGGCGATCCTGCCGGGCAAGAGCGCGGGCGACTGGTCGGTGGTGGCCGGAGTCGCGAGCAAGGCGGCGCTCGGCCCCTGGTGTCTCGCGCGGCTGGCCGAAACCCTGCCCGAAGGCACGTATCGATTGAGCGAGGGCCTGCCGGGCGCCGCCGCCTTGGGCTGGCTGACGGCGCAATATCGCTTCGACCGCTATCGCGGCGATGACGGGGCCACCGGCGCCCGCGTGCTGCTGACCGGCGGCGTGGCGCAGATCGATCCGACCGTGCAACTGGCCAGAGCCGTGGCGCTGGTGCGCGACCTCGTCAACACGCCCGCCGCCGACATGGGGCCGCCCGATCTGGAAGCGGCGGTGGAGAAGGTCGCCAAACCCTTCGGCGCGACCGTCACCACGACGCGCGGCGACGCGCTGGAACAGGGTTATCCGATGATCCACGCCGTCGGCAAGGCGGCGGACAAGAGCTTCGCGCCGCGCCTGATCGAACTGAACTGGGGCGCTCCCGCCCACCCGCGCATCGCGCTGGTCGGCAAGGGCATCTGCTTCGACAGCGGTGGCCTCGACATCAAGCCGTCGTCGGGCATGAGGCTGATGAAGAAGGATATGGGCGGCGCGGCCCATGCGCTGGGCCTTGCGCGGCTGGTCATGGCGGCGCGGCTGCCGGTGCGGCTGCACCTGCTGATCGCGGCCGCCGAAAATGCGATCGCGGGCAACGCCTTTCGCCCCGGCGACATATTGCGCACGCGCAAGGGGCTGACGGTGGAAATCGGCAATACCGACGCGGAAGGGCGGCTGGTGCTGGGCGACGCGCTGACCCGCGCGGGCGAGGAGAAGCCCGAACTCATCATCGACTTCGCCACCCTGACCGGCGCGGCGCGCGTGGCGGTCGGCCCGGACCTGCCCGCCCTCTTCACCAACGACGAAGGGCTGGCGGCGGAGATGGCCGCGACCGGCGCAGACATCGACGATCCGACCTGGCGACTGCCGCTCTGGGACGGCTATGCCGACATGCTGAAGTCGGACATCGCCGACATCAACAATGCGGGCGAAGGCGGCTTTGCCGGCGCGATCGTCGCCGCCCTGTTCCTGAAGCGCTTCGTGCCCGAAGGCACGCCCTGGCTGCATCTCGACACCTTCGCCTGGCGGCCATCGGGCAAGCCGGGCCGTCCCAAGGGCGGCGAAGCGCTGGGTATGCGCGCGGTCTTCCGCCTGCTCCAACAGCGCTACGGCAAGGACGGTTAAACGACTGCAACAAAGCGGCCATCCGTTACGCAACCGGATTGGCCATCGCGCGTTAAGGCGACATGAACGCGCAGATCGCAACAGAATCCTTTGCCGAAAGCGACCGACCGGGCTTGCAACAGCTACGTCAGTGGATGCGCACGCTGGTCGACTATGTCCGTTCCGGCAAACCCGACCTCACCAACCGTCAGATGGCCCTGATGATGACGGTCTATATCAGCAACGGCCCGCATACGGTGCGCGGTCTGGCGGAGGCGCTGCACGTCTCCAAGCCGGTCATCACCCGCGCGCTCAACAAGCTTTCGGCGCTGGGCTATCTCCGTCGGGAGCGCGATGTGGCCGATCGTCGCAATATTTTCATCACCCGGACCCCGAAGGGGGCGGAATTCCTTGACGCCTTTCACCATTTCATCGCAGGAACCGCGCGCGATGAAAGGCATGAACATCATCACGCGGGACGGACCGCCTGAAAGAACCCGGTTCAAGCTGGACGGCCGCTCGGCCGCGCTTGACCGCCGTATCCACGCGGCCCGCGGCGACCTTGCCGACCTTGCGCTCGCCGGCACGCTTTTTTCCGCCCATTATGCCCGCGCCGTCCCGCTGACCTGCGTCGCGCCCGGCGCGCCGATCCTGTCCGCCGCCGCGCCTGCATCGGAAGCCGTCAGCGAATTGCTGCGCGGCGAAACCTTCCACGCGCTCGACGTGACGACCGACTGGGCCTGGGGCTTTTGCGGCCATGACGGCTATGTCGGTTATATCCGGCGCGACGCGCTGGACGCGGAGGAGCAACCGACCCACCGCGTCGTCACCGGCGCCGCGCCCCTGTTCAGCGCGCCCGACATCAAGTCGCCGATCGCCGACTATTGGCCGCGCGGAGCCCGCTTCTGCGGCGAGCAGCAGGGCGATTTCATCACCTGCGCCGAAGGCTTCGTCCACGTCCGCCACGCCACCCCGATCGGCGCGCGCGCGCAGGACTGGGTCGCCGTCGCCGAATCCTATCTGGGTCAGCCCTATGTCTGGGGCGGGCGCGGCCATCGCGGTATCGACTGTTCGGGCCTGGTGCAGGTGGCGCTGGGCGCGGCCGGCATCGCCGTCCCGCGCGACACCGACCTGCAATGCGAGGGCATCGGCGCTCCGATCGACAGCAAGGCGGGCCTGAAGCGCGGCGACATCCTCTTCTTCCCCGGCCATGTCGGCATCATGGTCGACGGCAGGACGCTGCTGCACGCCAATGCGCATTGGATGGCGGTCGTGAGCGAGCCGCTCGCCGATGTTGTCGCGCGCCTTGCCGATGCCCATATCGAACCCATCGTCGCGCGGCGGAGGATCGGCGCATGAGCACGAAGATTTTCATCGACGGCGGTCATGGCACCACCGGCATAGAGATTGGCGACCGGCTGGCCGGCCGTCCCGAACTGGCGCTGATCGCCGTGCCGGAGGAGAAGCGCCGGGATGCCGGCGCGCGCCGCGACGCGCTGAACGCCGCCGACATCGTCATCCTCTGCCTGCCCGACGACGCCGCGCGCGAAGCCGTGGCGCTGATCGACAATGATCATACCCGCGTCATCGACGCCTCCACCGCCCATCGCGTCGCGGATGGCTGGACCTATGGCTTTCCCGAACTGGAACCGGGTCATCGCGAGGTTCTGGCGAACAGCCGCTTCGTCGCCAATCCGGGTTGCTGGCCGACCGGCTTTCTGGCGCTCGTCCGCCCGCTGGTGCTGGCCGGGCTGCTGCCCGCCGACTGGCCGGTGACGGTATCGGGCGCGTCGGGCTATTCGGGCGGCGGCAAGGCGATGATCGCCGAATATGAAGGCGAAGCCGGCGCACCGACCGCCTTCCGCCCCTATGGCCTCAGCCTCGCGCACAAGCATGTGCCGGAAATGACCCGCTATTCGGGCCTCGCCCATCCGCCGCTGTTCGCGCCGGCGGTGGCGGACGCCTATCGCGGCATGATCGTCGAGGTGCCGCTGCAACTGCGCGCCATGCCGGGCGCGCCGTCGGTTGCCGACATCCACGCCGCGCTGGCCGCCGCCTATGCCGGATCGCCGATCGTCAGCGTCGCCGCGCTGGAGGACAGCGCCGCGATGGGACAGGTGCAACTGGAGCATGTCGGCGCGACCGACCGGCTCGCCCTGTTCGTCTTCGGCAATCAGGAGAGCGGTCAGGCCCGCCTGGTCGCCGCGCTCGATAATCTGGGCAAGGGCGCGGCCGGCGCCGCCGTCCAGAATCTCAACATCCTGGCCGGCCTGCCGGAAACTGCGGGACTGCGCCTCTAAGGCTCAGTGAATCGTTCCCAGCGGCTGGTCGTAGGCAAGCAGCACGATCAGCCGTTCAATCTGTCGCCAGTGGCAGAAATGGACATGATTGCCCAGGTCCAGGCTGCGATCGGCGCGCGCCGCCGCCTCATAGCCTGCATGGTCGCCGAACAGGCTGATCAATTCGGCCGCATCCTCATAGCTCTTGCGGTTCGCAAGATATGGCATCTGCATCATAACCCCCGACTTATTTTTTGGCGACCTGTTCGGACGAAGTATGCGCTTCAATCCGCGTGCCAGTTTCCGCCTTTGGCTTTCCAGGCCGGGGATCAAGGTGAATGTCTGGTTAGGCAAATTCCATTTCAGGACAGATGCGTTGATATCGGACATTCCGTCCTGAAATGAGGCATTTGCCAAAGCCACTGGCCTTGCGGTCCCGGCCATGGCAAGGACTGGCGCATGAGCAAGGGCAAGCATAATCCCACCGGTGCGGGCGCGATCATCGCGTTGCTGATTCTGGCCGGCGCGATCGGCGGCGGCATGATGGGGCAGCCCAGCATCGGCCTGCTCGCCGGCCTTGCGCTCGGCATAGTGATCGCGCTGCTCCTCTATCTGCGCGAACGCGGCAAATAAGCGGCCGACATCGCGCCATCCGCCTTGCCCGCCGCTGCGCCGCCGCATAGATGTGGGCGCATGAACAAGCACGTCATCGTCCTGCCGATCGTCGCCCTGGCCTTGGCCGGCGGCGCCTTCCTCTATCTGGCGCAGGGCGACACCGCCCGGCTCCCCGTGGGCGCGGACACAGGCCGCGAGCCGGTCTTCACCAGCCCCCGCAGTGAGATGCTGCCCACGATCAATATCGCCGAGGTGAAGCCGTGGAAGGGCGACGCCCGGCCCGTGGCGGCCAAGGGTCTTGACGTGGCGCGCTTCGCCGATGGACTGGCGCATCCCCGTTCGCTGCTCCGCCTGCCCAATGGCGACATCCTCGTCGCCGAAACCAATAGCCCGCCGCGTGCCAAGGACAGCATCGTCCAGCGCGTGATGAACTATCTGATGAACAAGGCGGGCGCCGGCGTGCCCTCGGCCAACCGCATCACCCTGCTGCGCGACGCGGATGGCGACGGTCATGCCGAAACCAAGACGGCTTTCCTGACCGGCCTCAACTCACCCTATGGCATGGCGCTGATCGATGGCACGCTCTACGTCGCCAATACCGACGCGCTGATGGCCTTCCCCTACAAGGAAGGCGACACCAGGATCAGCGCCAAGGGGCGCAAGATCATCGACCTGCCCGCGCAGGCGCCCAACCAGCACTGGACCAAGAGCCTGGTCGCCGCGCCCAATGGCCTGCTCTATGTCGGCGTCGGGTCCAACAGCAATATCGGCGACAATGGGCTGGAGGTCGAAAAGGGCCGCGCCCTGGTATTGGAGGTAAATCCGAAGACCGGATATAAGCGCATCTTCGCATCGGGCCTGCGCAATCCGGTGGGCCTCGCCTTCGAACCCAAAAGCGGCGCATTGTGGGGCGTGGTCAACGAACGCGACATGCTCGGCGGCGACTTGGTCCCCGACTATCTGACCCGCATCGAATTCGGCGCTTTCTACGGCTGGCCGTGGAACTATTGGGGCGGCTATGAGGATCGCCGGGTTCAGCCGCAGCGGCCGGAAATCCGCGAATATACCAAGCGTCCCGACTATGCGCTGGGCAACCATGTCGCGCCGCTCGGCCTGACCTTCGCCGACAAGGTGCAACTGGGGGCGCCCTATACCAACGGTGCCTTCATCGGCCTGCACGGCAGCTGGAACCGCAAGCCGGCCGCCGGCTACAAGGTCGTTTATGTCGGCTTCGTTGACGGGGAAGCCGGTAAGGCGAAGCCGGTCGACGTGCTGACCGGCTTCCTCGACAAAAATGGCGCAGCCCAGGGTCGCCCGGTCGACGTGACCGCGGACGCCAAGGGCGCCCTGCTCGTCAGCGACGATGTCGGCGGCGTGGTGTGGCGGGTGACGAAGGCGAAATAATCGCCAACTCAGACCGTCATCCCGTTCCGCCCGGCCAGTTCGACCACATATTGCCAGGCGACGCGGCCCGATCGGCTACCGCGCTGGGTCGCCCACTGGATGGCTTCAAGCGGATCGAAGCGCAGGCCCAGCTTGCCTGCGTAACCGCCGACGATCGCGACATAGGCGTCCTGGTCGATCGCATGGAAACCCAAGCTCAGGCCGAAACGGTCGGACAGCGCCATCTTGTCGTCGATCACGTCGCGCGGATTGACGGGGTCGTCCTGCTCCGACAGATGGCGCGGCACGATATGGCGGCGATTCGACGTCACATAGAGGCGGACATTGGCCGGCCGCGCCGCCGTGCCGCCCTGTAACAACGACCGCAGCGCGCGCGCATCGCCCACGCCATTTTCGTCGAAACCCAGATCGTCGAGGAACAGTATGAACGGCCGAGTCGTGTGGCGCAGCAACGAGAACAGCGCCGGCAGGCTCGCCAGTTCATCGATCGCACATTGCAGCAGGGCGACATCCTGTCCTTCCGCCTGCAATTTATCGACGACGGCGGCGACCACCGCCGACTTGCCCGTCCCGCGCGCGCCCCACAGCAGCACGTCATGCGCGGCATGGCCGGCGGCATGGCGGCGGGTATTTTCCAGCAGCGCCCCCTTCTGCGCATCGATCCCGCTCAACAGGTCGAACGCCACCGGCGCGAAGGCCTCCACCGCGTGGATCGCATGGCCATCCCACACATAGGCCGGCGCGGCGGCCAGATCGGCGGACGGAGGCGGTGGCGGCGCAAGCCGTTCCAGCGCCTCGGCGATACGGGTCAGAAGTGCGTCGGTCATGGCGCGGGCTTACTCAGCGATCCACGCAGCGGCAAGGCTGACTCCTTCATTTCATTATGTCATTCTCCTGTCGCAATGGCCTTTTACTCGGCATAGCCGGGGACTATATCGCAGGGGCCGTGATCATCGCCAATCCAGCCTATTCCACCCGATCCTGCCGTTATGGCGCGGAAGCTCTGCGCGAAGCGGCCTTGCTCATCCGAGCCGGCGAGCCTGTCGCCGTCCCAACCGAAACGGTCTACGGCCTTGCCGCCGACGCGACCGACAGCCATGCGGTGGCCGCGATCTACACCGCCAAGGGGCGGCCCAGCTTCAATCCGCTGATCGTCCATATCGCCGACCTGGCCATGGCGCGCGGGTTGGCGGACTTTTCCCTCGTGGCGGAGAGGCTGGCCGAGCATTTCTGGCCCGGCCCGCTGACCCTCGTTCTGCCCGTGCGCGCCGACAGCGGCCTGTCGCCACTGGTGACGGCCGGCCTGCCCACGGTCGCGCTGCGCCTGTCCGCCCATCCGGCGATGCGGTCGCTGATCCGGGAAAGCGGCCGTCCCCTCGCCGCCCCGTCCGCCAATCGCAGCGGGTCGATCAGCCCGACCCGCGCGGAGCATGTGTTCGCCAGCCTGAACGGCAAGGTGCGGATGATATTGGACGAAGGGCCGACCAGCGAGGGCCTGGAATCCACCATCGCCGCGCCGGAAACCGACCGCATCCGCCTGCTCCGTCCCGGCCCGGTGACGGCCGCGATGCTGGAGGAGGCGACCGGCCTGCCCGTGCGAATCGGCAAGAGCGACGTGAAGGTCGAGGCGCCCGGCCAGCTCGAAAGCCATTATGCGCCATCCAAGCCGGTGCGGCTCGATGCGCTGCGGGCCGAAGCGGACGAATATCTGATCGGCTTCGGCCTGATGCCCTGTCACATCAACCTCAGCGCCGAGGCGGATCTGCGCGAAGCGGGTGCGAACCTGTTCGCCGCCCTGCATATCGCCGATGCCAGCGCGGCGGCGCGGATCGCGGTGGCGCCGATTCCGGCGGATGGCATCGGCGCTGCGATCAACGACAGGTTGAAGCGCGCGGCCGCCTGAATTTCGCGCGGCGGCCGTTGCTCGCCATGGCCTATGCCGAGCGGCCGCCCCCAATCTCAAAGGGGCGCGAAACCAACGGTAGATGTCAAATACTTCGTTCGCTTCGAGCGCGTCGAGAAGCGATCAGGACAGCCTATCGATCGCAATTATCATAGCCCGCCTCACGGCACTGCTTGCGCCGTTCCTTTTCCGCCTGCTTTGCGGCCTTGCCGTCGCGCGCTTCCTGTTTGCGCATCTTGCGGCCGTAATTTCGATCCGCCTCTTCCTGGCTTGTGGTCGACCAGTCCACCACCTGCGACCCGGCGCGCACCGGCGCGGTCACGACGCTGGCGACGGTCCGCACGCAGCCCGGCAGCGTCAGCAGGATCAGCGGCGTGGCCAATAACAACGACTTCTTCATCTTCGTCCCCCGGCTTGTTGGCCCCGATTTGTTGATCCATGCCTCTGTAGCATGATGCACATGAACCGTTGACTAAGAACGTCGCAAAAGAGGCCGGGCCGTCAGCATTGTGATTAACGCGCCCCGGACCGCCGGCCGGCAAACAAAAAGGGCGCCCTGCGGCGCCCTTTCCATTCCTACCCCGCAGGATGCGATCACTTCTTCAGCGTCAGGCCGCCAAAACGCTTGTTGAAGCGCGCCACCTGGCCGCCGGTGTCCAGCTGACGGTTGCCGCCGGTCCAGGCCGGGTGCGACTTGGGATCGATGTCGAGCGCCAGCGTGTCGCCTTCCTTGCCCCAGGTCGAGCGGGTCTGGAAGGTGGTGCCGTCGGTCATCTGGACGGTGATCAGATGGTAATCGGGATGAGTATTGGCCTTCATGGCGACATGCTCCTTATGTGGCCGGTTTCCGACCGGCCGGATGCGTAAAAATGCGAAGGCGCGCCGTTAGCGTTTTCGGCGCGCCAAAGCAAGAATTATCCCATAATTAAGTCTGGCTTCGATCAATCCTTAGGCGGATCGGAAATCATCGCGACGAAATTGGCTTCCGATACCAGCTTGCCCTCGATCAGCGCCTTGCCGGCGAACTTGCAGATCGCGCCGCGATTCTGGGTCACTTCGACATGCAGGTCGAGCAGACAGCCCGGCTCAACGGGCGAACGGAATTTCGCGCCGTCGATGCTCATGAAATAGACGAGCTTGCCGGTGTCGGCCAGGTTCATCGATTCCACGGCCAGCACGCCCGCCGCCTGCGCCATCGCCTCGACGATCAGCACGCCGGGCATGATCGGCCTTGTGGGGAAAT
Source organism: Sphingobium sp. WR1 (assembly GCF_059693745.1). Taxonomy (NCBI): domain Bacteria; kingdom Pseudomonadati; phylum Pseudomonadota; class Alphaproteobacteria; order Sphingomonadales; family Sphingobiaceae; genus Sphingobium; species Sphingobium sp. WR1. The sequence continues at coordinate 90,301 of NZ_JCATID010000013.1, read as the reverse complement.
GGCCCTGGAAAAAGGGCTCGTTCACCGATACCGCCTTGATCGCATGGATCGACTGGCCGGGCGCCAGCGCGACCACGCGGTCGATCAGCAGCATCGGGTAACGGTGCGGCAGCGCGGCCATGACCCGACGGATATCCATCGGGCCACGCGCGGTCGATTCAACCTCTCCGGTCATTTATATCAACGCGACTTGGGCGCCTGCGCCGGGGTGGCCGGAGCCGGAGCGGCGGCGGCGGCGGCGGCCTGGCCCTGACGACCGCCCGGCTGCCAGCCGGCGGGCGGAGTGATGCCGACGCTGGGCACCAGCGCATTGAGTTCGGTCACGACGGACTGTGTGATGTCGACGGTCGGCTGATAGGAGACGGTGGCTTCCGGCGAGAGCACCAGGTCGACCTTCGCCTTGGTCATCGCCGCCTTGAGCGCGTCGGAGAGCTTCGCGGTGATCTGCTCCTCGACATAGGCGTTGGCGAGCGCGATCGGCTGGCCCAGCCGCTGCAGTTCGGCCTGCGCGGTCTGCTGAGACTGCTGGAACTGCTGATACTGGGTCTCGATCGCCGGGGTCGGCTTGTTGCCGGCGGCCTTGAGCGCGGCCTGAAGCGAATCGCCCTTGGTCTTGAGATCGGTGTCGATCGCGGTCTTGCGAGCATTGAACGCATCGATCTGCGGCTTGTAGGTGGTCTGCATCTGCGTGCGCGCGGTGGTGTAGGCGGCGCTGGTGCCAACGGCGCGCTGCAGGTCGGCGACGGCGATGCCGGTCTTCGACTGGGCGGCGGCCGGAACGGCGGTCAGGGCCAGGGTGGTCACGGGCGCCAGGATGAGCGCGGCGGCTTTAACGATCGTTTTCATTAGAACTGAGTCCCCACATTGAAGGTGATGAGCTTGTTGTCGTCCCCTGGTTCCTTGAGCAGGGCCTTGGCGATGTCGATGCGGAACGGGCCGAAGGGCGAGTTCCAGTTGACGCCAAAGCCCACCGACAGACGCGGCTTGAGCGTGTCGCCGAGATATTCTTCCTCGAAATTGCCGCCGGAGAAGTTGTAGTTCACCGGGCAGGTCGGATTGCGCGGGGTGCCGTCTGCACGCACCGTCGCCCCCGAACCGGACGCTGGCGCACAATAGCCGGCAAACTGGATCGTCTCCGGATTGCGCAGGCCCGCGACCGCGCCGGCGTCCATGAAGATCGAGGGGCGCAGGCCCATTTCGCGCGCGCCCGAACCCAGCGGAATTTCAACTTCCGCGCGGGCCAGATAGTAGATCTTGCCGCCCAGCGCGTCGTCCGAAACATTGTTGTTGCTGTTGTTGCGGATGTAATTGCCAGTGGCCGTGCCGTCCTCATTGGTTTCGGCGGTCAGATAATAGCGCTTCACGCGCGGGCCGACGCCGCGAATGTCGAAGCCGCGGAACTGCGGTTCGCCCAGGAAGAAGCGGTCGACCAGGCGGACCTTCTCGACCAGCTCGCCGGTGGCGTCGCGGCGTTCGCCTTCCAGGCTGTGGATATAGCCGGCTTCGCCCGAGAGCGAGAAGATGAAGCCGCCGCCCAGCGGAACATATTGGGACGCGGCCAGACGCGTCTTCACATATTTGACGCTGCCGCCCAGCCCGGCGAAGTCCTGGCTCAGCGTGATATTGCGCCCGCGCGTCGCGCGGATGCGGTTGTCGCGCGTGTCGTAGATCAGCGAATAACCGACGGACGAAGTTGTGCGCTTGCCGATCGCGTCGCAGAGATAGCGGCCGGCCAGCAGCGGGTCGCACTCGATGTCGCCGTCGCCGTCGGTGTCGGAATAATAGCTGTCCCGGTCCAGCGTCGTATTGTCGAAGTTCAGCTGATAGCGGAGCGCCAGCGACATATATTCGGTTATCGGCACGCCCGCGCGCAACTGAAAGCCGGTCGACGTATTTTCATAGGTCGTGTCGCGATCATTATTGGTCAGATAGCGGAAGCTGTTGAGGTCGCGGCGATAGATGTCGCCGCCCAGCGCGATATTCTTGTCCATGAAATAAGGCTCGGTGAAGCCCACTTCCACTGACTTGCTATAGGCCGAATAATTGACCGAGGTACGCAGTTCCTGCCCCTTGCCGCGGAAGTTGCGCTGGGTGATCGACGCAGCGACAATGAAGCGTTCCAGCGACGAGAAACCGGCCGACAGCGACAATTCGCCGGTCGATTTTTCCTGCACGTTGGTTTCCAGCACGATACGGTCGGGCGCGGATCCCGGCTTCTGCTCGATATCCAGCTTTTCCTGGAAGAAGCCGAGCGAATTGATCCGGTCCTTCGAACGCTTCACCAGGAAGCTGTTGAAGGCGTCGCCTTCGGCCAGACGGAATTCGCGGCGGACGACCTTGTCCTGGGTCAGCGTGTTGCCGTTGATGTCGACCCGCTCGACATAGACGCGCGGTGCGTTGGCGATGCGGAAATTAATCCCCATCGTCAGCGAATCCTTGTCGCGGTTGAAGTCCGGCGACACGTCGGCGAAGGCATAGCCGAACAGGCCCGCCGTCTCGCTCAGCGTGTCGACCGTGTCCTCGACCTGCTTGGCATTGTACCAGTCGCCCTTCTTCATCGGCAGGCGCTTGGTCAGGCTGTCGCCCGACAGGTCGCGAATGTCCGATTCGACCTTCACGTCGCCGAACTTGTAGCGGTCGCCTTCCTCGACGACATAGGTGATGATGAAGTCCTGCTTGTCGGGCGTCAGTTCCGCCACCGCCGAAATGACGCGGAAGTCGGCATAGCCTTCGGTCAGGTAGAATTGGCGCAGCTTCTGCTGGTCATAGGCCAGGCGATCGGGATCGTAGCTGGTGCCCGAGGAGAAGATGCGGAACCAGCGCGACTGTTTCGTCACCATCTGGCTGCGCAGTTCGCCGTCCTTGAACTTCTCATTGCCGATGATGTTGATCTGCCGGACCTTGGATTTCGGCCCTTCCGAGATTTCGAACACGATGTCGACGCGATTCTGGTCCAGCTGGACCATCTTCGGCTCGATCGTCGCGGCGAAGCGGCCCTGACGGCGATAGAGTTCGACGATGCGGGCGACGTCGGCGCGCACCTTGGAGCGCGTATAAATCTGGCGCGGCGCCAGTTTTATTTCGGGACGTATCTTGTCTTCCTTGAGGCGCTTATTACCTTCAAGGACGATGCGGTTGATGACGGGGTTTTCCTTCACCTCCACCGTCAGCGCGCCATTGTCGTTGCGGATCTGGACGTCGGCGAACAGTTCCGTCTCATACAGGTCGCGCAGCGCCTGGTCGAGGCTCTCCTGGCTGTAGGGCTGGCCGACGCGCAGCTTGGTGTAGGACAGGACGGTGTCAGGCTCCAGCCGCTGCGTGCCGGTGACGGTGACGGCGCTGATCGTGCCCTGTGCGGGCGCGGCGGCGGCCGGCGCGGTCGCAGGCGCCGGGACAGCGGCGTCCTGCGCCATGGCGGGAACCGCCGGCAGGCCCGCGATCATGGTCGTCGCCAACAGGACGGCCACCACCGGGTGCTGCCTCATGCTGCTCTTGTTCGCTGTCACCCGCTCCACCTCAAAAACTCGAAAAAACATGTGTCTGCCGCAACAGACGCCGCCAAATGGCGCTTCCCTGCCCGAAGCGCGTCAGCCGATCAAGCCGGAGAGACTCTTCCACAGGCCGAAAGACGATAAATCGTTGAAAGTCACCAGCAGCATCATCGCCATCAGCACCGCCAGACCCGACCGATAGGCCCATTCCTGCGCAGCCGGGCTGACCGGCCGCCGCTGCACCGCCTCGATCCCGTAAAAGAGCAGATGCCCGCCATCCAGCATGGGAATTGGCAAGAGGTTGATGAACCCCAAGTTAATCGAGATGAGCGCGGCGAAGAAGATGAAGCTCTCCAGCCCCAGCGTCGCCGCCTGCCCTGACACCTGCGCGATCTTGAGCGGCCCGCCCAGTTCCTTGACCGACCGCCCGCCGCCGACGATCTGGCCCAGCGTTTCGACCATGGTGCGGACGATCTGGCCGGTGCGCTCGACCGCGACAATGGGCGCGCGCAACAGGCTGACCGGCACGATCACCGGCTTGCCCGGCGCCAGCCCCAGCCGGCCGATGTTGAACTTGTTGCCCAGGCCGTCATCCTCGGCCACGCTGCCGATACGCCCCTGCCTGACGATGCGCTGGCCGCCGCGATCGATCACGATCTCGACCGGCTCGCCGGGGCGGATCTGCGCATAGAGGCGGATATCGTCGAAGGTCGCCATCTCGCGGCCGCCCAGCGACACGATGCGGTCGCCCGCCTTGATGCCCGCCGCCGCCGCCGCGCTGCCCGCCTGCACCTGCCCGGCCACGGCCGGGGTGCGGCTTTCGCCATGGACGAAGGCGAAGGTGGCGAGGATCAGGATGGCGAAGAGGAAATTGATCGCCGGCCCTGCCGCCACGATCGCCGCGCGTTGCCACAGCGGCTTGCCGGGAAAGCTTTCCGCCCGGTCCTTCGCCGGCATTTCCAGCCAGGCGGGATCGGTCATGCTGGCGGCGTTCATGTCGCCCTTGAAACGGACATAGCCGCCCAGCGGCAGCGCCGCGACGCGCCAGCGGGTGCCGCGCCGGTCGACCCAGGCGAACAGCTCCGGGCCGAATCCGATGGAAAAGGCCTCCGCCTTCACCCCGCACCAGCGGCCGACCAGATAATGGCCCAGCTCATGCACGAAGACGAGCGGTCCGATGACCGCCACGAAGGCGAGAACGGTCAACAGGAAACCGGGATTCTGGATCAAGCCGTCAATCTTTCCATCACTTGGCCCGCCTGTCGGCGCGCCTGCGCATCCGCCGCCAGCACATCGTCGATCGTGTCGGGTTCCGGAGCGCTATACCGTTCCAACACATCCTCCACAATCATGGCAATATCAAGGAAGCCGATGCGGCCGGCCAGGAAAGCGGCGACCGCCACCTCATTGGCGGCATTGAGAATGGCCGGAGCCGCCCCACCCTCGGCCGCTGCCGCGCGGGTCAGGCGAATCGCCGGAAAGCGTTCGGGATCAGGCGCTTCGAAGTCGAGCCTGCCAATCCGCGCTAGGTCGAGCGGCTGGCACGGGGTCGCGATCCGGCCGGGCCAGGCCAGCGCATGGGCGATGGGGATGCGCATATCGGGTGAACCGAGTTGTGCCAGCGTCGAACAGTCGCGATATTCGACCATCGAATGGATCACCGACTGCGGATGGACCAGTATCTCGATCCGGTCCAGCCCGACCGGGAAGAGATAGGCCGCCTCGATCAGTTCCAGCCCTTTGTTCATCATCGTCGCGCTGTCGACGCTGATCTTCGCGCCCATCGACCAGTTGGGATGCGCCACCGCCTGCGCCGGGGTGATGCCGGCCATCTCGGCGCGGCTGCGCGTGCGGAACGGGCCGCCGCTCGCGGTCAGAATGATCCTTGAGACGGCATCTAAACTATTGTCAGCAAGGCACTGGAAAATTGCATTATGCTCGCTGTCGACGGGCAGAAGGGTCGCGTCGGCGGCGTGCGCCGCCTCCATCATCAGCCCACCGGCCGACACCAGCGATTCCTTGTTGGCCAGCGCCACGGTGCCGCCGGCCTTGAGCGCCGCCATGGTGGGCCGCAGCCCCGCGCAGCCGACGATCGCCGCCATGGTCCAGTCCGCGCCCAGCGCCGCCGCCTCGACCAGCGCGTCCTCGCCAGCCGCCGCCTCGATCCCCGATCCGGCGAGCGCGTCCTTCAGGGCTCCGTAAAGCCGCTCCTGCCCGATCACCGCGATCTGCGCACCCGTCGCGCGCGCCTGCGCCGCGAGATTGTCCACATCGCTGTTGGCGGTGAGCGCGACGACCCGATAGGCATCGGGATCGCGCCGGACCAAATCCAGCGTCGACAGCCCCACCGACCCTGTGGCGCCGAAGATGGAAACGCGCTTCATCCGCCCTGCACCAGGATCAGATAGAGCAATGTGGCGAGCGGCGCGGCGGCGACCACGCCGTCCAGCCGGTCCATCACGCCACCATGGCCGGGCAGCAACGTTCCGCTGTCCTTCACCCCCGCCCGGCGCTTCATCGCGCTTTCCAGCAGATCGCCCAGTTGTGCCGCCACCGCCAGCAACCCGCTCGCGGCGGCGAGTTGGATCGGCAGGCCGGCGAAGCGGTGCAGCAGGAAGCCCAGCACCAGCGCCGCCAATACGCCACCCGCCAGACCCGACCAGGTCTTGGACGGGCTGATGCGCGGCGCCAGCTTCGGCCCGCCGATCGAGCGGCCGGCGAAATAGGCGCCGATATCGGTCGCCCACACCAGCGACAGCGCCCAGAAGGCGAGCAGCAGCCCATAGGCATAGGGTTCTTCCGCCCGCAGATATTGGAGCGCGGTGATCGGCACGCAGATATAGGGAATGCCCAGCGCCAGCTTCAGGTTGCGGCTGGTGAAGGCGACGAAGAAGAAGGCCCCCGCCCCGGCCATCAATACCGGCCAGTCGATGCCGGCGGCCAGCGGGCACAGCAGCGCCAGGGGGATCGACACGGCAAACATCGCCGCCTTGCGCTGGTCGGGGGTGGCGCCGGTCAGGTCGCCCCATTCGCCCTGCATCAGCACGCCGGCGACCACCAGCAGCAGCCAGAACAGCAGCCCGCCTGCCAGCAGGGCACCCAGCGCCACCGCGATCAGCGCGACGCCGACAATGGTGCGGGTGCGCAATTCGCTCGTCATAGGATCACAATCCGCCGAACCGGCGGTCCCTCAGGCGAAAGGCGTCCAGCGCCTGCGCCAATGCCCGCCCATCGAAATCGGGCCAAAGCATGTCGGTGAAATAGAGTTCGGCATAGGCCGCCTGCCACAGCATGAAATTGCTGAGCCGCTGCTCGCCCGAGGTGCGGACCAGCAGGTCGAGCGGCGGCAGGTCGGCGGTGTCCAGTTCGGCGTCGATCGCGGCGATGCCGATATCCTGCGCCGCCAGTTCGCCCTTCGCCACGCGCTCGGCCAAACGCTGCGCCGCGCGGACCATCTCGTCCTGCGCGCCATAGTTGAGCGCGATCGCGATCACCGGACCGCTATTGTCGGCGGTGCGCGCCATCGCGCTTTCGATCAGGTCGACCAGCGACGGTTCGAGCGCGCGATAATTGCCGATCACCCGCAGCCGCACGTCATTGGCATGAAATTCCTCGATGTCCGACTGGATGAAATGGCGCAGCAGTCCCATCAGATCGGACACTTCGGCCGCGGGCCGCTTCCAATTCTCCGAGGAGAAGGCATAGAGCGTCAGGCATTCGAGGCCCATATCCTGCGCCGCGCGGGCGACGCGGCGCACCGCCTCCACCCCGGCGCGATGGCCGGCGATGCGCGGCAGCAACCGCTTCTTCGCCCAGCGGCCATTGCCGTCCATGATGATGGCGACGTGACGCGCGCCATGGGCAGGCGCGACGCGGGTGAAATCGGGCTTGGCTTGTGTGGCCATCAGAAAGACATGCGTGCTTTGGCCGCGAAAAGAAAGCCCCGGCTTACTGGCCGAGGATTTCCTTTTCCTTCGCGCTCGCCGCCGCGTCGATATCCGCGATGCTTCCGTCGGTCAGCTTCTGGACCTCGGTTTCCAGGCGCTTGCGCTCGTCTTCGCTGATTTCGCCCTTCTTCTCGTCGGCCTTCAGGCTGTCCATGCCGTCGCGGCGGACGTTGCGCACGGCGACGCGCGCGCCTTCGGCATATTTGCTGGCGAGCTTGGCCAGTTCCTTGCGGCGCTCCTCGGTCAGGTCGGGAATCGGCAGGCGCAGCGTCTGGCCGTCGACGATCGGATTGAGGCCCAGACCCGCCGACCGGATCGCCTTGTCGCAGGGACCGACATTGCTCTTGTCCCAAACCTGGACCGACAGCATCCGCGGTTCGGGCGCCGACACGGTTGCGACCTGATTCAGCGGCATATGCGCGCCATAGACTTCGACCGTGACCGGATCGAGCAGCTGGATATTGGCGCGGCCGGTGCGCAGGCCGGACAGGTCGCCCTTCAGCGATTCGAGCGCGCCGGCCATGCGGCGTTCGAGGTCGGCCTTGTTATATTGCGGCATGGTGGTTCAACGCTCCTGATTTTGCACGATCGTCGCCACGCCATCCCCGGCGAGCACCTTGGCCAGGTTGCCCGTCTCGCGGATGTTGAAGACGACGATGGGAATATTATTTTCGCGGCACAGCGCAATGGCGCTGGCGTCCATGACCTTCAGATTGTCGTTCAGCACCTGGTCGAAGCTGATCTCCTCATAGCGGACCGCATCGTCCACCTTCTTGGGATCGGCATTGTAGATGCCGTCGACACTGGTGCCCTTGAACAGCGCGTCGCAGTTCATTTCGGCCGCGCGCAGCGCCGCCGTGGTGTCCGTGGTGAAGAAGGGGCTGCCAGTGCCCGCCGCGAAGATGACGATCCGGCCCTTCTCCATGTGCCGCACGGCCTTGCGCCGGATATAGGGTTCGCACACCGACGCCATCGGAATGGCCGACTGGACGCGCGTGTCATAGCCCAGCTTCTCCAGCGCATTCTGCACCGCCAGCGCGTTCATGACGGTGGCGAGCATACCCATATAGTCGGCGCTCGCCCGATCGAAGCCGGCGGCCGCGCCCGCCAGCCCACGGAAGATGTTGCCGCCGCCCACGACCACGCAGAGCTCAAATCCCGCGTCCTTGGCCGCCGCGATCTCGCCGGCGACACGGGCCACGGTCGCGGGTTCGATGCCGAACTGCCCCTGTCCCATCAGCACTTCGCCGGACAATTTCAACAGGATGCGCTTGAAGGCTGGCCGGGTCATGCGGGGCGAGAATCCTTGTAATGGGCAGGGGGAAGCGGCGCGGACATTAGAGGCGCAAAACCGGGATGCCAAGGGGCGTTTGTCGCTGACAGCGCCCTCTTCATAGGGAAAGATCAACCACCGCTGCAAGCCACGGATCGACAACGGGTGTCAGCGACAAACAGGTCCAACGAAAAAGGGGCGCCCCTTGAGAACGCCCCTTCCCTTTTCCTGTCGCGCGCGGGCGATCAGACGCCGGCGGCGGCGGCAACTTCGGCGGCGAAGTCGCTGACTTCCTTCTCGATGCCTTCGCCCAGTTGGAAGCGGACGTAGCTCTTGAGCGTGATCGACGCGCCGGCATCCTTCGCCGCCTTGGCGACGACGTCGGCGACCGGGGTCTTGTTGTCCATCACGAACAACTGGCTGAGCAGGGCCTGTTCCTTGGCGAACTTGGCGACCGCGCCGTCGACCATCTTGGCGACGATTTCGGCGGGCTTGCCCGATTCGGCGGCCTTTTCAGCGGCGATCGCGCGTTCACGCTCCAGCAGCGCCGGGTCGATGTCGTCGGCCGACAGCGCCAGCGGGAAAGCGGCGGCGATGTGCATGGCGAGCTGCTTGCCCAGCGGCTCCAGCACGTCGGCGGGCGCGTTGCCTTCCAGCGCAACCAGCACGCCGATCTTGCCCAGGCCAGGCGCAGCGGCGTTATGGACATAGGGGACGACGACACCTTCGCTCACTTCGACATGGCCGACCCGGCGGACATTCTGGTTCTCGCCGATGGTGGCGACGTTCGACACCAGCTTTTCGGCGATCGTGCCGCCGGCCGGGTGCGTCTGCGCGGTCAGCGCTTCGGCGTCAGCAGCGCCGGTTTCCAGCGCGACGGCCGAAACGGTGCGGACGAAATCCTGGAACTGGTCGTTCTTGGCCACGAAGTCGGTTTCGCTGTTGACTTCAACGGCCACGCCCTTGGTGCCGGCGACGGCGACGCCGACCAGGCCCTCGGCGGCGGTGCGACTCGACTTCTTCTGCGCGGCGGCCAGGCCCTTGGCGCGCAGCCAGTCGGTCGCGGCTTCGATGTCGCCATTGGCTTCGGTGAGCGCCTTCTTGCAATCCATCATGCCCGCGCCCGAACGGTCGCGCAGTTCCTTGACGGCGGCAGCGGTAATCTCGGCCATGTTTCGGCTCCTAAAGTTCAGTGTTTCAAATATGAGGCAGGGCGCGTCCCCGAAGAGCGCGCCCTAGCCTGTCATTCCTACAGTCGTGCGACGCTCTCAGGCTTCGACAACGACTTCTTCAGCCAGCGGCTCGTCCAGCGCGCCCAGATCGACGCCCGAAGCCTGCTGCGCGCCACGGTTGCCCTTGGTCGCGGCGGCCGCGATGGCGTCGCAATAGAGGCGGATAGCGCGGCTGGCGTCATCGTTCGCCGGAACCGGGAAAGCGATGCCGTCGGGCGAGACGTTCGAATCGAGGATCGCGACGACCGGGATGCCCAGCGTGTTGGCTTCCTTGATCGCCAGCTCTTCCTTGTTGGCGTCGATCACGAACATGACGTCGGGAATGCCGTTCATGTCGCGGATGCCGCCCAGCGACAGTTCCAGCTTCTCGCGCTCGCGGGTCATCTGGAGCACTTCCTTCTTGGTGAAGCCGTGGGTGTCGCCCGACAGCTTTTCCTCAAGGGTCTTCAGACGCTTGATCGAGCCGGAAATGGTCTTCCAGTTGGTGAGCATACCGCCCAGCCAGCGATGGTTGACGAAATGCTGGCCCGACTTGCGGGCGGCTTCGGCGATGGGGTCCTGCGCCTGGCGCTTGGTGCCGACGAACAGCACCTTGCCGCCGGCGGCGACGGTCGCCGACACGAAGTCGAGTGCGCGGCCGAACAGGGGCACGGTCTGCGACAGGTCAAGAATGTGGATGCCGTTGCGCTCGCCGAAGATATACGGCTTCATGCGCGGGTTCCAGCGGTGGGTCTGGTGGCCGAAATGGGCGCCAGCCTCGATCAATTGGTGCATGGTGACGACAGGTGCCGCCATAATCTTTCTCCTTCCGGTTGCTACCTCTGGGAATCAGGAACCAGCCAAAGCCTGAAAGGCCGGGCGAGGCACCGGATATGTTGATTCCCATGTGGAATGGGCGCGCCTTTAGCCGCGAAAAAAAGCAAATGCAAGGGTTGACGCCGTTCCCGAATGAGAACATAAGGGGAACAGGTGGAACAAAGCCGGTTTAACTGCCGTTCCATCGCCATAATGCGCCATGAAGTTCATATGGCAAGATAGAAAGTGGTCGATATGTTCACTCTTGTTGCAGCGACTCTCTTTTCCGCCGCCTTCCTGCTGGCGATCGGCACCATCGCGTGGATGTTCGCGGCCTATCATGACAAGATGGTGGCCGCCCTGCTGTTCCAGCCGATCCCGCAAACGCCGCAAGTCTATCATATCCGCGTCAGCCGCCCCCGCGTGACGCACGGCCTGCGCAAGACGAGCCTGCCCCTGCCAGGAAACATGGTTGCGGCTTGATCGTCAGATGGCGCCGGCCGCCGCCTCGCGCTGCCGCTTCACCTTGGCGTAGGACATGATCCCGAAGGGAATGAGCACGATATAGCACCCGCACAGGATCAGCAGGGTGAGCCAGGGATCGGTCACGAGCAAGGCCGCCAGCAGCCCCGCCACCGCGATCGCCTCCAGCCGGATGCGCTTGCGCAGCCGCAGCGCCGACCAGCTATAGGTGGCGATGTTGGAGATCATCAGGAAAGCGGTGAAGGCGGTCCAGGGCGCGACCACATACCAGGCGCGGAAAAACGTCTCACCTGTCACCAGCCAGAGATAGAGCGGCACGAAGGCCAGCCCCGCCCCCGCCGGCGCGGGCACGCCGGTCAGGAAGCCGGCCGATTTGTGCGGCTGTTCGTCGGCGTCGATATTCGCGTTGAAGCGGGCCAGGCGCAGGGCGCAGGACAGCGCATGGGCGAGCGCGAAGATCCAGCCGAATTTCGGCATGGCGTGCAGCGACCAGAGATAGAGGATCAGGGCAGGCGCGACCCCGAAGGCGATCGAATCGGACAGCGAGTCCAGTTCCGCGCCGAACCGGCTTTCGCCCCGCAACAACCGGGCGATGCGGCCGTCCAGACCATCGAGCACGCCGGCGAACAGGATGGACAGCACCGCCCGCTCCCACTCGCCCGAAATGCCGTAGCGCACTCCGGTCAGGCCGAAGCACAGCGCCATCGCCGTCACCGCATTGGGCGCCAGCATCCGCAGCGTGATCCCCCGCCGCAGCCCGCGGGGTACCGTGCGCCGCTGGCGGCTCATGCGCCCAGAGCCTCCGCCCACTTTACCGTTCGCCCTGAGCTTGTCGAAGCTTCAAACGAGTCACGGGCCTCGTTTGAACCTGAGCGACGCCGAAGGGGGCTGCCCTTTTCTTCCGAAAGGAAGTGCGAGGCTGCGACAGGCTCAGCCCGAACGGAGATAAAAGGCAAAGCCATGCTCACTGCTGAATGCCCGGCACCACGCGGCGGTCGCCGATCTGACCCAGGATGGTTTCGCCCGCGATGGTTCGCTGGCCCAGGATCACGCGCGGGGCGGTGCCGGCGGGCAGATAGACGTCGACGCGGCTGCCGAAGCGGATGAGGCCGATGCGCTGCCCCGCCGCGACCATGTCGCCGGGCTTGACGAAGGGCACGATGCGCCGCGCCACCAGGCCGGCGATCTGGGTAAAGCCGACGCGCAGCCCGTCATGGCGCTCGACCAATATATGCTGGCGCTCATTATCCTCGCTCGCCTTGTCCAGGTCGGCATTGAGGAATTTGCCGGAGATATAGACGACCGACTTCACCGTCCCACCGATCGGCGTGCGGTTGATATGCACGTCGAACACGCTCATGAAGATCGACACGCGGATCAGCGGCTGGTCGCCCAGGCCGTTTTCGCCCGCCATCTCGCGCGGCGGCGGCACCCGCTGGATCAGCGTCACCAGACCATCGGCGGGCGCGATGACCGCCCCTTCATCCTGCGGCACGGCGCGCACGGGATCGCGGAAGAAGGCGAAGACCCAGATCGACACCATGACCATCAGCCAGCCCAGTATCTCCCACCCCAGCAGGAACAGGACAGCGGTGATCGCCACTGCGATCAGGCCGAACTTCATCCCCTCCGGATGGACCGAAGGGAAGCGCCATTTGACATTGCCGCCGGCGGCAATCGTGATCTCGTCATTCTCCATGGGCACCGTCTTTAGGGAGAGACCGTTCCCCTGACAACGACCGATCCGGCGCATGGCTCCGCACGCGGCAGATTCCTGCCCTTCCATGGTTGAACATTGGCGTCGCTTTCCCTAGGGCGTCCCCATATTCCACCCAAGCAGAAGAAAGCGAATAGGCGCTATGGCGAAGATCAAGGTGAAAAACCCCGTCGTGGAGATCGACGGCGACGAAATGACCCGGATCATCTGGGAATGGATCCGCGAGCGCCTCATTCTCCCTTATCTCGACATCGACCTCAAATATTATGATCTCAGCGTTGAGAAGCGCGACGAGACGAACGACCAGATCACCATCGATTCCGCGAACGCGATCAAGGAATATGGCGTCGGCGTGAAGTGCGCCACCATCACCCCCGACGAAGCCCGCGTCGAAGAATTCGGCCTCAAGGAAATGTGGAAGTCGCCCAACGGCACGATCCGCAACATCCTGGGCGGCGTCGTCTTCCGCGAGCCGATCGTAATCTCCAACGTCCCCCGCCTGATCCCCGGCTGGACCAAGCCGATCGTCGTCGGCCGTCATGCCTTTGGCGACCAGTATCGCGCCACCGACATCAAGGTGCCCGGCCCGGGCAAGCTGCGCCTCGTCTTCGAAGGCGAAAATGGCGAGACGATCGATCGCGAAGTGTTCAACTTCCCCTCGTCCGGCGTCGCCATGGCGATGTACAATCTCGACGATTCGATCCGCGACTTCGCGCGCGCCTCGTTCAACTATGGCCTCAACCTCAAGTGGCCGGTCTATCTGTCGACCAAGAACACCATCCTCAAGGCCTATGACGGCCGTTTCAAGGATCTGTTCCAGGAAGTGTTCGAAACCGAAGGCTTCGCGCAGAAGTTCAAGGATGCCGGCATCGTCTACGAACATCGCCTGATCGACGACATGGTCGCCTCGGCGCTCAAGTGGAGCGGCGAATTCGTCTGGGCGTGCAAGAATTATGACGGCGACGTCCAGTCGGACCAGGTCGCGCAGGGCTTCGGCTCGCTCGGCCTCATGACCTCTGTCCTGCTTTCGCCCGACGGCAAGACCGTCGAAGCCGAAGCGGCGCACGGCACCGTCACCCGCCACTATCGCCAGCACCAGCAGGGCAAGGCGACCTCGACCAACCCGATCGCCTCGATCTTCGCCTGGACCGGCGGCCTCAAGTTCCGCGGCAAGTTCGACGAGACGCCCGATGTCGTGCGCTTCGCCGAAACGCTGGAGAAGGTCTGCATCAAGACCGTCGAAAGCGGTGCGATGACCAAGGATCTGGCGCTGCTGATCGGCCCGGATCAGGCCTGGATGACCACGGAGCAGTTCTTCGAGCAGATCCGCGTCAACCTCGAAGCCGAAATGGGGCAGTGGGCCTAAAGGGCTGGAACTGATGACCGCTCTTGCGGTTTCAGTTCGATAACGGAACGAGGCGGCGCCGCATCCCGGCGCCGCCTTTTTCGTATCTGACCGGCGGGTCGGAGGGAGGGACCATCCCTCCGTGACTAATTCCGGGTGAGAAGGCAGGAGACGAGCAGATGACCACCACCGCCCAGAAACGCCTGGAGGTTCGCGCGGCCGTGCCGTCCGACGTGCGTGGTATCCAGCGGCTGATCGCCCGCGTCTATCCCGGCCTGCCCAATTATTCGCTCGCCACCCTGCGCGGGCAGATCAACAATTTCCCGACCGGCTGCTTCGTCGCTCTCTATGACAACAGGGTCGTGGGCTATTGCGCCACCATGCGCGTCAGCAAGAGCATGGCCTTTTCCTATCATGACTGGGAGGAGATCACCGCCAACGGCTTCGGCACGCGGCACAGCGCGGCGGGCGAATGGCTCTATGGCTATGAGATGGCGGTGGACCCGAAGCTGCGCGGGCTGCGCATCGGCCAGCGCCTCTATGACGAGCGCAAGGAACTAGCCGAGGAACTGGACCTGCACGGCATCGTCATCGCCGGTCGGATGCCCGGCTATGCCCGCGCCAAGCGCCGCGCCGGCAGCCCGGCCGACTATCTGGAGAAAGTGGTCCAGGGCAAGCTGCGCGATCAGGTCATCAGCTTTCAGCTCAAGAACCAGTTCGAACCGCTGGGCGTCCTCGAAAATTATCTGCCGGAAGACCGGCAGTCGGACGGCCACGCCGCTCATCTGGTCTGGCGCAACCCCTATGTCGATCCCGACGAGGCCCCCGAGATGCGGGTGCCGCGCGGGGTCGAGAGCGTCCGCCTCGCCACCTGCCAGCTTCAGGCGCGCGCGGTGAAGGATTTCGACGAATTCGTCCGCAACATCGAATATTTCGTCGACGTGGCGGCGGACTATCGCTCCGACTTCATCGTCTTTCCCGAACTGTTCACCCTGCCGCTCCTGTCCTTCGAGACGAAGAAGCTTTCCCCTATCGAAGCGATCGACCGGCTGACCGGCTACACCCCGCGCCTGACCAAGGAACTGACGCGGATGGCGCTGGAATATAATATCAATATCATCGGCGGCTCCCACCCGACCCGCGCCGACGATGGCGACATCCAGAATATCGCCTATGTCGCCCTTCGGGATGGATCGGTCCATACGCAGGAAAAGATCCACCCGACCCCCAATGAAGCCTTCTGGTGGAACATCAAGGGCGGCGACGCGCTCGACGTCATCCAGACTGACTGCGGTCCGATCGGCGTGCTCATCTGTTACGACAGCGAATTTCCCGAACTGGGCCGGCGGCTCGTCGATCAGGGCGCGCGCATCATCTTCGTGCCCTTCTGCACCGACTCGCGGCTCGGCTATATGCGCGTGCGCTATTGCGCGCAGGCCCGGGCGATCGAAAATCAATGCTATGTCGTCATGTCGGGCAATGTCGGCAACCTGCCCAATGTCGACAATATGGACATCCAATATGCCCAAAGCGCGATCCTCACGCCCTGCGACCTGCCCTTCGCGCGCGACGGCATCGCGGCGGAATCGACCGAGAATGTCGAGACGCTGACCATGGCGGACGTCAATCTGGCCGACCTCAGCTGGGCGCGCGCCGAGGGCACGGTACGTAACCTGCGCGACCGGCGGTTCGACCTCTATCATATCGACTGGGACAGCAATCCCGACCATGGCCATGCGCCGAGCGGCGGGCCGGTGCCGGCGGGCGGGCATAATTCGCCGGGGGGTGGGTAAAGCCCCCTCGATCCTGACCCGATCCGTCTATTCCGACCATCTGAAAGCGACCATTTTTGCCGTAACTGCGTGACGTTGCCTCGCCCGTTTGCGGACATTCATCGCCTATGCCATCGTAGGTTGTGATAAGGGGGCTTCGATGAAGGCGCTATTTAATTTGCCGGTGAAGATTTTGGGCAAGGGCTTATTGTGGTTCGCCCTTTGTATTTGCCTCTTATGGCTCTTGGCGTTCTCGATTTGGTACGCATCTCTTCGTTTCCAACCATGTGGAATTGTCCTCTGGGATCGCCTGTTTGGCGGCCTCATTTCAACAAGATTGCGCCCTTCGGAATGCGCGAAGACTGTCACCCGCGTTGATGCCGTCGGCACTTTGACATTAGGACGGGAGGTCACGGCGTTCGTGTCCGACGATAGGCGCGTGATCGGCCGCTCTTTCCAACTAACGCCAAACGCCACGGACGACGCACTGCGCATGGATTTCCATCGAGCGGGCAATGGCGAGGGGTGGCCAAAGTATAAAGTTAGGGTGCGTGGCCTCCTCTTCTTTGACGGAAAACGAACCGAGTTAGTAGCGGAGCAGATTACGCAGGCCGAATAATACGGGAGCAAGAACTAGACGACATAAGTCTATCATGAATATTATTAATAGGCACGGGTGCACGCTGCGCTGAACGGCCGTTACCGGCTATCGTCTCTTCAAAGCGGACGGACCGCTAACTACCCACTCCCGTCATGCTGACGAAAGTCAGCATCCAGGGTTGCTTATAGCCACTCCGTCGAGACCTCGCCTCCCTATCCCCCCACCACGCAAAAACATTTCCTAATCCCCGCCATACCCATTCTGAATTGAACTCGCGCGGCGCATTCGCCATGTGGGCCAGCATGGCTGAACATGCACCTGCTACCGTCCATCTGGTCGGCGCCGGACCGGGCGATCCGGACCTGTTGACGCTGAAGGCCGCGCGCCTGATCGCCGCAGCCGACGTGATCGTGCATGACGGGCTGGTGTCGGACGCCATCCTCGCCCTCGCCTCTCCGCAAGCCGAACGCATTTCCGTCGCCAAGCAGCGCAGCCGCCATTCCATGCCGCAGGAGGGGATCAACGCCCTGCTCGTCGATCTCGCCCGCGAAGGGCGCAACGTCGTGCGGTTGAAGGGCGGCGATCCCTTCATCTTCGGCCGGGGCGGCGAGGAAGTCGACGCCTGCCGCGCGGCAGGCGTGCCGGTGGAGGTGGTGCCGGGCATCAGCGCCGCGATCGGCAGCGCGGCGCAGGCGCAACTCCCCCTCACCCACCGCGAGGCGTCGAGCGCGGTCAGCTTCGTTGCGGGCCAGTGCAAGGGGCTGACCGATCAGGACTGGTCGGGACTGGCGGGCAAGGGCCGCACGCTCGTCATCTATATGGGCGTCGCGACCGCCGCCGACATCGCCGACAAGCTGATCGCCGATGGCGTGTCACCCGCCATTCCGGTGGCGGTGCTGGAAAATGGCACGCGCGCCGACATGCGGACCTTGCGCACCCTGCTCGCCGACCTGGGCGACATGGTGGCGCGGGAAGAGGTGAAAAGCCCGGCCCTGATCGTGGTCGGCGAGGTGGCGGCCCTTGCGCTGGCGCGCGATAGCCTGATCGCCTATCGCGACATGGCACGGAACATGGAAGGTTCGGCAACGACCGGCCCCAACGGGAAAAGGCCAGATTGGAAAAGGGTAGAATGAAGATATTGACGGGCAATGACCTGGTGAGCGGCGACGTCATCTGGTGGGCGGGCGACGGCTGGTCGCGGCAGGTCGGCGACAGCGTCGATGTCGGCGAGCATGGCGACGACCTCGCCCGCACCGAGGAAGCCGCGCTGCGCGTCGTGGGCGCCTATGTGATCGACGCGACCGTCACCGACGAAGGCGTCCGCCCGGCCCATATCAAGGATCGCATCCGCGCGCGCGGCCCGACGGTGCGCCCCGACCTGAACCTCAAACCAAATGACGCCGATGCCGGCAACTGGGTGATCTGACCATGTATCGCTATGACAGCTATGACCAGTCCATCGTCGACGCCCGTGTCGAGGAATTTCGCGACCAGGTGCAGCGCCGCCTGTCCGGCGCCCTGACCGAGGACCAGTTCAAGCCGCTGCGGCTGATGAACGGCCTCTATCTGCAACTGCACGCCTATATGCTGCGCGTCGCCATCCCCTATGGCACGCTGAGCGGCAAGCAGATGCGCAAGCTGGGCGAGATCGCGGCGAAATATGACAAGGGCTATGGCCACTTCACCACGCGCCAGAACCTCCAGTACAACTGGATCAAGCTGGCCGACGCGCCCGACATTCTCGCCGAGCTGGCGACGGTCGAAATGCACGCCATCCAGACCAGCGGCAACTGCATCCGCAACATCAGTTCGGACCAATATGCCGGCGTCAGTGCCGACGAGGTGGCGGACCCCCGCCCCTGGGCCGAACTGCTGCGCCAATGGTCGAGCTTCCACCCGGAATTCACCTATCTGCCGCGCAAGTTCAAGATCGCGGTGATCGCGTCGGACGACGATCGCGCGGCGATGCGCCTGCACGATATCGGCCTGAAGCTGGTGTCCAAGGATGGCGTGATCGGCGCCGAAGTCTATGCCGGCGGCGGCATGGGCCGCACCCCGATGGTCTCCCCGCTGATCCGCGATTTCGTGCCCGAAGAGGAGATCGTCTCCTATCTGGAAGCCTGCCTGCGCGTCTATAATCGCTACGGCCGCCGCGACAATAAATATAAGGCGCGGATCAAGATCCTCGTCCACGAAATCGGCGTCGAAGAATATAAGCGTCAGGTCGAGGAGGAGTTCGCGCATATGCGGACCCTTGGCATCAACCCGCCGACCGAGGAACTGGACCGCATCCGCGCCTTCTTCGCCGCGCCCGCCTATGAAACGGGCCTCAGCGAGGACATCGACCGCAGCGACCCGGCCTTCGCCCTGTGGGTCGACCGGCAGGTCGCGACGCACAAACAGCCGGGCTATGCGATCGTCAATATCAGCCTGAAGCCGCTGACCGGCATTCCCGGCGATGCGTCGGCCGAGCAGATCGAATTGGTCGCCGCTCTTGCCGAGCGCTATTCGTTCGATGAAATCCGCGTCACCCATGCGCAGAATCTGGTCCTGCCGCATGTGAAGAAGGCCGACCTTTACACCATCTGGCAGAAGCTGGAGGAAGCGGGTCTGGCCGAAGCCAATCTGGACCTCATCACCGACATCATCGCCTGCCCTGGCCTCGATTATTGCGCGCTCGCCAATGCGCGCTCGATCCCGCTGTCGCAGAAGATCGCGCAGCGCTTCGCCGATGCCGAGCGTCAGGCGGAACTGGGCGAACTGAAGCTCAAGATTTCGGGCTGCATCAACGCCTGCGGTCACCATCATGCCGGCCATATCGGCATATTGGGCGTCGACCGGAAGGGCGTGGAGAATTTCCAGCTCCTGCTCGGCGGATCGGGCGCGGAGGATGCGTCGCTCGGCCAGATCACCGGTCCCGGCTTCTCCGAGGACGGCGTGGTCGACGCGATCGAGAAAGTCACGGACATCTATCTCGCCGAACGCACCGACGGGGAGCGCTTCCTCGACACCTATCGCCGCATCGGCATGAAGCCCTTCAAGGAGGCGATCTATGGTTGAGTTCCTCTCCTTCCGCGACGGCGAAGCCGCGCAGGAACCGGCCGTCACGGTCGAATCCTTCACCGGCCAGTCCAACTCGACCGCGGTGCGGATCGAGGCGGGCGAGGATGCACGCGAATTGCTGCCTTTCCTCGACCGGCTCTCCCTCGTCGAGGTGAACTTCCCGGCCTATGGCGACGGGCGCGGCTATTCGGCCGCCCGCATCCTGCGCGAATCGGGCTATCGGGGCGAACTGCGCGCCGTGGGCGATGTGCTGGTCGACCAGATCAATGCCATGCGCCGCTGCGGCTTCGACAGCTTCCATCCCGCAAAGCCGCTGGATGACGCCGCCGTGGAGCGCGCGCTGGGTCGCTATGCCGACGTCTATCAGAAGGCGATCGATGGCCGTAGCCCCGTCTGGGCGAAACGGCACCCGGAGAAAATAGATGGCTGAACCCGCCCGCCAGATTGATGTGATCGACACCCGCCCCGCCTTCACCCAGGCGCAAGCCGACGCGCTCAACGCGCGGTTCGAGGGCGTCGATACGCTGACCATGCTCAGGACCGTGTTCGCGGAAGGCCTCGCCGGCAATGTCGCCGTCGTCTCCTCCTTCGGCACGGAAAGCGCGGTGCTGCTCGATCTGGTGGCCAGGGCGGACCGGAATGTTCCGGTGATCTTCGTCGATACGCTCAAGATGTTCGCCGAGACGCTGAACTATCGCGACACGCTCATCGCCCGGATGGGCTTCACCGACAGCCGGACGATCGCGCCGCTGGCCGACGTGATCGCGAAGAAGGACGAGACGGGCCTTCGCTGGTCCTATGACCCCGACGGCTGCTGCGACATCCGCAAGGTGGAACCGATGAAGCGCGCCAAGGATGGCCTGGACGCTTGGATTTCGGGCCGCAAGGCGTTCCAGTCGGTGACGCGCCAGAACCTGCCCCGCTTCGAGGTGGAGGATGGCCGGCTGAAGCTCAACCCGCTGGGCGACTGGACCAAGGCCGATCTGGAAGCCTATTTCGCCGAGCATGACCTGCCGCGCCATCCGCTTGAGAGCCAGGGCTATCTGTCGATCGGCTGCGAACCCTGCACGTCCAAGGTGCTGCCCGGCGAAGACCCGCGCGCGGGCCGCTGGCGCGGCTGGGACAAGGTGGAATGCGGCATCCACTCGTCGGTGTCGCCCATCCCCACGCCGGTCGCGGACCCGGACGATCCGGCGAACATGCCGGTGTTCTGAGGGGGCGGGATTTTCGCTATCCGGCTTGGGGAAAAGGTCGCCTTTGGCGGCCTTTTTCTTGGCTGACCTTGCCTGCTTCAAATTCCCTCAAAGCCCGTTCGTTTCGAGCGTGTCGAGAAACGCTGGGATGCGCTATCCGTTTCTCGACTAGGCTCGAAACGAACGGAGGGCCGGTTAACTCGTCCCAGCCCGGCAGATTTATCCTGCCGCCTTGACGATTTCCGCCCATGCCTCTTCGGTGATCACCTCGATCCCCAGCGCGGTCGCCTGCTTCAGCTTGGTGCCCGCGCCCGGCCCCGCCACGACCAGATCGGTCTTGGCGCTGACCGATCCGGCCGCCTTCGCGCCCAGCCGTTCGGCCTGTGCCTTGGCCTCGTCGCGGCTCATCGTCTCCAGCTTGCCGGTGAACACGACCGTCTTGCCCGTGACCGCGCTGGCGGTGGTCTCCACCACATAATCGGGCGGCGACACCTCGCTCAGCAAATCGTCCCACGCCTCCACATTATGCGGCTCGTGGAAGAAGTCCGCGAGCGCATGGCCCACCGCCGCGCCGACATTCTCGACGCCGATATGCTCGGCGATCGCCTTGTCGCGCTTTGCCTGCGTTTCCGCCGGATCGGCCGCGTCGCGCAGGGCGATGATTTCCTGCGCCAACGCGCGAACGCCCGGCAGCGTCGTATAACGCTTCAACAGATCGCGCGCCGTCACCGCGCCGACATGACGGATGCCCAGGCCGAACAGCAGACGCGCGGCGTCGGGCTGGCGCTTCGCCTCGATCGCGGCGAGCAGATTGTCGACCGACTTTTCCTTCCACCCCTCACGGCCAAGCAGCTCCGAGCCATATTTCTTGAGGCGGAAGATATCGGCCGGTTCGGTGACCCAGCCCAGGTCGAGAAATTCCTGGATCGTCTTCTCTCCCAGCCCTTCGATATCCAGCGCGCCGCGACTGACGAAGTGACGCAGCCGTTCGAAGCGCTGGGCCGGGCAGATCAGGCCGCCGGTGCAGCGATAATCGACCTCTTCCTCCTCACGCACCGCTTCGGACTGACAGACCGGGCAATGGGTCGGGAAATGGAAGGGATCGCGCGGCTCGTCGCGGGTGAGATTGTCGACCACCTGCGGGATGACGTCGCCCGCACGCTGGACGACGATGCGGTCGCCGGGGCGGACGCCAAGCCGCGCAATCTCATCGGCATTGTGCAAGGTCACATTGGAGACGACCACGCCGCCCACGGTGACGGGGGTGAGGCGGCCCACCGGGGTCAGCTTGCCGGTGCGTCCGACCTGGATGTCGATGGCCTCCAGCGTCGTCTGTGCCCGTTCGGCGGGGAATTTATGGGCGATGGCCCAGCGCGGCGCCTTGGCGACGAAGCCCAGCCGCTGCTGCCAGTCGAGCCGGTCGACCTTGTAGACCACGCCGTCGATATCGAAGGGCAGGTCGGCGCGCGCCGCCTCGATCGCGCGATAATGGGCGATCAGCGCGTCGAGGCTGTCGACGCAGGCGAGCATGGCCGACACCGGCAGGCCCCAGCCGGCGATCGCCTGCATCACCCCCAGTTGCGTGTCGGCGGGCAGCGCGCTGTGCGCCCCCCAGCCATGGGCCAGGAAGCGCAGTGGGCGGCTGGCGGTGACGGTGGCGTCCTTCTGGCGCAGCGATCCGGCGGCGGCGTTGCGCGGATTGGCGAACTGGCGCGCCTTTTCCGGCTCGCCGGCTTCGGCCAGCAGCCGCTCGTTCAGCGCGACGAAATCATCCTTCGCCATATAGACCTCGCCCCGGACTTCGAACAGGTCGGGGATGTTCGGGCCGGCCAGGCGCTGCGGAATGTCGGCGATGGTGCGGACATTCGCGGTGACATCCTCGCCCGTCATACCGTCGCCACGGGTCGCGGCCAGCACCAGTTCGCCCTGCTCATAGCGCAGCGAGCAGGACAGGCCGTCGATCTTCGGTTCGGCGGTCAGCGCCAGCGGTTCGGCCTCCGGCAGCGCGAGGAAGCGGCGGACGCGGGCGAGAAATTCGGCAATGTCCTCGTCGGAAAAGCCGTTGTCGAGGCTCATCATGCGGACGGCATGGGGCACTTTCTTCAGCGTCGACGTCGCGGCCGCGCCCACCTGCGCATTGGGTGAATCGGCGCGGATCAGGTGCGGGAACTGGGCCTCCAGCGCGTTATTCTCGCGGATCAGCGCGTCATAATCCGCGTCGCTGATCTCGGGCGCATCCTGATCATGATAGAGCCGGTTATGCCGCGCCAGCTCCTTGGCAAGGCGCATCAGGCGGTTGGCGGCTTCGGCTTCGGTGAGGGTCGCGGGATCGGTCATGGGGATGCTTTAGCCCCGGCTTCAGATTCCCGCTACCGGCACCGTCTCGAAATGCTGGGGGAAGCCCGCAATGATCGGCTTTGCCCTGGCGATGGCGGCGCGGACAGCGGGGAGTTTGAGCGACGCGGCATGGCTTTCGCGGCTGTCCCAGACTTCGGTGATCCAGATGGCGTCGGAATTGGCGGTGTCGAGCGCCACGACATAGGACAGGCAGCCCGGCATCGCGCCGATGGCGTCCTTCAAATAGCCGACCAGTTCGTCGCGCTTGCCGGGTGCGCTAAGCATCTGCCCGATCAGGCCGAATCTGGGCTTTGCCTCCTGCGCGGCGGCTGGGACGGCGGCGGCGGCCATGGCAGCGGCGGTGAGGCCGAGCATATCTCTGCGGTTATGGGTCATGCACCCTTCTCCCCGTTCGGTTCGAGCTTGTCGAGAACCTTGCGCAAGGTTCTCGACAAGCTCGAACCGAACGGAAGGGGGAGTCAAGCCTCCAGCAACCGCTCTGCCTGCGCCCTTGCCTCCGCCGTGATCTCGGCCCCCGACAGCATCCGTGCGATTTCCTCGCGGCGTTCGCGGTCGTCCAGCGCGTGGACGCCGGTGCGCGTCACCGTGCCGTCGCTGGATTTCGCGATCAGCAGATGGCCCGCGCCGCGCGCGGCGACCTGCGGGCTGTGGGTGACGACCAGGATCTGGTTGCTGCGGGCGAGCCGCGAGAGGCGCTCCCCGAGGGCGTCCGCCACCGCGCCGCCCACACCCCGGTCGATCTCGTCGAAGATCAACGTATCCGCCCCGCCCCGTTCGGCCAGCGCGACCTTCAAGGCGAGGATGAAGCGCGACAATTCGCCGCCCGACGCGATCTTCGCCAACGGCGCGAAGGGCGCGCCAGGGTTGGTCGAGATTTCGAATTCGACCCGGTCCATGCCCTGTGCGCTCCACTGGCCTTCGTCCAGTTGCGCGACCACCGTGCGGAAGCGGGCGGCATCAAGCTTCAACGGCGCGAGTTCGCCGGCGACGGCCGCGTCAAGCCGGCCGGCGGCCAACTGGCGTTCCGCCGACAGCGCCTGCGCTGCGGCGCGATAGGCAGCCGCCTTCGCTGCGAGATCGGCCTCCAGCGTCGCGATATGCTCTTCCCCGCCCTCGATCGCGGCCAACTTCGCCGCCATCTCATCGCGCAGGGCGGCAAGGTCGTCGGGCGCGACCTGATGCTTGCGGGCCAGGCCGCGCAGGTCGAACAGCCGCGTCTCGATCACGTCGAGGCGCGCGGGGTCGAAACTCAGCGCCTCGGCGGCTTCGACGAGCCGGTCCTCCGCCTCTCCCGCCTCCACCACGGCGCGGTCGAGCGCTTCGAGCACGGCGGTCAGCAGCGGTTCTTCCCCCGCAATGCGGTCGAGCCGGCGCGCGGCCTGTCGCAACTGGGCAAGGCCGCCGTCCGTTCCGGTCAGGCAGTCGCTGACGGCGCTGAGGTCGTCGGACAGGCGCGCGCCCTTCTGCATGGTCGCGCGCTCCTCAGCCAGCGCCGCTTCCTCGCCGGCCTGCGGATCGAACTTGCGCAATTCCTCGACCGCATGGGTCAGATAATCGCGGTCGCGCGCGGCATTGTCGACGATCGCGCGGGCCTCACCGAGCGCACTGGCGGCCGCGCGCCAGGCGGCATGGGCGGCGGCGACCGCTTCGGCCTCGCACCGGCCATAGCTGTCGAGCAGCGCGCGGTGGCCGCGCGGGTTGAGCAGGCCCCGATCGTCATGCTGGCCATGAATCTCGACCAGCGATCCGCCAAGGTCGCGCAGCAATGCCGCCGAACAGGGCTGGTTGTTGACGAAGGCGCGACTGCCGCCATCGGCCTTCACCAGCCGGCGGATCAGCAAAGGCTCGCCCGGTTCGATGTCGATGCCATTCTCGACCAGCAGCGCCGTGGCGCGATGATCGGCGGCGGGCGGCTCGAACGCGGCGACGACGCTCGCCTGCGCCTCGCCATTGCGGACGAGGCCGGTGTCGGCGCGCGCGCCCAGCGCCAGCCCCAGCGAATCGAGCAGGATCGACTTGCCCGCGCCCGTCTCGCCGGTCAGCACGGACAGGCCGGCGCCGAACTCCAGGTCCAGCGCCTCGATCAGCACGACATTGCGGATGGCGAGCGCGGTCAGCAAAGCAGGAAACTCTCCCTCCCCGCTTGCGGGAGGGGTCGGGGGTGGGTGCGCCGCGAAGCGGCGCTGCGGGACGCCGAGGCTGAACGCTCGCTACGCTCGCGGCCCACCCCTAGCCCCTCCCGCAAACGGGAGGGGAACAAGAAGGATCAGGCCTTGCCGCCATGTTCCTGCATCAGCTTGTAGCTGCGCTCATACCATTTGCTGCCGGGATAGTTGCGGCCCAGCACGGCGGCGGCCTTCTGCGCTTCGGCAGGGATGCCGAGCGAGAGATAGGATTCGACCAGACGCTCCAGCGCCTCGGGCGTGTGGGTGGTGGTCTGATATTTGTCGATCACGGTGCGGAAGCGCAGCGTGGCGGCGAGCCACTGGCCGCGACGCTGGTAGAATCGGCCGATCTCCATCTCCTTGCCGGCCAGGTGATCATTCACCAGGTCGACCTTCAGCCGGGCATCAGCAGCGTAGCGCGTGTCGGGATAGCGGCGGATCAGTTCGCCCAGCGCGTCCAGCGCCTGTTGCGTGATCTTCTGGTCGCGGGTGACGTCGGCCATCTGCTCATAATAGCAGAGCGCGATCAGATAATAGGCGTAGGGCGCATCCTTGTTGCCGGTGTGGATCGACAGAAAGCGCTGCGCGGCCGAGATGGATTCCGGATAGTCCCGGTTCATATAATAGCTGAACGCCGACATGAGCTGCGCGCGGCGCGCCCACGGCGAATAGGGATGCTGGCGCTCCACCTCGTCGAACAGGGCGGCGGCGAGCTTATACTGGCCGCGATCGAGGCGCGCCTTGCCGCTGTTGTAGAGGGTCGACACGTCGCGGGCGACATAGAGGGTGTCGGCCTTGTTCTTCGAAGTCGAGCAACCCGAGAGCAGGGCGGCGAGCATGATCGAGGCGGTGACCGCGCCCATGCGCGTCAGGTTTTTCGTCAACATGGAGCGGGTCATAGCCGAGCGGATCGCCGTCGCCAAGCGGCAGAATGGCGGGACGTTCAACAGGCGGTCCGGAGCGGCAAATCGAGCCGGGCGATCGCCCCGCGCGGCTGCCCCGGTTCCAGTGCGAAGCTGCCGCCAAGCTGGCCCGCCAGGGCGTTGGCGATACGCAGGCCCAGGGATCCGCTCTTGGCCGCATCGACCTCCGGCGCGACGCCATGCCCGTCATCGACGATCCGCAGGCTCATCCCCGCTTCCTCCATCGCCAGCACGACCTCGATCCGCCCCGCCCGGTCGGGCAGGCCATGTTCGATGGCGTTGCTGACCGCTTCGGCGACGACCAGCGCCAGCGGGATGCTGGTATTGGCGTCCAGCGTCAGGCCGGCGGGCGCCGCCACGGTCAGCCGGATATCCTGCCGCCCGCTGGCGTCGAGCACGTCGCGGGCCAGCGTCGTCAGGAAACTGCGCACATCCTGTCCCACGCCCGAAGGATCGTAGAGCGCGCGGCTGATCCGCCCCACCAGCGCCAGCCGTTCCGAAGCGTCGTCCAGCGCGCGGCGCGCCACGTCATGATCGACATGGCGGCGCTGGAGCGAGAGCATCGCGGCGACCACCTGCAAATTGTTGGATACGCGATGCTGAAGCTCGTGGAACAGCAGCTCGCGATTTTCCGCCAGCGCCCGGCTCCGCTCCCGCTCCACCGCGAGGTTGAAATTGGCGCGCTGCATGAAGTGGATCAGCAGGATGTCGATCGCGACGACCCCCGAATAGAAAAGCATCGCCACCACCACCGCCGGATTGAGCGTGAAGCCGAAAAGCGGCGGGATGAAGAAATACCAGGAGGCGACGCCGCTCAGGATCGCGGAAAAAATGCCCGGTCGCACGCCGAAAAGGAAGGAGGAGAGGATGACGGCGGGGAAGAAGGTGACGAAGGGATAGCCAGTGGGGAGCAGCGGATCGGCCGCGAACCGCAGCATCAGCCCCACACCGCAGAAGATCAGGCTCAGCGCATAGGCATAGACCGGCCGGTCGAGGACGAGCGGCAGGCGTTCGACAAAGCGCTCGTTGCTCCTCTGCATCGCGATCCCCAGGGTGGCGTTTTGTTACAGTAGCAGAACCTTACGCCTGCGCATTGATCGAAATCAGTCGCCGGATCGCTTTTGCGACAAAAAAGGGGCGCCCGGTTCGACCGGACGCCCCTTTTTTGTTCACGTCGACGCGACGCTGATCGGATCGATCAGTCCTGCGTCAGGAAGTCGGGCAGACCGGCGTTGGAGCCATCGTCATCACCGCCCTTGCCGCCTTCGTTGCGCGGGCCACGATCACGGCGCGGGCCGCGATCGCCGCCCCGATCACCACCGCGACCGCCACGGTCGCCGCCGTCACGGCGCGGACCACGACCGCGATCGCCACGATCCCCACGGTCGCCGCGCGGTTCACGCGGTTCGCGGGCCGGACGGGTGTCTTCCAGTTCCTCGCCGGTTTCCTGATCGACGACGCGCATCGACAGGCGAACCTTGCCGCGCGGATCGATTTCGAGGACCTTGACCTTCACTTCCTGGCCTTCCGACACGACGTCGGTCGGCTTTTCGACGCGCTCATTCTTCATTTCGGAGACGTGGACGAGACCGTCCTTGCCGCCCATGAAGTTCACGAACGCACCGAAATCGACGATGTTGACGACCTTGCCGTTGTAGATCTTGCCGACTTCCGCTTCCTCGACGATGCCGAGAATCCACTTCTTGGCGGCTTCGATCTGGGCGATGTCGGACGAGCTGATCTTGATGATGCCCTCGTCGTCGATGTCGACCTTGGCGCCGGTTTCCGCGACGATCTCGCGGATGACCTTGCCGCCGGTGCCGATGACGTCGCGGATCTTCGACTTGTCGATCTGGATCGTCTCGATGCGCGGGGCATGGGCCGACAGCTCGGTGCGGGTCGAGGACAGCGCCTTGCTCATCTCACCCAGGATATGGGCGCGGCCTTCCTTGGCCTGACGCAGCGCGACTTCGAAGATTTCCTGCGTAATGCCGGCGACCTTGATGTCCATCTGCATGGTGGTGATGCCCGCTTCCGTGCCCGCCACCTTGAAGTCCATGTCGCCCAGATGATCCTCATCGCCCAGAATGTCGCTGAGGACAGCGAAATTCTTGCCTTCCAGGATCAGGCCCATGGCGATGCCCGACACCGGACGCTTCAGCGGAACGCCCGCGTCCATCATCGACAGCGAACCACCGCACACCGTCGCCATCGAGGACGAGCCGTTGGACTCGGTGATGTCGCTCAGCACGCGGATGGTGTAGGGGAACTCGTCCTTGGTCGGCAGCACGGGGTGCAGCGCACGCCATGCCAGCTTGCCATGACCGACTTCACGACGACCCGGCGCGCCGAAGCGGCCGACTTCACCGACCGAATAGGGCGGGAAGTTATAGTGCAGCATGAAGTTTTCATAATGAACGCCGGTCAGGCCGTCGATCATCTGCTCGGCGTCCTTGGTGCCCAGCGTGGTGGTGCAGATGGACTGGGTTTCACCACGGGTGAACAGCGCCGAACCATGGGTGCGCGGCAGGAAGCCCACCATCGCCTCGATCGGGCGGATCTGCGTCGTGGTGCGGCCGTCGATTCGCTTGCCGTCCTTCAGGATGGCGCCGCGCACGATTTCGGCTTCCAGCTTCTTGGTCAGCTTGATGCCGGCCATGACGGTCTGGGCGTCGAGGCCGTCGGCCGCGAACTGCGCCTTCGCCTTGGCGCGGGCTTCGTTCAGCGCGTTGGAACGGGCCGACTTGTCGGTCAGCTTGTAGGCGGCCGTGATGTCCTTGCCGATCAGCTTCTTGAGCTTCTTCTTCAGGTCTTCCAGATCGTCGCCCTTGGCGACTTCCCACGGATCCTTCGCGGCCTGCTCGGCCAGGTCGATGATCGCGTTGACGACCTTCTTGCTCGCTTCATGCGCGAACAGGACGGCACCGAGCATCACGTCTTCCGACAGTTCCCTGGCTTCGGATTCGACCATCATCACCGCGTTGCCGGTGGCGGCGACGACCAGGTCGAGTTCGCCGGTCTTCACTTCGTCCAGCGACGGGTTGAGCTGATATTCGCCATCCTTGTAACCGACGCGCGCGGCGCCGATCGGGCCCAGGAAGGGCACGCCCGACAGGGTCAGCGCAGCCGACGCGGCGATCATCGCGACGATATCCGGCTCGCTTTCGCCGTCGAAGCTAAGAACCTGAGCGATGACGTTGATTTCGTTATAGAAACCTTCGGGGAACAGCGGGCGGACCGGACGGTCGATCAGGCGGGAAACCAGCGTTTCCTTTTCCGTCGCACCGCGCTCGCGCTTGAAGAAGCCGCCGGGGATGCGGCCGGCGGCCGAATATTTTTCCTGATAATGGACGGTCAGCGGGAAGAAGTCCTGCCCTTCCTTCACCGACTTGGCGGCGGTCACGGCGCACAGCACCACGGTTTCGCCGTAGGTGGCCAGCACGGCGGCGTCGGCCTGACGCGCGATACGGCCGGTTTCGAGGGTCAGCGTCTTGCCGCCCAGCTCGATCGAAACTTTCTTTACATCGAACATGTGTGTTTTCCTTCGCCCGCCTGGCCCTATTGCCGGGCGGGGCCTTTGGTGGACCCAATGGTCCATGGGTGGAGAGCCTTACCTCTCCTCCGTTCGCCCCGAACTTGCCGAAGGGCTTCCCTTCTCTTCAGAAGAAGGAATGGGCTTCGACAGGCTCAGCCCGAACGGTAGTGGGGACATTCCCCGGATCATGGCGCCGTGCCGGATTGCCCGGAGCCATGTTGTCAGAATCGGAAACGGCCCCGCTGGGGGGCCGTCCCTTCTATAGCAAGCTTACTTGCGCAAGCCCAGCTTGGCGATGAGGTCGTTATAGCGACCCGCATCCTTCTTCTTCAGATAGTCCAGCAGCGAACGGCGCTTGTTGACCAGCATCAGCAGGCCGCGACGGCTGTGGTTATCCTTGTGATGACCCTTGAAATGCTCGGTGAGGTTGGCGATGCGCTCCGAGAGGATCGCAACCTGGACTTCCGGCGAACCGGTGTCGCCTTCGGCGCGGGCATGTTCCTTGATCAGCGCTTCCTTGCGCTCGGCAGTAATCGACATCGGCTTCCTTTCTTCACATTAGAGATTAAAGCCGCGCACCACCCGGACCTCCGGGCCACTGGACTCCACCAGCGCGACGGGCGTATCGCCCTCCATCGCCAGCAGGAGACCGGTGTGCGGTTTCCCCACGAGCACCTTCCCCTGTCGGAGAGCCAGCGCTTCATCGGGAGAGACGGAGAGAGCCGGGATGTCGTCCAGCCCCGCCGTCAACGGCAGCATAAGCTGCGCGATGCCGCCGCCCCTAGCAGCTTCGTCCAATTTGTCCAGCGAAATCGCGGATTCCAGGGTGAAGGGTCCTGCCTTGATGCGGCGGAGCATGGTGACATGGCCGACCGTGCCGAGCGCCAGCGATATGTCGCGGGCGAGGGAGCGGATATAGGTGCCCTTGGAGACATGGGCGCGCAGGGTGATGGAAGTCAGCGCCCCCTCCATTCGGTTCGAGCTTGTCGCGAACCCTTGCGCATCGTTCTCGACAAGCTCGAACCGAACGGGGGTCAGCGCATGGATCGTCACCGCCCGCGTCTTCATCTCGACCGCCTCCCCTTTGCGGGCGAGATCATAAGCGCGCTGGCCGTCGATCAGAATGGCCGAGTAAGCTGGCGGCGCCTGCTCGATCGGCCCGGTGAAGCGCGGCAGGATCGCCTCCACCTGCGCCGGCGTGGGCCGATGGTCGCTTTCCGCGATCGCCTTGCCCTCCAGATCGAGCGTGTCGGTCTGGACACCGAAAGCGACAGTGAAGTCGTAGATCTTGTCGCTGTCGAGCATCCGGCCCGCCAGCTTGGTCGCCTCCCCGATCGCGATCGGCAGCACGCCGGTCGCCAGCGGATCGAGCGTGCCGCCATGGCCGACCTTCCACTTGCCGGCGCCACTGATCCGCAAGGCCCGCTTGACCGCGCTCACCGCCTGGGTGGAGCCAAGGCCATGGGGTTTGTCGAGGATGATCCAGCCGTGCATGGTCGCGGCCCTTACCCCCCCTGTCCCGCTCTGTCAGCCTTTAATGCCAGGCCACATCCGGCTAGAAAGACCCCATGACGATCAAGCTCATCTGCCTCGATGCCGACGACACGCTCTGGCACAATATGCGCCATTTCAACGAGACGGAGGACGCGCTGCTCGACATGCTGCGCCCGTTCGCGCAGGCCGATGTGACGCGCGAACGGCTGATCGCCTGCGAGACGCGCAACCTGCCGCTCTATGGCTATGGCGCCAAGGGCTTCACCCTGTCGATGATCGAGACGGCGGTGGAACTGGCCGGCGATTCGCTATCCACATCGATGATCGAGGGGATATTGGCGGCGGGCCGCGCGCTGCTCGCCCATCCGGTCGAACTGTTCGACGGGGTGGAGGAGACGCTGGAGCGGCTGGCGCAGGTCGGCCCGCTGGTGCTGGTGACGAAGGGCGACCTGCTGCATCAGGAAAGCAAGCTGGCGGCGTCGGGGCTGGGCGATCTCTTTTCCGGTATCGAGATCGTCAGCGACAAGAAGGCGGACACGTTCCGCACCCTCTTCGCCCGCTTCGCCATCGCGCCGGACGAAGCAGTGATGGCGGGCGATTCGATGCGGTCGGACATATTGCCCGCGCTGGAGGCCGGCGCCTGGGCCGCCTTCATCCCGCAGGAAGGCGCATGGTCGCACGAAAGCGCCAAAGCGCCGTCCGATCATCCGCAATTCGCACAACTGGAGCGGCTGGGCGAACTGCCCGACTGGATCGCGACGGTGAATTGACGGTCAGCCCTTCTTCGCCCTGGCGGGCGGGCCGTCGCTGTGGGTGAAGCTGACGATCGGGCAGCGCTGGCCACGCACCACCACTGTGCCGAACCGATCGAGCGTATCCACCCCGCGCGTTTCGAAACCCACCGCATTGGCGAATGGCAAGTCGACGCAACCGCCCATCAGCGCCGCATAATACCAGTTGCGATGCTGGTCCTGCACATAAAGCCCCTTCGATCCGTCGGCTTGCCAGTTCCAGACGCCGCCATGGTTGACGAAGGGGATAGAGGCTTGCGCGCTGACCGGGGCCGCCTCCACCGGGGCGGCGAAAACACCGGTGATCAGCAGCGGCGCGGCGACGAAGGCGATCAATCTCTTCATGGGTCTTCTCCTTTTGGAAGAACAGCCCCCGATGCTTCATCCTTAAGACGCCGAAATGGGACATGGACCGCCCCACCGGAAGGCCGGTGCGACACTTTGAGACAAATTATACCATCCTGTCCGATCTTCGACCGATCACGAATGGGTTTCGCTCAGGCGCGGCGCGGGCGCCACGTCCGATCGATCCAGCTCATCCTTCCATCCGCTCCACGAAATGGCGGCGGCACAGCGCCACATAGCGGTCATTGCCGCCGATATCGGTCTGCGCGCCGTGACGGATCGCCCGGCCCCGCGCATCGACGCGCAGGTTCATGGTCGCCTTGCGCCCACAATCGCAGACCGTCTTGATCTCCGTCAACGCATCGGCAAGGCCCAGAAGATGGGCGCTGCCCTCGAACAATTCACCCTGGAAATCGGTGCGCAACCCATAGCAGAGCACCGGCACGCCCAGCCGGTCGCACACCGCCGCCAATTGCCACACCTGGTCGCGCGTCAGGAATTGCGCCTCGTCCACCAGCACGCAGGACAGCGGCGTCGCGTCATGCTGCGCGGCGATGGCGGCGAGCATGTCGACCCCGTCCTCGAACAGATGCGCCGACGCCTCCAGCCCGATGCGGGATGCGATGCGGCCGGGCCCGTATCGATCGTCGATCGCCGCAGTCCACAGCATCGTCGCCATGCCGCGTTCCTGATAGTTGAAGCTGGATTGCAGCAGGGTCGTCGATTTGCCCGCATTCATCGAGCTATAATAGAAATAGAGCTTGGCCATCGGGCAGGACTAGCGGATTGTCGGCGCGACGCCAGCGAGGAAACGGACCAGCGCATCGGCGAGCGCGATCCGCTTGTCGGAAAAGCTGTGGTCGGTCGGCCAGACCATCAGCCGCGCATCGGGATTGGCGCCCTGCGCATCGGCGGCCGCCTTGCGCGCCATGGCGCCGATGCCCCGCTCCGCGCCGATCATGGTCAGCGGCCGGCGGCCATAACCGGCAAGACGGCGGCCCAGGTCGAACTTGGCGCCATCCGCCTTGATCTCGCCGGTCAGGCCCTCATAGGTCGCGCCGTTGAGCGGCGGCAGGTCGCCCACCACCTCCGCCTTCCAGCCCGCCTCCCCCTCCGGCGTGGCGAGCGCCGCGACGGTCTGGGCCGGGTCCCAGGGATCGATCAGGAACAGGCCGGCGACGCGCGGTTCGGCGGCGGCGGCATCGGCCGCCATGAAGCCGCCCATGCTGTGCCCCGCCACCACGATCGCGCTGGTGTCGATACGATATCTGGCCACGGTCGAGGGCTGTTGCAGGAACTGGAGCGCGGTGAAGGCATCCTCCGACGCATGGCTGAAGGAGAATATGCCGGGGCTGCCCCATGACCCGCGATAGTGGAGCGTCAGCACATTCCACCCGGCGCGCCGCGCCGCCTGGGCCAGGTCCAGATTCTGCTCATTGCCCGGAAAGCCGTGAAGCAGCAGCAGGGTCGGATGGATACCCGCGCCGGCAGCGCTATACATGACCGCATTCATCGCCCCGGATTCGATGGAGCCTGGCGCAGGGATGACGAAGGCGCTCATGCTGGCGGGATAGGCGGCGTCGGGCCGGGGATCGGTGATGACGGCGGGATGGGTGGCGGGGTCTTTTGCGACGGCCGGCGTCACCGAAGCCAATGCAATTGCCAGTCCTGCACCAAGGATTTTCATGCGATCACAGTCTCCACTTGCACCGGGCCATCATCGCCGGCGGCTGGTGCCAGCGCGCGATCGAACGTCAGAAAGACATCCGCCTGCGCAGAAGCGACCAGATGGATGAAGTCGGCAAAGTCTCCCCGCGTTTCAAAGCGATTGACGGCCCAGACGATCCCATTCCGTGCCTCTATGACGACATCAGGCAGTTCCAGGAGAACACGCAGCGCTTCCGCGGTTTCAACGCGCGTCAACCGATAGCGGGAACGCAGCAGCCAGGCGATCTCCAGAAAGACGGTCAGCGGAATATAAACGCCGCTCTTCACAAGCCGCGCCGCGGCCGCAGCCTGCGACTTGTCGTCAACCATGAGCAGTCGCGCCAGAATGTTGGTGTCGACGGCCTTCACCAGTCGCCTTTTGCGCCGCTCTTCGCCCAATGGTCGGCGATGGTTTCGTTCATCTCCTCGATCGAGACTGGCGGACCGTCATATTTGATGCGGGCGTGAAAATCCGCGATGATCTCATCGAAACTACGCCCGGATGCCTTCCGCTCGGGCCGAAGCAGAATGCTGTCACCCATCCTTATGACTTCAAAGGGCTGGCCCGCCGTATAACCAAGCTGGTCGCGCACATCCTTGGGGATGACGACCTGGCCTTTGGCCGACAGGGTGGTCTTGGCGTTCATGGCGGTAAGATGCGTCTTACCCGGGTGCGAGTCAATCCTCGCCTTCCTCCTGCGTCAGATCGCGGGCGACCTTGGGATCGCGCAGCAGCTTGTCGATATGGCTGCCCTCGTCGAAGCTTTCGTCGGCGAGGAATTTGAGCTTCGCCGCATATTTGAGGCGGATGCGGTGCGCGACCTCACGCTGGAGATAGGCGGTGTTGGTGCGCAGCGCCTTCAGCACCGCTTCCTCATCCTGCCCCAGCAGCGATTTGATGAAAACGGTCGCGTGGCGCAGGTCCGGCGACATGCGCACTTCGGTCACGCTGACGACATGCTGGGCCAGCACATCGTCATGCACGTCGCCGCGCTGGAGAATGTCGGACAGGACATGA
The DNA here is from genome assembly GCF_059693745.1 of Sphingobium sp. WR1. Taxonomy (NCBI): domain Bacteria; kingdom Pseudomonadati; phylum Pseudomonadota; class Alphaproteobacteria; order Sphingomonadales; family Sphingobiaceae; genus Sphingobium; species Sphingobium sp. WR1. The sequence goes on along the minus strand of NZ_JCATID010000013.1, from coordinate 55,053 downwards.
CGCACCTGTTCGCCCACGCGCAGCAGGCGGACGGAGGGGCCTTCGGATTGTTGTTGAGCCATAAATCATCCCTCCCGCTTGCGAGTTCCGGGTGAACCATGCCCCGCATAGTTCAGGCCAGTCCGGGGGACTGACCGACCCGGAACCGGGCCGGGGGTGGGCTCGTCCCACCGGCCTTTGCAATTCAGGAGAGGGCGAGCCCACCCCCTTGCCCCCTCCCGCGAGCAGGAGGGGGAACATGGTTTACAACGTCCGCTGGCGCTCTTCGACCTCGAACAGTTCGAGCGTATCGCCGACCTTGATGTCGTTCGTGTCCTGCAACACCGCACCGCACTCCATACCGGCGCGGACTTCGGACACATCGTCCTTGAACCGACGCAGCGAGGCGATGTGGGTGCGCGACACGATGACATCGTCGCGGGTAAGGCGCGCGGACAGACCCTTGCGGATGATGCCGTCGAGGACGAGCAGACCCGCCGCCTTGTCCTTCTTGCCCGCGGGGAAGACCTGAAGCACCTCGGCGCGGCCGACGATGGTTTCGATGCGTTCGGGCGCGAGCTGGCCCGCCATTTCGCCGCGCACTTCCTCAAGCAGGTCGTAGATCACGTCATAATAGCGCAGCGAGATTTTCTCGCGCTCCGCCAGCTGGCGCGCCTTGGCATTGGGGCGGACGTTGAAGCCGATCAGCGGCGCGCGGCTGGCCGCGGCCAGCGTGACGTCGCTTTCGGTGATCGCGCCGACGCCCGAATGCAGGATGCGCACCTTGATCTCGTCGGTCGAGATCTTGTTCAGGGACGATACGATCGCTTCGACAGACCCCTGCACGTCGCCCTTCACCACCACCGGATATTCGATGACGGTCGTGTTCAGCGCCGAGAACATATGCTCGAAGCTGGTTGGGGCAGCGGTGGTGCGCTTCTTGGTCGCCTGTTCCTGACGGTAAGCGGCGACTTCGCGGGCGCGGGCTTCGTTCTCGACGACGGTGAGCTGATCGCCCGCCATCGGCACGCCGGACAGACCCAGAACCTCGACCGGGGTCGAGGGGCCGGCGGTCTTCACCTGCTGGCCCTTGTCGTTGATCATCGCACGGACCTTGCCGCTTTCCGAACCGATGACAAATGTGTCGCCGATCTTCAGCGTGCCCTTGCGGACGAGGACGGTCGCGACGGCGCCACGGCCCTTGTCGAGCTGCGCCTCGATCACATTGCCTTCGGCGGCGCGATCGGGGTTGGCGGTCAGTTCCATGACCTCGGCCTGGAGCAGGATCTTGTCGATCAGTTCATCGAGGCCGGTCTTCTTAAGCGCCGACACCTGCACATCCTGCACGTCGCCGCCCATATCCTCGACCACGATCTCATGCTCCAGCAGACGTTCGCGCACCCGCTGCGGGTTCGCTTCAGGCTTGTCGCACTTGTTGATCGCGACGATCATCGGGACGCCGGCGGCCTTGGTATGGTTGATCGCCTCGATCGTCTGCGGCATCAGGCCATCGTCGGCCGCCACCACCAGGATGACGATGTCGGTGACGTTGGCGCCGCGCGCGCGCATTTCCGAGAAAGCCTCATGGCCCGGCGTATCGAGGAAGGTGATGACGTCGCCACCCTTGGTCTTCACCTGATAGGCGCCGATATGCTGGGTGATGCCGCCGCTTTCGCCGGCCACCACGTCGGTGCCGCGCAATGCGTCGAGCAGCGAGGTCTTGCCGTGATCGACATGGCCCATGATGGTCACGACCGGGGCGCGGGGCTTCAAGGTTTCGGCCGCGTCGACCTCGCCTTCCATGCCGATTTCGACGTCGGCGTCGGACACGCGCTGGATGCGGTGGCCGAATTCCTCAACCAGCAGTTCGGCCGTATCCTGATCGATCGCCTGGTTGAGCGTGACGGCAGTGCCCATCTTGAACAGGGCCTTCACCAGGTCCGCGCCCTTTTCGGCCATACGGTTGGCGAGTTCCTGCACGGTGATGCTTTCGGGCACGACCACGTCGCGCGACTGCTTCTCGCGCGGCTGGCTGCCGCCCGAATAATGGGCGCGGCGTTCCTTTTCGCGGGCGCGCTTCAGCGCGGCGAGGCTGCGGGCGCGGGCGCTGTCATCGTCCGCGAGCGCGCGGGTGACGGTCAGCTTGCCCGCCTGACGGCGATTATCGTCGCCCCGCTTGGCGCGCTCGGGCTTGGCCGGTTCGGGACGCTTGACCGGCGTAACCGGGGTGAAGCGACGCGGCGGCGGCGGCGCGGCGGAAGTGGTGGTGGCGGGCTTCTCCTCGACCGCCGGCGAAGACTCGGCTTTGACCGGAGAAGGAGCGGCAGGGGCAGCGACAGGCGCGGCGTCCTCGACAAGCGGCGCGGGCGCAGGCGCTTCGGCAGGCTGGGCGGCCGCTTCGGCCTGACGCGCGGTTTCGGCCTCGGCGGCTTCGGCAGCCAGGCGATTTTCCTCGGCGCGGCGCTTTTCTTCCTCGCTCGCGGCCAGACGCTGGGCGTCCTCGCGGCGACGCGCTTCCTCCAGCGCGTTCATGCGGGCTTCTTCGGCCTCGCGCAGCAGCTTGGCCTGCAATTCCTGACGCGACATCAGGCTCTGCGGCGGCGCCTGACGCACCGGAGCGGGCTGCGGCGCGCGGGCCTGGGGCGCGGGCGCGGCGGCCGGACGCGGCGCGGCGGGTGCGGGCGTCGGATCGGCCTGGGGCGCAGCCGCAGGCGCAGCACCGGTCGTCTCACCGGGCTTGCCCAGAGGGACACGGCGCCGCTTCACCTCAACCACGACCGTATTCTTGCGGCCATGGCTGAACTGCTGCTGCACCTGGCCGGATTCCACGGTCCGCTTGATGCCCAGCGGCTTGCGGCCCAGAACCGGCTTGTCTTCCTTGCTGTCACTCATACGATCGAACTTAACCCTTCACTTCCGCTCCGGCCGGAAAGGCCCGCCGGCGCCTTATACCATGCTTAGTCGGTGACGGCCGGCGCATCAGCGGAGACATGCTCCCCATGCACTGGCGCCCCGTTAGCGCAACCCAGATAGCTTTCCAAGCGGCCTATGGCCGCGCGCAGACGCGATGCAGCACGCGAGTCGGTCACCGCGATATGGACGACATTATCCCGCCCCATTGCCATAGATAGGGCATCGCGGTCCACAGGCAAGACGATGCCCGCCAATTCCGTGCCTTCGGCTTCCTGTCCGACCCGCAGCGCCTGGTCCAGCTTGCGGTTGCCGTCGGCCGCCGCGTCGGCGGCGTGGAGTAGCAATCGCACCTGACCCTTGCGGCAGGCGACATCGATCTTTTCCGATCCGGTGAGCAGCATGGAGGCGCGCGCCTCCAGCCCAAGCCGGTCGAGCAGCGCCTTGCGCAAGCCATCCTCGATCATCGCGGGCAGCGTTTCGGGAATCTGTAGCGCGCCATCCTTGAAGGACCGTGCGAGCGCGCCTTTCAGCTTGCCCTTGGCCAGCGCGGTTTCCAGTTCGGCGCGATTGACGCCGATCCACGCGCCCCGTCCCGGCGCCTTGGCGCGCAGATCGGGCAGCACTTGCCCCTCCGGCCCCACGGCCAGACGGATGAGCGTTTCGGGATCAGCACGGTCGCCGGTCAATATACATTTGCGTTCGGTCATGCGCGCTCCTCCGCCAGAACGGAAGAAAGGGCAAGTCCGACGCTATGGGGAGCGTTTATTCTCTCATCGGGGAGTGACCGCAGCATTTGCGTCCTCCCTTGGTGAAGAGGGTGTATCGCGGTCGGCGATCAGTTGACCGCCGGCCCCGTAATTTTCGGTCGGGATTTCGGAAATCACCACCTGCACGGCGCCCGCCGGCTTCCCCAGCCGCTCCACGAGCGACCGGGTGACGTCGGCAACGATCGCGGCTTTCTGCTCGCGCGTGGCGCTGCCGGCCAGACGGATGTCGACAAAAGGCATGGAGACTTACGCTTCCTCGTCGAACCAATGGGCGCGGGCGGCCATGATGATCTCATTACCCTGCTCGTCGCTGAGACCATAGGCGGCGAGGATGCCACCCTTGTCGTCGCTGTTGCCATCCGACTTGCGGCGGCGCTGGTCGACGCGCTTCTTCTGCACCAGCTCGTCGGTGGCGAGGTCGGCAAGGTCATCGAGCGTCTTGATGCCCGCCTTGCCCAGCGTCACCAGCATCGCTTCGGTGAGGTGCGGCATGTCGGCCAGCGCATCCTCGACGCCCAGCGACTGGCGCTCTTCGCGCGCAGCGGCTTCCCGGCGGTCGAGCGCTTCCTGCGCGCGGCTCTGGAGTTCGGCGGCCAGGTCTTCGTCGAAGCCTTCGATCGCGGCCAGTTCCTCGACGCTGACATAGGCAACTTCTTCCAGCTCGCCAAAGCCTTCGGCGACCAGAAGCTGCGACAGCGTCTCGTCCACGTCCAGTTCGTTCTGGAACAGTTCGGAACGGGCGACGAATTCCTTCTGGCGCTTCTCGCTGGCGTCGGCCTCGGTCATGATGTCGATCGCTTTGCCGGTCAACTGGCTGGCGAGGCGGACATTCTGGCCGCGGCGGCCGATGGCGAGCGAAAGCTGATCGTCGGGAACGACGACTTCGATGCGTTCTTCTTCCTCGTCGATGACGACGCGGGCGACCTGCGCGGGCTGGAGCGCGTTGACGACGAAGGTCGCGGTATCTTCCGACCAGGGAATGATGTCGATCTTCTCGCCCTGCATTTCCTGCACGACGGCCTGGACGCGGCTGCCCTTCATGCCGACGCAGGCGCCGACCGGATCGATGCTGCTGTCACGGCTGATGACGCCGATCTTGGCGCGCGAACCCGGATCGCGGGCGGCCGCCATGATGGTGATGACGCCGTCGTAGATTTCGGGGACTTCCTGCGCGAACAGCTTCTTCATGAATTCGGGGTGCGCGCGGCTGAGGAAGATCTGCGGACCGCGATTTTCGCGGCGCACGTTCAGCACGACCGAGCGGATGCGGTCGCCGACGCGGACGACTTCGCGCGGAATCTGCTGGTCGCGGCGGATCACGCCTTCGGCGCGGCCCAGATTGACGACGACATGGCCGAACTCGACCGACTTGACGACGCCGGTGATGATCTCACCCACGCGGTCTTTATATTCTTCGAACTGGCGCTCGCGCTCGGCGTCGCGGACCTTCTGGAAGATGACCTGCTTGGCCGACTGGGCGTCGATGCGGCCCAGGTCGATCGCGGGCAGCGGATCGACGATGAAGTCGCCGACGACCGCGTCCTGCTTCAGCTTGGCGGCCTGCTTGAGGTCCACCTGCTTGAAATAATCCTCGACCACCTCGACCACTTCGACGACGCGCCACAGACGCAGGTCGCCGCTGTCGGGGTCCAGCTTCGCGCGAATGTCGTTCTCCGCACCGTAGCGCGCGCGTGCGGCGCGCTGGATCGCGTCCTCCATCGCCTCGATGACGATGGCCTTGTCGATCATCTTTTCCGACGCCACCGAATTGGCGATGGCGATCAGTTCTGCCTTGTTGGCGGAAATGGCGTTGGCCATGACGTTATGAACCCTTACTCTTCGGTTTCAAACTCGTCCGCCCCATCGGAGGAGAGCGGCATAGTAGCAGCAATCAGCTTGTCGGTCAGCACCAGCTTGGCGTCGCCCACAAGCGCGAAAGGAATGGCGACGTCGCCCGCCTTGGCGTCGGCGAAAAGGATATCCTCCCCCTCGACACCGTTCAGGACGCCGCGAAAGCTCTTGCGGCCCGACACGATTTCGGTCGCATTGATCTTCGCCTCATGGCCCGCCCATTCGCGGAAATCGTGCAGGCGGGTCAGCGGCCGGTCGATGCCGGGCGAACTCACTTCCAGGCGATAGGCTTCCTCGATCGGGTCGGCCTCATCCAGCACGTCCGACAGACGGCGGGAAATGGTGGCGCAATCCTCGATCACCAATTGCTTGGTGGCAGGATTTTCAGCCATGATCTGGAGCGTATGGTCGTCGCCCGTCCCGAACAGCTTGATGCGCACGAGGTCGAAGCCCAGAGCCTTCACCTCGGGTTCGATCAGCGCGGTCAGTGCGGCGATGTCCGCCATGCAGTCTCCAGATACGAAATATGTGCGTCTTCCCGTGCCGCGAGCTTCCGCCCGCGACCCCGACATGTTTGACGATGTAAGGAAGCAAGGGCGATATAGGCGGGGCGCGGAAAATCTGCAACAAATTTAATCCCGACACATTTCCGTTGGGGCTGAGCTTGTCGAAGCCCATCACTTTCTTTCAAAACAAATGAAGAAAAGCCGTTGGCTTCGCCGACCTACGGTTCGACAAGATCGGGGCGAACGGAGATAGAGATCATGCGTCACTCATTGGCCTTCACCCTTCCCCTCCTGCTGATCGCCTGTTCGGGCGACGGGGCCAACAGCCAGACCGCCGCGCCGACACAAAGGCCGTTCAAGTCTTCCACCATAGCCGACTTCGATTCGCCCTGGGCGATGACTTTCCTGCCCGACGGCCGCGCGCTGGTGACGGAGAAGGCGGGCGAGATGATTCTGTTCGATCCGAAGAACGGCACCAAGATTCCGGTCGCGGGCATTCCCAAGGTCGACAGCGCGGGACAAGGCGCGCTGATGGACGTGGTGCTCTCCCCCGGCTTCGCGAAGGACAAGACCGTCTATTTCAGCTTTTCCGAGGAGCGCGACGGCGTGAAGGGCGTGGCGCTGGCCAAGGGGGCATTCAACCAGGCGAGCGACGGGACGACGAAACTGGATGGCGTGCAGGTCATCTTCCGCGCCAGCCCCTATGTCGAAGGCAACGGCCATTATTCGGGCCGCATCGCCTTTTCGCCCGACGGCAAATATCTCTTCTTCACCAATGGCGAGCGGCAGAAGTTCGACCCCGCGCAAGACCCCAAATCGACGCTGGGCAAGGTGCTGCGCCTCAACCCGGACGGCACGCCCGCAGCAGGCAACCCCCTTGCGGCGAAGGGCTTCAACCCCGCCATCTGGTCCTATGGCCATCGCAACCTGCTGGGCATCGCCTTCGACGCGGACGGACGGCTGTGGGAGCAGGAAATGGGGCCGAAGGGCGGCGACGAGGTCAACCTCATCAAGCCGGGCCTCGACTATGGCTATCCCAAGGTATCGAACGGCAGTCATTATGACGGCCGCGACATTCCCGACCATGCGCCCGGCGACGGCTTCGAAGCGCCGAAAGTTTCATGGAACCCGGTCATCTCGCCGGGCGGACTGCTCTATTATTCGGGCGATCTCTTCCCGCAATGGAAGGGATCGCTGTTCATCGGCGGCCTGTCGAGCCAGGCGCTGATCCGGGTCAAGCTGGACGGCGAGAAAGCGGAAAAGGCCGACCAGTGGGACATGGGCGCGCGCATCCGCGAGGTCGAGCAAGGCCCGGACGGCGCGCTCTGGCTGCTGGAGGATGGACGCGAAGGATCGCAGGGCCGGATGCTGAAGCTGACGCCGGTGAGTTGACCCAAGCCCCGTTCGCTTCGAGCCCTTCGACCGCCTGTCGGCGACAGGCGGTCAGGGCTCGAAGCTGACGGAGATACATAAGCCACATCTGCCACTGGCAGCCGGGCCTGCCAGCCCCTATCTCCGCGCCGCTTCCTTCCCTCTCCTCCATCGGAGTACCCCATGAGCGGTCCCAAGCTGTTCCAGCCCTTCCATGTCGGCGACATCAGGCTCGACAATCGCATCGTCATCGCCCCCATGTGCCAATATTCGGCCGTGGACGGGGAAATGACCGACTGGCACCTCATCCATCTCGGCCAGCTCGCCCTGTCGGGTGCCGCGCTGCTGACGATCGAGGCGACCGCGGTCCTGCCGGAGGGACGGATCAGCCATGCCGATGTCGGCCTGTGGGACGACCGCACCGAGGCGGCGATGAAGCGGGTGCTGGACGGCGTGCGGCGTCATAGCGATATGCCGATCGCGATCCAGCTTGGCCATGCGGGGCGCAAGGCGTCGACGCAAGTACCGTGGCAGGGCGGCGCGCAGGTTGCGCCCGATGCGGTCCATGGCTGGCAGACGGTCGCCCCTTCTCCCCTGCCCTTCACACCCGGCACCAATGCCCCGATGGAACTCGACCGGGCGGGGATCGAGCGGCTGCGCGACGCCTTCGTCGCGGCGGCGAAGCGGACCGACAATCTGGGGCTGGATGCGGTGCAGCTCCATGGCGCGCACGGCTATCTGATGCACCAGTTCCTCTCGCCCCTCTCCAACCGGCGCGATGATGAATATGGCGGCAGCCTCGAAAACCGGATGCGCCTGCCGCTGGAGATTTTCGAGGCCGTGCGTGCGGCCTTCCCGGCCGGCAAGGCGGTGACGATGCGCGTGTCGGGCACCGACTGGGTCGAGGGCGGCTGGGATGTCGAACAGACGATCGCATTTGCCCAAGCGCTGGAGGCGCGCGGATGCAGCGCCATCCATGTGTCGAGCGGCGGCCTCGATCCGCGACAGGAGATTCCGGTCGGTCCCAGCTATCAGGTGCCGCTCGCCCGCGCGGTGAAGCAGGCGGTGGCGATGCCGGTGATCGCGGTGGGCCTGATCACCGACTATGAGCAGGCCGAGGCGATCGTCGGCACCGGCGACGCGGACCTCATCGCGATCGCGCGCACCATCCTCTACGACCCGCGCTGGCCCTGGCACGCGGCCGCCCATCTGGGCGCATCGGTGAAGGCCGCCCCGCAATATCTGCGCTGCCAGCCGCGCCAGTACCGGCATCTGTTCGACACGCCGAAGACGGAGGGCTGAAACGAAAAACGGGGCCTTGTCGGCCCCGTTTCCATTTATACCAACCGGCTCTGCTTGACCGCCGCCGCGATGAAGCTGGCGAAGAGCGGATGCGGGTCGAAGGGCTTGGATTTGAGTTCCGGGTGGAACTGCACGCCCACGAACCAGGGATGATCCGGCCGCTCGACGATCTCCGGCAACGTGCCGTCGGGCGACATGCCCGAGAAGATCAGGCCGCCCTTTTCAAGTCGGTCGCGATAGCTGGCATTGACCTCGTAGCGATGGCGGTGGCGCTCGCTGATCTCGGTCGCGCCATAGATGCCCGACACGACGCTGTTGCCGTCCAGCCTGGCCGGATAGGCGCCCAGCCGCATGGTGCCGCCCAGATCGGTTTCGGCGGTGCGCTGCTGCAGCCCCTCCTTGCTCATCCATTCGGTGATGAGGCCGACGACCGGCTCGGACGTTTCGCCAAATTCGGTGGTGGAGGCGTCGGCGATGCCCGCCGTGTTCCGCGCGCCCTCGATACAGGCCATCTGCATTCCCAGGCAAATGCCGAAGAACGGCACGTCGCGTTCACGCGCGAACCGGACCGAGGCGATCTTGCCCTCCGACCCGCGCACGCCGAAGCCGCCGGGGACGAGAATGCCGTGCATCGGTTCGAGGCTGACGGCGAGATCCTCGCCCTTCTCGAACAATTCGGCGTCGATCCACTTGATGTTGACCTTCACCCGGTTGGCGAGGCCGCCATGATGCAGCGCTTCGTGCAGCGACTTGTAGGCGTCGAGCAGGCCGACATATTTGCCGACCACGCCGATCGTCACTTCGCCTTCGGGGTTGAGCTGGCGATCCATGATGTCGTCCCAGCGCGCCATGCTGGGCGCGGGCGCATCACTGATACCGAAGGCGCGCAGCACTTCCTCGTCCAGCCCTTCCGCATGATATTGCTGGGGGACGGCATAGATGCTGCTGGCGTCGAGCGCAGGGATGACCGCTTCGGGCCGGACGTTGCAGAAAAGCGCGATCTTCTTGCGCTCGCCCTCAGGCAGCGGATGTTCGCAGCGGCAAAGGAGAATGTCGGGCTGGATGCCGAGCGAGGTCAGTTCGCGCACGCTATGCTGGGTCGGCTTGGTCTTCAGCTCGCCCGCCGCCGCGATATAGGGCACCAGCGTCACATGGACGAAGATCGACTGGCCGCGATCCAGATCATTATGCAGCTGGCGAATCGCCTCCATGAAGGGCAGCGATTCGATGTCGCCCACCGTGCCGCCGATTTCGCAGAGCACGAAGTCGAGATCGTCGGTGTCGGCGAGCGCGAACGCCTTGATCTCGTCGGTGACGTGCGGGATCACCTGCACCGTCGCGCCCAAATAGTCGCCGCGCCGTTCGCGCTGGATGATCGTCTGATAGACGCGGCCCTGCGTCACATTGTCCGACTGGCGCGCCGAAACCCCGGTGAAGCGCTCATAATGGCCAAGGTCGAGGTCGGTTTCCGCCCCATCGTCGGTCACATAGACTTCGCCATGCTGATACGGGCTCATCGTGCCCGGATCGACGTTGAGATAGGGATCGAATTTCCGAATGCGAACACGGAAACCTCGCGCCTGCAACAATGCTGCAAGCGAAGCGGCCATCAGGCCCTTGCCAAGCGAGGAGACCACGCCGCCGGTGATGAAAATATACCGCGCCATGGGAGTGGAGGCTTAGCCTTTCGGAACAACAAAGGGCAAGCGCGCGAATCCACGCGCGCTTAAAAAAAGATCGAAAGATCGGTGAATTGTTTAGTTGGCGAGCGGAACCGCGCCATTGGACGCCGGGGCCGGGGTCGTTGCCGAGGCAGCATTGCCGGCCGCACCCGCCAGCGGATCGGCGTTCGGGATCGCCGGAGCGTTCTGCGTGGCAGGCGCCTGCTTCACCAGCGAGGTGTCGATGTCGCTGGGCGCATGGCGCACCGAGGCGATGACCGCCATGACGATCGACAGCAACACGAAGATGCTGGCGAGGACCGTGGTCGAGCGGGTCAGGAAATCCGCCGCGCCGCGCGCCGACATCAGCCCCGCCGGGCTGCCGCCCACGCCCAGACCGCCGCCTTCCGACTTCTGCATCAGGATGACAGTGACCAGCAGGGCGGCGACGATCGCCTGGACGACGAGGAGGAAGGTGAACATTGCGAGTTTCTGTCCGGTGAAGGAGTGCGTTGGCGCGCACATAGCGACGATGGGGCGCGGGGGCAACCTGTGAGGGACGGCTGCCTCATCCCGGACACATCTCCGTTCGTTTCGAGCGAAGTCGAGAAACGCCGCCACAGCGCTCGTCGCTTCTCGACTTCGCTCGAAGCGAACGGACGTTGCGCTTTATGTCAGGCCGCAGCCGCCATGCGCTGGTCGGCCGCCTCGATGATCGGGGCGAACTTGGCCGCGGTCAGGCTGGCGCCGCCGACCAGGCCGCCGTCGACATCGCCGATCGCCATCAGATCGGCCGCATTGTCGCCGTTCATCGACCCGCCATAGAGGATTCGCACCTTGTCCGCTTCCTCGCCGATCCGGCTCGCCAGCGCGGCGCGCAGGGCGGCGTGCATGGAGGCGACCGCCTCCATCGTCGGGATGCGGCCGGTGCCGATCGCCCAGATGGGTTCATAGGCGACCGCCAGCCAGTCGGCCGACGCGCCTTCGGGCAGCGACGCGAGCAACTGCGCCGACACGACGTCTTCCGCCTTGCCCGCATCGCGTATGTCGATCGTCTCGCCGACGCAGAGGATGACGTTGATCCCCGCCTTGTGCGCGGCGACCGACTTGGCGGCGATGTCGGCATTGGTTTCGCCGCGCGCTTCGCGCCGTTCGCTATGGCCGGTGATGACCCAGGTGGCGCCCGCTTCGGCCAGCATTTCCGCCGACAGCGATCCGGTATAGGCGCCGCTCATGTCCATATGGCAGTTCTGCGCGCCGACGAAGGCCGCGCCGCGCCGTTCCGATCCCGCCATGATCAGCGTCGCGGGCAGGCACAGGCCCACTTCCACCGCCGGATGCGCCGCCGCCACGCGGCCGATCGCCTCCACTTCGCTCAGATGCGCGCGCATCCCGTTCATCTTCCAGTTGCCGACAACCAGCTTTCGCCTGTTCATCCGCCTCGTTTCCCTTGTGGTTATTGCTGCACGTCGCTCCCGCCCTTCCGCCGCCGGTTCGTTGCCCGACGTCTCCCCGGAAGAAGAAGGAACTGAGGAAAGCCGATGAACGGCGCTCACGCATTTGTCCAGTGCAAGCCTTGCCCACGCGCCGATCCGCCCTTAAAGCGGGCCGCCACACAGCCGCAGTTCCGGAAAACCCATGCTTTCTGTCTTTCGCAGCATCATCCGCTCCAAATTCGGCGCGCTTTTCGCGATCCTGTTCCTCGGGATCATCGCCGCCGCCTTCATCATGGGCGACATCACCAGCGGCAAATTCGGCAGCGGATCGATGTTCGGCGGCGGTTCGGCCGCCAAGGCGAAGGGCCGGACGCTGAGCCAGGGCGAGTTTCAGGACCGCGTCCAGCGCGTGTTCGAAAATGCCCGCCGGTCGAATCCGGGCCTGCAAATCAGCGACTTCTTCGCGCAGGGCGGCGCGGCCCAGGTCTATGACCAGCTGGTCGCATCGCTGACGCTGCGCGCCTTCGCCGACGATCAGGGCGTGCATATCAGCAAGCGGCTGGTCGACGCCCAGATCGCGCAGATCCCCGCCTTCCAGGATGCGGCCGGCAATTTCAGCCAGGATAATTTCCGCGCGCTGCTGACCCGCGAGCGGCTGACCGAGCAAGCGCTGCGCGACGATATCAGCCGTGAAATCCTCCAGCGCCAGTTGCTGGCGCCCATCGGCCTTGGCGCGCGCCCGTCGGAAACCTTGGTGCTGCCCTATGCCTCGCTGCTACTGGAAGCGCGGCAGGGCACGGTCGCCGCGATCCCGGCGGTCGCCTTTCTCGACGAGAAGAACCCGACCGACGCGCAGCTGACCGACTATTACAAGAAGAACAGCGCGCGCTTCACCATCCCCGAACAGCGCCGGATCCGCTACGCCGTGGTCGACGCCGCCCGCTTCGTCCAGGCGTCGCAGCCGTCCGAGGCGGAGATCAGCGCCTATTACAACCAGAACAAGGCCGCCTATGCCGCCAAACAGAGCCGCAGCGTCGAGCAGTTGGTGCTGCCGACGCAGGCGGGCGCGAAGGCGATCGCCGACCAGGTGAAGGGCGGCAAGAGCCTGGCCGACGCCGCCAGGGGCGCGGGCCTTGCCGTGGCGACGCTGGCCGACCAGAGCCGCGAGGCGCTGACCGCTTCGGCGAGCAAGGCCGTGGCCGACGCCGCCTGGGCCGCCAGGCAGGGCGAACTGGTGGGGCCGGTGCGCGGATCGCTGGGCTGGCTGCTGCTGCGCGTCACCGCCGTCAACGAAACCGCCGCCCGCCCACTGGCCGCCGTGCGCGGCGAGATTATCGAGACGTTGCGCGCGCGGAAGGAAAAGCAGCTGCTGACCGACTTCACCGGCAAGCTGGAGGACCAGATCGCCGATGGCGGCACCTTCGAGGAAGTGGTGAAGGATAATGGCCTGACGCTGGAGACCAGCCCCGCGCTGCTGTCGACCGGCAAGCAGGTCAAGGATCAGGCCTATGCGCCCGGCCCCGACCTCCAACCGCTGGTCGCGCCGGTCTTCGCGATGAGCGCCGACGACGATGCGCAGCTGGTGCCGATCACTCCCGACAAACGCTATGCGCTGGTCGCGCCGGGCCAGATCGTCGCCGCTGCGCCCCCGCCGCTGGCCGAGGTCAAGCAGCTCGTGCTCGCCCAATATAAGCTCAACGCCGGCAATCTGAAGGCGAAGGCGCTGGCCGAGCAGATCCAGGCAAAGGTCGCCAAGGGCGGAAGCCTGGCCGACGCGATCGCGCAGGCCGGCGTCAAGCTGCCCGCGCCGCAGGTGCTGGGCGGCCGCCGCGCCGACATCATGCGCGGCGAGCAGCGCCCCCCGGCCGAGGTCGCCATCCTCTTCTCGATGGCGGCGAATACGGTGAAGACCCTGCCCATCGGCCAGGATCGCGGCTATTTCGTGGTCCAGCTGAACAAGATCGAGCGCGGCGACGCCAAGGCCCAGCCGCAGCTTCTGGCGCAGGTGCGCGACCAGCTGGGCGAAGTGATCGGCCAGGAATATGGCGAGCAGTTCGAACGCGCGGTCGAAAAGGAATTGAAGGTCACGCGCAACGCCAATGCCGTGGCGCAAGTCCGCCAGGCCCTGTCCGCCACCAACAGCGGCGACCAGTAAAATGGTGGCCAAGGGGGGAATGGGCGCCGGGGGCACGGACGGTGTGAACTTTGCGCGCGCCGCGCTGGCGCGGGGGGAATCGGCTTTGGTGTGGCGACGGCAGATCGCCGACACCGACACGCCGATCTCTGCTGCGCTGAAGCTGTTCGAATCCGACCGTGGCGATTATCTGCTCGAATCGGTCGAGGGCGGCGCGGTGCGCGGCCGTTACAGCCTGATCGGTCTCGCGCCCGACCTCGTTTTCCGCGCCAACGGCCAGAGCGCCGAAATCAACCGCCACTGGGCGACCGATCGCGACGCCTTCGCGCGGACGAGCGCCGGCGCGCTCGACGCGCTGCGCGCGCTGGTGGCCGAATGCCGGGCGGAAATGGACCCGGCGCTGCCGCCTGCGCTTGCCTGCCTCGTCGGCTATTTCGGCTATGAGACGGTCGGGCTGGTCGAGAAACTCCCCCGCCCCGCCCCCAATCCGATCGGCGTGCCCGACATGCTGTTCGTGCGGCCGACCGTGATCCTGATCTTCGATCGCCTCGCCGATCAGCTCTATATCGTGTCGCCGGTGTGGAAGGGCAGCTTCACCGATCCCGATAAGGCGATCGGGGCCGCGCTGGAGCGGATCGACGCCATCGCCGCGCGACTGGCCGCACCGCTGCCGGGCCTCCCCGCGCCCGCCGAGATCGCCGATGTCGAAGTGATGCCGGTGCTGGAGCCGGGCCGCTATGCGCAGATGGTCGACGCGGCCAAGGACTATATCGTCGCGGGCGATATTTTTCAGGTGGTGCTGGCGCAGCGTTTCACCAGCCCCTTCACCCTGCCGCCCATCGCCCTCTATCGCGCGCTGCGGCGGATCAACCCGTCGCCCTTCCTCTATTATCTCGACCTGCCCGGCTTCGCGCTGATTGGCTCGTCGCCGGAAATTCTCGTCCGCGCCCGTAATGGCGAGGTGACGATCCGCCCGATCGCGGGGACGCGGCCGCGCGGCAAGAACGCGGTCGAGGATGCCGCCAATCGCGAGAGCCTGCTCGCCGACCCCAAGGAGCGGGCCGAGCATCTGATGCTGCTGGACCTGGGCCGGAACGATGTCGGCCGCGTCGCCGCCGCCGGATCGGTCACGGTCACGGAGAGCTATACCGTCGAATTCTACAGCCATGTCATGCACATCGTGTCGAACGTGGTCGGCCGGCTGGCCAGCGACAAGGATGCGATCGACGCGCTGTTCGCCGGTTTCCCGGCCGGCACCGTCTCGGGCGCGCCCAAGGTCCGCGCCTGCGAGATCATCGCGCAGCTGGAGCCGGAAACGCGCGGCGCCTATGCCGGCGGCGTCGGCTATTTCGGGCCGGACGGCAATATGGACAGCTGCATCGTGCTGCGCACCGCGGTCCTCAAGGACGGCGTCATGCACGTCCAGGCGGGCGCCGGGATCGTTGCCGATTCGAACGCCGAATATGAGCAGCGCGAGTGCGAGGCGAAGAGCGGCGCATTGCTGGCGGCCGCGCGCGAGGCGGTGAGCGTGGCGCGGGAAAGCGGCTTCGGGCAGTAAGGCAACATCCGTCCGTTCACCGGCACGCCCGCCATCCGGTCGCGCCGCGTTCCGCCTGGTCAAGGTGAAAATGGTCGCGATGGGCCGCATTATAGTCGGGTGACAGCACGGTCGAGAACAGGCCGCACGCCCCATCGCGGACTTCGCGCAGGAAGGCAGCGTCCGTCCCCCCATCCTTCCCTTCGCCCTTCCAATCGTTCAGCACGCTGACCTGCCGCCCGTCCTTCAGCACGAAGGCGGCGACGTCGATCGCATCGGCAGTGGCATGTTCGCTGAAATCCCCCTGGCTGCGGCCATACATCCGCCGACAGCTATAGCTGCCGAAATGACGGATGCTGCGCACCGGCTGGCCGAAGATGCGCTGGGCGGCCGGCTGCACGACCTGCCATTCCCAGAGCTTGAGCGCGGCGACCACCGGACAGGAGGGCGCAACCGACATGGGGACCAGCGCGATGGCGCCCGGCTCGTGCTTCAGCCGCACCGCATCGGCATAGGCGCAATGATCCGCGCCGCCGGGCTTCATCGACACATAGGCGATTCCCGCCCGGTCGAGCAGCGCCTTGCAGCCGGCCGTATCGCCGGTCAGCGCGGCCAGCTTGCGGCCGGTGAAGAGGCCGATGGGCTGGGCAAGGTCAAGATCGGTCCAGGGCAGATCCTGCGGCCGCTGGCGCAGCCAGACATAGGCCAGGAACAGCAGGAGCAGGATACCGCCCCACAGGACAAGATGGCGCAACGTCAGATGCAGCCTGCGCATCCGTCAGGCACGCCGGACCTGCCGCAAGGGTTCCGACGTGACCGGATAACCGAGATGTGCCGGGATGCAGAGATGCGCCTCGCCGTCCCGCTCCTCCCTCCATGGGCGGACCTTCTCCACGGGGAAGGCGCCGGCATGGGCAACCAGATCGGCATGGGAACTAAATAGCGCCAGCCGTTCCAGATTGCGCCGGGTCGGGAAGATGATCCGTCCCTCTCCCGCGTCGCAGCGCGCCAGCGTGTCGGCGGCGCTGCTCCAGAAGAGCCGCACATTTTCGGTCGTATCGACGCTCGCCACCTGCGCTTGCGGCGCGCGGGCGAGATAGAAGCGGGTGTCGAACACCCGCGCCGCCCGTTCGAAGGGCGCGGGATGCCAGCGAGCGAAGGGCGTGAGCGCATCGAGCGCGAGACCCAGCCCATGCCGGTCCAGCAGTTCGCCAAGCGGCTTGCCGTCATGCAGTCCGTCGCGCAGGCGCAGCACCACCGCTGCATCGACCGGCCCGGTCAGGCCGATACCCAGTCCGGCTTCCTCGATCGTCTCGCGAATCGCGGCGATGCGCGCGGCGGCCTCGTCCGGGTTCAGCGCGCCGCCGATCCGCGCCGCCAACATATGATCGTCCGCGTCGAGCGCGCCGCCAGGAAAGACCAGCGCGCCCGCGGCAAAAGCCATGGTGGATGCACGTTCCATCATCAGCAATTCGGGGGCGCCATCCGGCCGGTCACGCACGATCACAACCGTCGCGGCGGGACGGCCTGCATCTTTTTCCTCTGTCATGAAACCGCTCTAAGCGCTCGACGCCCGCACCGCCAGTCGGACATGCGACGGGCTGCGCGAAGGAACCGGGTGGCGCCCGGCGCGTCCTTGCGTCACCTTCCATTTCCCGACTCAGGCCAGATTCAGGAGAGCGCGCCATGTCCCTCGATCTCGTCTTCTACACCAATCCCATGTCGCGCGGGCAGATCGCCCGATGGATGCTGGAGGAGGTCGGCGAAGTCTATGAAACGGTGATCCTTGATTATGGCGATGACGGGATGAAATCGGCCGACTATCTGGCGATCAACCCGATGGGCAAGGTGCCCGCGATCGTCCACCAGGGCAGGATCGTCACCGAATGCGCCGCCGTCTGCGCCTATCTGGCCGACGCTTTTCCCGCCGCGAACCTCGCCCCGCCGCCGGGCGAACGGCATGATTATTATCGCTGGCTCTTTTTCGCCGCCGGGCCGGTGGAGGCGGCCGTCACCAACAAGGCGATGGGCTTCGCCCTGCCCGAAGGCCGCGAGCGCAGCGCCGGCTATGGCAGTTTCGACGACACGATCCATGCGCTGGAAAGCGCGGTATCCGGTGATGGCTGGATTTGCGGCGACCAGTTCACCGCCGCCGACGTCTATGTCGGGTCGCAGATCGACTGGGGGCTGAGCTTCAAGTCGATTCCCAGCCGCCCCGCCTTCGAAGCCTATGCCGCCCGTCTGCGGACACGTCCGGCCTACAGGCGGCAGAAGGAGATAGACGGCGCGCTGATCGCGGAGATGCAGACGAAGGGTTGAGCGTCATCTCCGTTCGTTTCGAGCGCAGTCGAAAAACGAACGGCTCTTGGGTTCTTCCAAACGGAAAGGCCCGGCAGATCGCTCTGCCGGGCCTTTCCGTTTCAGTCCGCGTAACGGATCAGTCGCGGTTGCCGCCCATGAAGCGCAGCAGGAACAGGAACATGTTGATGAAGTCGAGATAGAGGTTCAGCGCCCCCATCACCACCGACTTGCCCATCATGTCCGTGCCCGCGACATGCGCATAGATGCTCTTGATCTTCTGCGTGTCATAGGCGGTGAGGCCCGCGAACAGCAGTACGCCAAGGCAGCTGATGACCAGGTCCATCGCGCTCGACTTCAGGAACAGGTTGATCAGCATCGCCACGAACAGGCCCACCACGCCCATGATCAGGAAGGTGCCGAAGCCCGACAGATCCTTCTTGGTGGTGTAGCCCCACAGGCTGAGGCCGGTGAAGGCGGCGGCCGTCGCGAAGAAGGTCTGCGCGATCGAGGTGCCGGTATAGACCAGGAAGATCGACGAGAGCGACAGGCCCATCACCGCGGCATAGATCCAGAAAAGCGCCTGCATCGTCGCCGTCGACAGGCGGTTAATGCCGAAGCTCATCACCATGACGAACGCCAGCGGCGCGAACATGATGACATATTTGAGGATGCCGGGGCCGCCGAGAATCTGGAGCGCCAGACCGCTGGACGCGAACAGCATGGCGACCACGCCCGTCAGCAGGACGCCGCTCGCCATATAATTGTAAACCGACAGCATATAGCGGCGCAGGCCGGCGTCGAACGCCTCGCCACGCGCGGCGGTGGCACCGCCGAAGCCCGGAATGCCGGACGGGGCGCCGGAACGGGGGTCGGACCAGTTGGCCATGAAAATCATCTCCTTTGACGGCGTTCAGTGCCGATGACCCCATTATCGGTCGAACGCGGCCGGACTTCAAGATAAACCGGAAGGCGGGGCCGCAAAGAACCGGCCGAAAGATCATGGCGGATCGCGCGCGCGGCCCTATATCCATGTCATGCACCGTCTGTTCGTGGCCATCCGCCCGCCCGCCGCCATCCGTTCGCTGCTGCTGTCGCTGGCGACCGGCATTCCCGGCGCGCGATGGCAGGACGACGACCAGTTGCACCTGACCCTGCGTTTCATCGGAGACGTCGACCGCCACCGCGCCAACGACATTGCCGACGTGCTGTCGGCCATCCGATTCGCGCCATTCGACATCAGCCTGTCGGGCGTCGGCAGTTTCGACCGCAAGGGCGTGATCGATACGCTGTGGGCCGGCGTCCAGCCGCGCGATCCACTGGCGACCCTTCATAAAAAGATCGATCGCGCCTGTATTTCGGCCGGCCTGCCGCCGGAGGGCCGCGCCTATCTGCCGCATGTCACGATCGCGCGATTCGGCCGGTCGGGCGGGTTGGTGGACGGCTTCCTGGCGGTTCATGCAGGCCTCGCCAGCCCACCCTTCCCGGTTGAGGGCTTCAGCCTGTTCGAAAGCCGCATCGGCCACGAAGGCGCCCGCTATGAAGCGGTCGCCGATTACGGGACCGGCGGGAGCGGCATCGCCTCCCCCGCCTGATCGGGCGGATCACCCCGCCTTCAGCACGCCGCACGCAATGCGACCGCCGGCATTGCCCGTCGGGTCGCTCTTATTGTCGTCGGCCTGCGCATGGATCACGACAGCCGCGCCGTCGGCATCGAGCAGCGGCGTCTCGCCACCCTGAATCTGGCCATGCGGCACTACATATTCCATCTCGCCCGCGCCGTCCGACCCGACGAGCATGTTGGGCATGTCGCCCATATGCATACCGGCGGGATTATCCTTGCCATGCTGGCGCCCGGTCGGATTCCAATGGCCGCCCGCGCTGGTGAAGTCGGGACCGGTGCAGGTGCCGGTGGTGTGGATATGCACCGCATGGATGCCCGGCGGCACGCCCTTCGCCTTCACCACGACATGCAGGCCGTCCGCCGCCTCGGTCACGACCGCGGTCCCGCGCGCGCTGCCGTCGCCGGCGGCCAGACTGGCATGGGCGGTAGGCGCGGCGGCGGGCGCGGCCGCATCCGACGCCGTCGTGGCGCAGGCCGAAGTGGCGAGTCCGATCGGCAGGGCGAGCAGCAGGGGGGCGATCTTCATGGACAATCTCCTGAAAGGGCGCGAAAAAACTTTTGCGCGAACGCTGTAGAACGGCTTTTGTTGCCGATCCGAATCCATTTGTCACCCCACCGCGGCCGGCTCCTCCGCCGCATGACACACCGCCTCGATGTTCAGCCCGTCGGGATCGAGGATGAAGGCCGCATAATAAGCCGGACCATAATGGGGGCGCAGCCCAGGCCCGCCCTGGTCCCCGCCGCCCGCCGCCAGTCCGGCCGCGTGGAAGGCGTGGACCATCGCCCGGTTCGCGACGCGGAAGGCGATGTGCGTCCCCTCCCCCACCGTTTCATTGTCGCCGATCCAGAAAAAGGCGTCGCCATCCTCCGCTCGGCCATAGCCATGCGCCATGCCGCCGCTGCCATTCTCCGCCGCGGGGATGGTGGCGAGCCGCACAAGGCCGATCGCACCCAGCAGCGCGTCGTAAAATTCCCCCGACCGTTCGGCATCGCCGACAGCGAACCCGACATGATCGATCATGACAGCCTCTCCTTTGCCGTCACAACCATCGACCGGCATGACCGTTCCGGCTTGCGCGACTCAGAATATTCCGTTATTTCTGTTTTTACAGAAAGGAACGTCATGCCACTTCTCGACCATCCCGATGCCAAGGCGTTCCTGCTCCACTGGGGCGAGATGGGCACCCAATGGGGCGTCAATCGCTCGGTCAGCCAGGTCCATGCGCTGCTCTATCTTTCGGACCGGCCGCTGCCCGCCGACGAGATTGTCGACCAACTCGGCCTCGCCCGCTCCAATGTCTCGACCGCGCTCAAGGAGTTGCAGTCCTACGCCATCGTCCGCCGCGTCCATATGGAGGGCGACCGGCGCGACCATTTCGTCGCCGAACTGGACCTGTGGGACATGCTCACCCGCATCGCGGCGGAACGCAAGCGGCGCGAGATCGACCCGACCATCGCCCTCTTGAACGAATTGGCCCAGCGGCTGGCGAAGGATGACAGCGCTCCCGCCCATGTGCGCGAACGCATCACCCGGATGCACGAATTCATGTCGACGCTGGGCAACTGGTATGAGCAGGTCCGGGTCCTGCCCAAGCCGACTTTGGTCACGCTGATGAAACTGGGCGGCAAGGTTGCCCGCTTCCTGCCGGGCGCGAAGGCGAAGGCCGACTAAGGCCCCGTCTACACTTCCTCCTCCATGCCCGCGCATTTCGGAGATTCCAGAAATGTCTGATATTAACGACACACCCGATGCCGCCCGCACCCGCACGGCCACGATCCGCGTTCTTGCGGCCATCGGCACCGCCTTTGCCTTTGCGCTCGGCGTCTATCTACTGCTCGAAGCGCTCCAACCCGGCGGCGGCCTCATCAGCTTTTCCTTCCTGCTGATCCTCCCCGCCGCGATCACCGCCTTCGTCACCTTCGTCGGCGATCCGATGGCGACACGGAACCGCGCCTATTATATGACCATGCCGCTCTGGCTGCTGGGCGCGGTGATGCTCATTTCCATCCCCGTGTTGAAGGAAGGCATCATCTGCGTCGTGATGCTCGCGCCGCTTTGGATCGCCAGCGGCATGGTCGGCGCTTATGCCACCTACCGCCTGCGTGGACGTGCCGGGGATGGCGGCACCTATTGCATGGCCGTACTCGCCCTGCCGCTGATCGCCATGCAGGTCGAACCGATGCTTCCCCTGCCGCAGGCGACCGCGACCGTCAGCCGCTCCGTCATCGTGGATGCGACGCCCGCCAAAATCTGGCCGCTGCTGCGCGGCATCCCCGACGTCCGCCCCGGCGAAGGCGCCTGGACCTTCACCCAGGATGTGCTGGGTGTGCCACGCCCGATCGGCGCCCATATGCTGGGCGAAGGGATCGGCGCCACGCGCATGGCCAATTGGGGTCGGCAGGTGCGCTTTCGCGAACATATCATCGACTGGCAGCCGGATCGCAGCATCGGTTGGCGCTTCGACTTTCGCGGCCTCCACGCCTGGCAGTTCACCGACCGGCACCTGATGCCCGACAGCCGTTATTTCAAGGTGACGACAGGCGGATATCGCATGGAGCCGATTGGCCCCGGCCGCACCCGCGTCACCATCGACACTCATTATTGGATGCAGACCCCGGTCAACGGCTATTCCCGCCTGTGGGGCGAGCTGTTCCTGGGCGATATAGAGGATAATCTGCTTGCCCTCATCCGTCAGCGCGCGGAGCGGCCCTGATCGCCCGGACCAATCGCCCTGTCCTATCCGCTCCCGACTGGGCTATACTCCTTGCCACTGGCACCGATATGGCCCACTGGCGGGCGCAATCACCCAATCTGCGAACAAATGCGAACTCAGGCGAACCATGTCCAATCATCAGGTCCATATCATCGGCGGCGGCCTCGCCGGATCGGAAGCCGCCTGGCAGCTGGCGCAGGCCGGCGTCCGCGTCCGCCTGTCCGAAATGCGGGGAACCGGGGATATGACCCCGGCGCACCAGACGACAAGCCTCGCTGAACTGGTCTGCTCCAACAGCTTCCGCTCCGACGATGCCGACAAGAATGCCGTGGGCCTGCTGCATCAGGAAATGCGGCGGCTTGGCTCGCTCATCATGGCGCAGGCGGAACCGGCCAAGGTGCCCGCCGGCTCCGCGCTCGCCGTCGACCGCCATGTCTTTTCCGACGGCGTCACCCGCGCGCTGGCCGATCATCCCAATGTCGAGATCGTGCGCGAGCGGATCGACACGCTGCCGAGCGAGGGCATGACCATCGTCGCGACCGGCCCGCTCACCGCGCCCGCATTGGCGGAAAGCATCGGCCAGGCGGCCGGGATGGAGCATCTGGCCTTTTTCGACGCGATCGCGCCGGTCGTCCATCATGACAGCATCGACATGGAGCAGTGCTGGATGGCCAATCGCTGGGACAAGATCGGCCCCGGCGGCGGCGAGGGCAAGGATTATATCAACTGCCCGATGGACAAGGACCAGTATCAGGCCTTCGTCCAGGGGCTGCTCGACGGCGAGAAGACGCAGTTCAAGGAATGGGAGTCGAACACCCCCTATTTCGAGGGCTGTATGCCGATCGAGGTCATGGCCGCGCGTGGGCCGGAGACGCTGCGCCACGGGCCGATGAAGCCGATGGGCCTCGACAATCCGCGCACCGGCCGCTGGCCCTATGCCGTGGTCCAGCTGCGGCAGGATAATGCGTCGGGGACGCTGTGGAACATGGTCGGATTCCAGACCAAGCTGAAGCATGGCGCGCAGGTCGAATTGTTCCGTACCATCCCCGGCCTGGAAAAGGCCGAGTTCGCGCGGCTGGGCGGATTGCACCGCAACACCTTCATCCAGTCACCCAAGCTGCTCGACCCGACGCTGCGCCTTAAAGCCAGGCCGCATATCCGCTTCGCCGGGCAGATGACGGGCTGCGAGGGCTATGTCGAGAGCGCCGCGATCGGCCTGATCGCCGGGCGCTTCGCCGCCGCCGAACTGCTGGGCCATGACCTGACCCCGCCGCCAGCCGACACCGCGCTGGGCGCGCTGCTGGGGCATGTGACGGGCAATGTGGAAACGGCGGACTATCAGCCGATGAACGTCAATTTCGGCCTTTTCCCGACGCTGGACGACGTGAAGAAGAAGCAGCGCAAGGAAGCCTATACCGCCCGCGCCCGCGCCTCCTTCGGCGCATGGATGGGTGAGATGGAACTGGCCTGAACGGAGGGTCAACATCTGCACTTCTGCTTCGCCGCCCGCTTCGGCGCGGTCGCGGCGAACTCCGCCGAGGTCAGCTCGCCGTCCTTATCGGCGTCCGCCGCGCCGAAACGATCGGCCGTCGCCACCGCCCATTCCTCGAAGGACAGGAGGTTGTCGCCATCCCTGTCCAGCGCCTTGAACGCCCTGGTGCGGCTGCCCAGCATCTCGACGCGGGTGATGACGCCGTCTCGGTTCCGATCGTAGCGGGCGAAGCGCTTCTGCTCGCGGTTCTGCGGGCTGGCCTCGGCGGGCATGGGCGGGGCATCCCCCACGGCATCGGGATCACCTTCGGGGAGGCTCTCGACCGGCGATGGCGGCGGCGGCGCGACCGCCAGTTGCGGCGCGGGCGCGGTGTCCGCCCGCCCCTGCCACCAGAAAAGCCCGCCCGCGACCAGCAGCAGCGCCGCCATGCCCCCCGCCAGCACTCGCCCCATGCCTGTCCCCCTCTGTTTCGATGGGCGGAGACTATCGCGATCAACTAGCGCCCGACAAGCGCGATCCGCAGCAGCCGCAGCGCAAGGCCGCGCGGCATCCCCGCCGGCGCGCCCCGCCCCGCCATCACATCCTGCCGCGCCAGGGTGAAGGCGATCCGCAGCGGCTTCCATGCGCGCGGCCAGCGCGCGCCCTCGACCTGCGGCGGCAGATCGAGGGCCATCCGCAACGCCGCCTGCGCCAGCGCCGGATCATCGACGTGCCCAGCCAGATCCCAGAGCGCCCAGACCTGCCCCGCCGCCATCAGCCATTCCGGCGCGTCCCCGGCGTCGGCCAGCGCCCGGAACAGGCCGCCACCGCGCCCGGCGGCATAGTCGCGCAAACCGTCGTCATCGATCTCCGGTTCGACCACCAGCACTTCCCAGCCATCGATCATCGCCACAAGACCCGGTGCGGATATCGCCCCGGTCGCCCGCATCGCGTCCACGACGGGTTCGCCCCGTCCCTTGCGCGCATCCGCATCCTCGATCACGTCGTTCCACCATGCGAGCCGCATCTGCCCGATCGCCCGTTCGCTGGTGGTGCGGGCGACATGCGCCAGCCGCCCGTCGAACGCCCAGATCGCCCGATGCCGCGCCGCCCGCGCGCCCGCATGGGCGGAAAGCAAGGCGGCGAGCGGCGGCAGGGCGTCCTCCCCCCCGCTCATCGCGCGATCCCCGGCGTGACGGGAGCCGGGCAGGTTATCGGTCCTTTAACCATCTTCCTCATACACATTCTAACGGGTGGGCCTGCATAGGCCCGGATGCTGCCCAGCCCATGAGGGGGGTCACGGGCGCGACATGGGTGATTGCGGACAAATGGGCAAGTCGAACGGACATCAAATGGGCTTTCTGGCGCGGCTGCTGAGAAATCAGGCAGGGAACACGATGGTGATCGTCGCGGCAGCGATCATTCCGCTTGCAGCACTGATCGGCGGTGGGCTGGACATGGGCCGCGCCTATATGGCCCGCGCCCGTATGCAGCAGGCCTGCGACGCCACCGCGCTTGCCGGTCGCCGCGCGATGACCGGGTCATCCATGACCACCGCCGACATCACCGAGGCGCGCAAATTCTTCGACTTCAACTTTCCGCAGGGGACGTTCCAGGCGGCCGCCTTCACGCCTGTCATCCGCAGCAAGCCCGGCGAGACCACCACCGTGCAGGTATCGGCGTCGACCACGTTGCCGACCACGGTGATGAAGATTTTCCGCTATGAGACGCTGCCCCTGTCCGTGACATGCGAGGCGCGGTTCGACATCGGCAATACCGACGTGATGCTGGTGCTCGACACCACCGGGTCGATGGCCGAAAACATGACCGATACCGACGGCACAACGATGACGCGCCTGGCTGCGCTCAAGCTGGCGGTAAAGGATTTCTATGATACGCTGGGCGCGGGTTCCAATACCACCGGGCGCATCCGTTACGGTTTCGTTCCATATAGTTCGGCAGTCAATGTCGGCTATTCACTTCCGACCACAGACATGCTAGGCGGGACAACAGGCGACACATGGAATTACCAAACACGCCGGGCCCTCTATTACTATGAGACGTCCTCAACGCCTTCGACTTGCTATCGCCGATATGGTTTGAGCACCTGCTACACCTCATCCACAAACGCCAACAATGCGTCGACATCTTCGACCTTGTCAGCATCCAACTGCACGAGTTGGAGTGGCAACTACGGAACCAACCCCGTCAAGTCCGGCACGGAACCGTCCAACACCACTACGACCACATATAGCTATGACAGCTTCAACGGCTCCACCAATTCTCCGTCCGGTGGGAACAACCGGAAGTGCGTCCGCAAGGAAAGCATCGTTACCAAGACATATGCAACGACGAATACGGCCGGAAGCAACACCACCTTCTATAAGTGGGAATATGGTCAGTATCCAGTCAATCTTGATGGTGTCATAGCGGGCAATGAGGTGTCCAATCCGACCTACAATGCCAGTTCGACCACTGATGCGAACGGTACATCGGTTTCGTCAACCATGACCTGGTCGGGCTGCATCGAGGAACGGTCTACAGACGGCAGCATAACTGCATCGACATCGACCTCCTCAATCCCCAACACTGCTTTCGATCTCCAGATCGACACGGCACCGACAGATATTGATACCAGATGGCGGCCGCACTTGCCTCAGGTAGAATTCAAACGGAACGGTCGTTGGTTGAACGACAACCGGGACAACACAAAAGCCCCGATCCCGGAAACTGACACCTATCGCGCCGGCTCCGGCGGCTGGAACGCGTGCCCCAGCAGGGCGCGCAAACTGGCCAGCTACTCCAGCCGCTCCGCCACGCCCACTGGCATGTCTAGCAGCTTCGACAGCTATGTCGACGGCCTGATCGCAGTCGGCGGCACCTATCATGACATCGGCATGATCTGGGGCGCGCGCTTCCTGTCTCCGACCGGCATCTTCGCCAGCGAGAACAACAGCGCGCCCAACGGCTTCAATATCTCGCGCCACATCGTCTTCATGACCGACGGCGATCTGACCGCCTATGACGCAGTCTATGGCGCCTATGGCTATCAGAAGCTGGACGGTCGTGTCGCGGCGACCAGCACCAATAACGATACCCTAAAAGCAATCCACAAGCGACGCCTCGAAATGCTGTGCAACGCCGTCAAGGGCATGGGCATCACCATCTGGGTCGTGGGCTTCAAGAATCAGCCACCTACGGGCACGTCGGACGAGTCCATGATCGATGCCGAACTGCGCGGCTGCGCCAACAGCGGCAACCACTGGTTCATGGCCTACAAACCTTCAACGCTGCGCCAGAAGTTCCGGGATATCGCCAAGAATATCGGCGGCCTGAGGGTGTCGCAATGATCGACCGGGCGCGCCCTTTCCTCACCCGCCTGCGCGACCACGCCCGTGGCGCGACATTGATGGAATTCGGGCTGATTGCGGGCCCCCTGATCCTCACCATCATGGCGATCGGCGATCTGGGCTATCAATCCTATCTGCGCGCGGTCGCGCGCGGGGTGCTGGAGAAGGCGGCGCGATCGGCCTCGGTCGGGACGCTCAATGCAACGCAGTTGGACGCCTATATCACGCAACAGATGTCGACCATCACCGCGAAGAATGGCAGCCCGCCGGCGGTGGTCAAGAAAAGCTATTATAATTTCTCGCGCGTGGGAAAGCCGGAGAAGATCACGACCGACAAGGAGCCACTGGGCACTTATAATAGCGGCGACTGCTATGAGGACGCCAACGGCAATGGCAGCTTCGACACGTCGACCGGCAACACCGGCCTGGGCGGCGCGGACGACATCGTCTATTATGAAGTGACCATTTCCCAGCCGCGTCTGTTCCCTATGGCCAAGCTGCTGGGATGGAGCGCCACCCAGTCCGTGACGGTCAGCACCATGGTCCGCAACCAGCCCTGGGCTAATCAGGCCACGCCTACGATCCGCTGTTCATGATGAGACGCCCCCTTCTCCCCTTGCGCTTCCTCCTGCGCCGTTTGCGCCATGACGAGCGCGGCCTGGCGCTGATCGAGTTCGCCGCCTCGCTGCCGGTCCTGCTGATACTGTGCATGGCGGGGCTGGAGTGCGCCAATCTGGCGCTGGCGCATCTGCGTGTCAGCCAGGTCGCGATGCTGGTGGCGGACAATGCCGCCCGTGTCCGCACCTCCATCGACGAAGCCGATGTCAACGAGATCATGACAGGCGCCGATCTGACCACCAATTCGCTCCGTCTCAAGGCGAACGGCCGTATCTTCCTGTCCGATCTGGAACCCAATGGACTGACCGGGTCGAACGAGGGTCAATTTATCCGTTGGCAGCGCTGCTGGGGCAATGGCGCCTTCACCTCCAGCTACGGGGTCGCCAATGATGGCAAGACCAACAACAGCATGAGGGACGGCATGGGGCCGGGCTCAACCGCCGCGACCAAGGTCAAGGCGGCCAGCAGCTCCGCCGTCATGTTCGTGGAAGTCGCCTATCGTTACCAGCCGCTGATCACCAATTCGATCTTCGGCAACAGGATCATCCGTTATGCCAGCGCGTTCAATGTGCGCGAGCGGACCGATCAGACGATCAAGAACGCCGGCGGTCTGGCGTCGTCGGCCACTGCCGCCTGCAGCTGAACGGAAAAGGGCGGCCCCGTCGGAGCCGCCCTCTCAACCTTACTTATAACACACCTTCTTCGCCGCCTCGACCACGCGGGCGGCGTCGATCAACGCCGCTTTCTCCAGGTTCGCGGCGTAGGGCAGCGGCACATCCTCATTGGTGACGCGCAGGACCGGGGCGTCGAGATCGTCGAAGCCCTGCTCCATGACCACGGCCGCGATCTCCGACGCGATCGAGCAGGTCGGCCAGCCTTCCTCCACCACCACGATGCGGTTGGTCTTCTTCAGGCTCTCCAGCACGGTCGCGGTGTCGAGCGGGCGCAGCGTGCGCAGGTCGATCACCTCCGCATCGATGCCCTCCCCAACCAGCGTCTCGGCGGCTTCCAGGGCGACACCCACGCCGATCGAATAGCTGACCAGGGTCACGTCCTTGCCAGGCTTCATGATACGCGCCTTGCCGATCGGCAGGACATGATCGTCCAGCTTGGGCACGTCGAAGCTGCGGCCATAGACCAGTTCATTTTCGAGGAACACGACCGGGTCTTCCGAACGGATCGCGGCCTTGAGCAGGCCCTTGGCGTCGGCCGCGTCATAGGGCGCGATGACGATCAGGCCGGGAACGGCGGCATACCAGGGGCCATAATTCTGGCTGTGCTGCGCGCCCACTCTGCTGGCGGCGCCATTCGGGCCGCGGAACACAATCGGGCAGCGCATCTGGCCGCCGGACATATAGTTGGTCTTGGCCGCCGAGTTGATGATGTGGTCGATCGCCTGCATGGCGAAGTTGAACGTCATGAACTCGATGACCGGACGCAGGCCGCCCATGGCCGCGCCCGCGCCGATGCCGGCAAAGCCATATTCGGTGATCGGCGTGTCGATGACGCGCTGCGCGCCGAACTCGTCGAGCAGGCCCTGCGTGACCTTGTAGGCGCCCTGATATTCGGCGACTTCCTCGCCCATCACGAAGACGCGCGCGTCGCGGCGCATTTCCTCCGCCATCGCGTCGCGCAGCGCTTCGCGGACGGTCGTCTTGACGAACTCGGTGCCTTCCGGGATCGCCGGGTCCTGAACGGTCGCCTTGACCTCGGCGGCAAGCTTCGACGTGCCGCTTTCCGCCTTCCTGGGCGCTTCGGGCGCGGCTTCGACCGCCGGAGCCGGAGCCGGGGCTGCGGCTTCGCCGCCCTCGCCCGCCATTTCGGCGATGACCGTGCCGACCTTCACCCCTTCGGTGCCTTCGGCGACGACGATCTTGCCGATCTTGCCTTCATCGACGGCTTCAAATTCCATCGTCGCCTTGTCGGTTTCGATTTCCGCCAGGATATCGCCCGACTTCACCTCGTCGCCTTCCTTCACCAGCCACTTGGCCAGCGTGCCCTCTTCCATCGTCGGCGAGAGCGCCGGCATCTTGATTGCGATACCCATTAATATTGCTCCACCAGCACGTCGGTATAGAGTTCAGCGAGATCCGGTTCAGGCGAGGTTTCGGCGAAATCGGCCGCTTCGGCGACGATCTTGCGGATATCCTGGTCGATCACCTTGATCTCGTCTTCGCTGACGCTGGCGTCGATCAGATATTTCTTCACGCCCTCAATCGGATCGGACTTGTCGCGCATCGACTGCACTTCCTCGCGCGATCGATATTTGGCCGGGTCGGACATGGAGTGACCGCGATAACGGTAGGTCTTCATTTCCAGCAGGATCGGGCCATTGCCCCCCTGCACCCATTTGAGCGCTTCCTCGGTCGCGCCGCGCACCGCGAGCACGTCCATGCCATCGACCTGAAGGCCCGGAATACGGAAGCTCTCGCCACGGCGATAGAGCTGGTCTTCCGACGAGGCGCGATTGACGCTGGTGCCCATGGCATATTGGTTGTTCTCGATCACGAAGATGATCGGCAGCTTCCACAGTTCGGCCATGTTGAACGATTCATAGACCTGGCCCTGGTTGGCCGCGCCGTCGCCGAAATAGGCGACGCAGACGCCGCCATCGTCATTATATTTATGCGCGAAGCCCAGGCCCGCGCCCAGCGACACCTGTGCGCCGACGATACCATGGCCGCCGTAGAATTTATGCTCGACGCTGAACATATGCATCGAACCGCCCTTGCCGCGCGAGATGCCCGCTTCGCGGCCGGTCAGTTCGGCCATGATGAGCTTAGGATCGATGCCATAGGCAAGCATGTGACCATGGTCGCGATAGCCGGTGATGACGCTGTCCTTGCCGGGCTTCAATGCCGACTGGATGCCGACGGCAACGGCTTCCTGACCGATATAGAGGTGGCAGAAGCCGCCGATGAAACCCAGGCCGTAAAGCTGGCCGGCCTTTTCCTCGAAGCGGCGGATGAGGACCATCTGCCGGTAGAATTCCAGCAGCTCTTCCTTGCTGGCCTTGTAATCGGTGGGCGTTTGCGGGCGAGGCCGGTTATGGTCCGCACCGGCAACGGCGGGTGCAGCCGCCTTTGCCCTTGCGCTCGCAGCGCGCGGCGTGGTTGGTTTCGCCAAGGCTGTTATCCTTTTGCGTGGGGTAGGATGGAAGGAAGCCCGATATAGCGGCAGAGTTGCATATATTGCAACTGCGGACCCCCCGGAATCCGGCCAGAACCAATAGCCATCACCCAAAATTGATGGGTTTGAACGGCCTGGTCGCAGAGCGGTAAAACGCACTCGCAGCAAAATTGCGAAAAGGCGGATTTGCGCGCAAAATCCTTTCGCGGATGTCGCGCCGCCGTAACGTCAATTGAGCGGGACGATCACTTCGTCATGATGAATCACGCCGAGTTGGCGGCGGATCAGCTCGTCCGCCAGGTCGGGATCGACCCGGCGCGGGTCGAGCGCCTCGACCCGGTTGCGCAGTTCCGCGCGCGCCTGCTGGGTCTTCCTGAGTTCGGCCTGCGCCTGGCGCAGCTGGCGGGTATAGTCGCCCCAGGCCAGCACGCCGTTTGATCCCAGCACGACATAGCCCGCGAAAGAGAGCAGGAGCAGCAGCGCGATCGCGGGGCCAAAGGCCGACGCCAGCAACAGTCGAAGTTTCGCGATATGCGCCATGGATCAGAAGAATCACAGCAAATGGCCGGCCGCAAGTGAAAAATCATCAACTTGCGACCGGCCGAATATTTTGTTGCTTTACAGACCGCTTATGAGCGGAAGATCGAGCGTCCGGCATAAACGGCGATGTCGCCCAATTCTTCCTCGATGCGGATCAGCTGGTTATATTTGGCGAGCCGGTCCGAACGGGCGAGCGATCCGGTCTTGATCTGGCCGCAATTGGTGGCGACGGCGAGGTCGGCGATGGTCGCGTCTTCGGTCTCGCCCGAACGGTGCGACATGACCGCGGTGTAGCGCGAGCGGTGCGCCAAGTCGACGGCGGCCAGCGTTTCGGTCAGCGTACCGATCTGGTTCACCTTCACCAGCAGCGAATTGGCCAGCCCCTTGCCGATGCCCATGGCAAGGCGGGCCGGGTTGGTGACGAACAGGTCGTCGCCCACCAGCTGCACCTTGTCGCCGATCTTGTCGGTCAGCGCCTTCCAGCCTTCGAAATCATCCTCGCTCATGCCGTCCTCGATCGACTTGATCGGATAGTCGGCGGTCAGCGCGGCGAGATAGTCGGCCATTTCGACCGGCGACAGGGACAGGCCTTCGCCCGAAATCTCGTACTTGCCGTTCTTGAAGAATTCGGTCGCGGCGCAGTCCAGCGCCAGCACGACGTCGTCGCCCGGCTTGTAGCCCGCCTTCTCGACCGACAGCATAATGAAGTCGAGTGCGTCGCGGGTCGAGGCGATGTTGGGGGCGAAGCCGCCCTCGTCGCCGACCGATGTCGCCAGCCCCTTGTCGTGCAGGCCCTTCTTGAGCGTGTGGAAGATTTCCGACCCGATCCGCACGGCGTCGGCTATGCTTTCCGCGCCGACCGGCATGATCATGAATTCCTGGAAATCGATCGGATTGTCGGCATGTTCGCCGCCATTGATGATGTTCATCATCGGCACCGGCAGGACATGAGCCGACACGCCGCCGACATAGCGGTAGAGCGGCAGGCCGCGCGCGTCGGCGGCGGCCTTGGCAGTGGCGAGCGACACGCCCAAGATCGCGTTGGCGCCCAGACGCGACTTGTTCTCCGTGCCGTCGAGCGCGATCATCGCGGCATCGACCTCGGCCTGGTCCTCGGCGTCGAGGCCGATGATCTGCTCGGCGATCTCGTCATTGACGGCGGCGACGGCGGCCAGCACGCCCTTGCCCAGATATCTGGATTTGTCGCCGTCGCGCTTCTCGACCGCCTCATAGGCGCCGGTGGATGCGCCCGAGGGCACGGCGGCGCGCCCGAAGCTGCCGTCTTCCAGCATGACGTCGACTTCGACGGTGGGGTTGCCACGGCTGTCGAGTATCTGGCGGGCGTGGATGTCGAGAATAGCGGTCATGATCGCTCCCTGATATATGGCCTCATCGCGGCCGGGCGGCTATTTCGCGCCCCGCTTAGCCAGCGCCTCCCGCCTTGGCAATGCGGGGGCTTGCACGAGGCGAAAAAATGCCGATGCTCAAAATGTAACGGCAACGGAACTGTAGGCCGCCGCGAAGCATTAGGAGCATGACCCCGCCGCATTCCCTCGCGGCCGCCATGCTGGACATGAAAGGGAGACTGAGGACGATGGCCGACACACCGGAAACCCCGCCCGTCAAGCGCGTGAAGAAGACGCCGGCGGCCAAGCCCGTCAAGGCGAAGCCGGTCAAGGCGACGACGGCCGCCGCAGCGCCGGTGAAGGCGGCGCCGGTCAAGAAGGCCGCGACGCGCAAGGCGCCCGCCCCCAAGAAGACCGGCAATGGCGCCGCAGCCCATGGCTGGACCGCGCAGATCGCGCCCCTGAAGGAACAGGCCGAAAAGGCGGCGAAGGCGGCCGCCGACAAGCTCAACGCGGTCGACTGGAAGGCGCATATCGACCCGATCAAGGAGCAGGCGGGCAAGACCGCCAAGTCCGCCGCCGGCGTCGCCAAGGACAAGACCGGCACCGCTATGCAGAGCCTGGCCAAGCTGATTTCCGACACGGCCGGCACCGTCGACGCCAAGCTCGGCCCGCAATATGGCGACTATGCGCGCCAGGCCGCCGAACAGGTCGCCGGGGCCGCGGACAGGCTGGAAAGCAAGGATGTCGACCAATTGATGGACGAAGCGCGCGATTTCGTGCGCAAGAGCCCGGCCGTCGCCATCGGCGCCGCCGCCGTGGTCGGCTATGTCCTCATGCGCCTCGCCAAGGGGTCCGACGACAAGGCTTGAAGATCGGACGGGGCGGAGAGTCGTTTTGATTGAACAGCCAGCGGAAACGGCGGTGACGCCGCACGCCGACGGGCCGGATGAGGCCGCGCAGGACGAATCGGTGCGCGACGCCTTTGCGCGTCTCTATGCCGATGCCCGCGCCTATGCCGCCGCCGAAGCCGACAGACAGAAGCTGCGCGCCGGGATCGTCGCGGGCGCGGCGCGCAATGCCGCGATCTTCGGCGTCGTCGCCTTCATCCTGGCCTTCGCCAGCGTCGTCGCGCTGCTGGTCGGCCTGATCCTTGCCTTGCAGACCAGCCTGGGCACGCTGGGCGCCACGCTGGCGGTGGTGGGCGGCGGACTGCTGATCGCTATGATCCTGCTGCTGCTCGCGAAGGGCTGCATCACCCGCATGAAGAAGGCGATAGCCCCATGAATCAGGAAGCGGCCTATCGCGACGCCTGCACCCGCGCCGACGAACAGCGC
The DNA here is from genome assembly GCF_059693745.1 of Sphingobium sp. WR1. Classification (NCBI taxonomy): domain Bacteria; kingdom Pseudomonadati; phylum Pseudomonadota; class Alphaproteobacteria; order Sphingomonadales; family Sphingobiaceae; genus Sphingobium; species Sphingobium sp. WR1. Next base: position 21,169 of record NZ_JCATID010000013.1, on the reverse strand, counting down.
GCCCGGCTGGCGGCCAGCGCGCAGGCAGCCAAGGCCCGGATCGCCCCTGCCCGGCTGAAGCAGGACGCCAAAAATAAAGTGACGGCCACCGCGCTCGACGCCGCGGCCTACGCCGCCGCCAAGGTGCAGCAACGCCCCGTCGCGATCGGGGCAGCGGCGGCCGCCTTCGGACTTTTCCTTGCACGCCGCCCGCTGGCGGCACTTTTCGGACGGTTATACGTTCGTTTCAGGAACAGGGACACCGACCTTTCGGAGATTGATGATGGCTGATATCCGCGCTCAATTCACCCGCGTCCGCGAAGCGGCGAACGACGCCGCGGTCACGGCGACAGACCGGATCAAGGACACCACCGAAAAGGCCCGCGAAGGCGCCGGCGAACTCATCCAGACCAGCCGGGACAAGGCGAGCGACGCCTATGCCGACGCCCGCGACAAGACCCAGCGCGCCGCCGCCCGCGCCAACCAGATCGTGCAGGACCATCCGGTCATGGCCGTGGCGGGCGCCGTCGCCGCCGGCGCCGTCATCGCCTGGATGTTCCCCAAGAGCCGCCGCGCGATGAAGGCGCTGCCCGGCCTTGCCGCCAGCGCCGGAACGAAGGTCCTCGAAGCCGCCAGCGCCGCCCGTGCGGCGGCAGCCGATGCGGCCGTCGCTGCCCGCTCGGCGGCAGCCGATGCGGCCATCGCTGCGCGCGATGTCGCCGCGGACGGCGCCGAAACGGTGAAGCAGGGCGCGACCAGCGCATTGCACGCCGCCGGCGATGCGGCAGCCAGCGCGAAGGACAGCCTCGCATCTTCCGAACTCCCCGCCAAGGCATCCAGGCTCGCCGACGACGTCGCCGCGCTGGTCGCGGCCCGAGTCGATGCGATCCGCAGCGCCATCAAGGCGCGATTGCCGAAAAGCTAATCGCGATTGCCCGATATGCAATCGACACCTGCTCCTCCTCTCCTTGGCTGATCGCGGCGCCAGTGCTAGAGCGCTCGCAATCAGCCAAAGGAGAACAATAAGACCATGAGCAAGATGCATCTGGTGATGGGTGGTCGCGTCACCAACCCGCAGACGCTGGAATTTCAGGATCTGAGCAAGGTCGATCTGGTCGGCGTATTCCCCGACTATGCCTCGGCCGAAAAGGCCTGGCGCGGCGCAGCGCAGCGCACCGTCGACGATGCGGAAATGCGCTATGTGATCGTGCACCTGCACCGTTTGCTGGAGCCGGAACTGCCGAGCGCCTGACAGCAGAATTCCCAAACCCGTTCGCTTCGAGCGAAGTCGATAAGCGCCTGGGCTATCGTGCCCCGACTTCGCTCCACACGAACGGGATATTGTCCAAATTTCCTAATTCACCGCCCGCGGCTTCTTGCGGAAGCGCCAGCGCAACAACGGGCGCGTCACCGCCAGCCCCGCCAGGAAGCCGCCGATATGCGCGGCGATCGCGATCTGACCCAGATCGCCGAAACCGCCCGCCGTCGCCACTCCGATCATCAGCTGGATCGCGATCCAGCCCGCGGCCAGCCACAGCACCCGCACCAGATTGGCCGATAGCGGCCCTACCTTGCGCACCTGCTGCTGGCTGTAGAGCAGCGAATAGGTGGCGAGGATCGCGGAAATCGCCCCGCTCGCCCCCACCATCGGATTGGTCGAAGCGGGGTCCACCACCCATTGCGCCAGACAGGCGGCATAGCCGCCCACGCCGTAAAGAAACAGCGTGCCACCCCAGCCCAGCACATGCTCCACCTGCCGCCCGCAGAAGATCAGCATCAGCATGTTGAAACCGATATGCAGCCATCCGGCATGGATCAGCGTGCAGCTGACCGGGGTCAGCCAGATGGGCACCGCCGCCATGCCCTGCAACAGGGCCGGCTCGCCGATCCGCGCGGGGATGAAGCCGCCAAGGATCGCGGCGTCGTCCACCTTGCCGGTCAGAGACAGGAGCAGGAAGGCGGCGACACTGATCGCCGCGATTCCGTTGGTGGCGCGACCGGCGGGCAGTCTCACGGCGCTCAGATGAACTGGATCTTGTCGACCAGGTAGAATTTGTCGCCCGACGGGACCGACACTTCGACCTCGTCGCCGACCTCGCGTCCGATCAGCGCACGGCCCAGCGGGCTGTTATAGCTGATCATGCCCATCTTGGCGTCCGCCTCGGCCTGGCCCACAATCTGATATTTGATCGGCTTGTCGTCCTCGTCCAGCAGGGTCACGGTCGCGCCGAACACAATCTTGTTGCCCGACAGGGTGGTCGGGTCGATGATCTGGGCGCGGGACAGCTTGTCCTCCAGATCGTTGATCGTGGCTTCGACCTGGCCCTGCCGTTCCTTGGCGGCGTGATATTCGGCATTTTCCGAAAGGTCGCCATGCGCGCGCGCTTCCTCGATGGCGTCCACGATCAGTGGGCGCTCAGCCTTCAGCTCGCGGAGCTGCGCATTGAGCTTGTCATAGCCCGCCTGCAGCATCGGCATCTTTTCGACGGTCGCCATTCCCTAAAAATCCTTCGTCAAAACTTCCCTCTGGCGGCTCCTTCGAAAGGAGCCGCCCCGCAGCATCATTCCTTGTGCAGGGGTTCAGGCTTGCGACAGGGGATAATAGGACTGGAGTGCGCGCACTTCAAGGGCACGCCCCCGAAGCGCTTCGATCGCGTCCGCCGCGGCGACACTGGCCGCCGCCGTGGTGAAGCTGGCGATCTTGGCGCGCAGCGCCGACGTGCGGATCGCCTTGCTGTCCTTGAGCGATTGCCAGCCCTCAGTGGTGTTGAAGATCAGCTGCACGTCGCCGTCGGTGATCCGATCGACGATGTGCGGGCGTCCTTCGGCCACCTTGTTGACCGTTTCGACGGCAATGCCCTGCGCCTCCAGATAGGAAGCGGTGCCGCTGGTCGCGATAATGGTGAAGCCCATCGCCGCCATCTTCCTGACCGCCGGCAGGATGACCGGCTTGTCGCTATCCTTGACCGACACGAAGACGGTGCCTTCGGTCGGCAAGACCATGCCCGCGCCCAGCTGCGCCTTGGCGAAGGCGGTCGCGAAATCGCTGTCGATTCCCATGACTTCGCCGGTGCTCTTCATTTCGGGCGACAGGACCGGATCGACGCCGGGGAAGCGCGCGAAGGGGAAGACCGCTTCCTTGACCGCGATGTGCGAAATCGCGTTGCGATCGATCTTCGGCAGATCCTTCAGCATCTCGCCTGCCATCACGCGCGACGCGATCTTGGCGATGGGCGTGCCGATCGCCTTGGCGACGAAGGGCACGGTGCGGCTGGCGCGCGGATTGACCTCGATCAGATAGACGGTGCCGTCCTTGACCGCGAACTGGATGTTCATCAGGCCCCGGACGGACAGAGCACGGGCCAGAACATCGGCCTGCCGTTCGATTTCCGCGATGATTGCATCCGACAGGCTGTAGGGCGGCAGCGAGCAGGCGCTGTCGCCCGAATGGACCCCCGCCTCCTCGATATGCTGGAGCACGCCCGCCACGACGACATCGTCGCCGTCGCACAGCGCATCCACGTCCACCTCGACAGCATCGCGCAGATATTGGTCGATCAACACCGGCGAGTCGCCCGACACCTGCACGGCGGTGGTGATATATTCCTCCAGCTGCGCCTGGCCGTCGACAATCTCCATCGCCCGGCCGCCCAGCACATAGGACGGCCGCATCAGCACTGGATAGCCGATGCGGTTGGCGACGGCGATCGCCTCTTCCCGGCTGCGGGCGATGCCGTTGGCGGGCTGCTTCAATTTCAGCTTGTCGATCAGCGCCGCGAAGCGCTCGCGATCCTCGGCCAGGTCGATCGCGTCGGGGCTGGTGCCCAGGATGGGAATGCCCGCATCCTCCAGCGCCTGCGCCAGCTTGAGCGGCGTCTGGCCGCCGAACTGGACGATGACGCCGGCCAGCGTGCCATTCGACATTTCGACGCTCAGGATTTCGAGGACATCCTCGGCCGTCAGCGGCTCGAAATAGAGGCGGTCGGACGTGTCATAGTCGGTCGACACGGTTTCCGGGTTGCAGTTGACCATGATCGTCTCATAGCCGACCTCGGCCAGCGCGAAGCAGGCATGGACGCAGCAATAATCGAACTCGATGCCCTGCCCGATCCGGTTCGGCCCCCCACCCAATATGACCACCTTCTTGCGGTCGCTCGGCTGCGCCTCATTCTCCGCCTCGCCGAAGATCGGCGCTTCATAGGTGGAATACATATAGGGCGTCTTCGCCTCGAATTCGGCGGCGCAGGTGTCGATGCGCTTGAACACCGGGCGCACGCCCAACCTGTGGCGCAACGCACGCACTTCATCCTCGGTCACGCCGCCGGTCATGGCCTTGACCGCTTCGTGGATCAGGCCCGAACCGCGGGCGATGCCGCGCTCCATGCCGCGCAGGTTGGCGGACTTGAGCGCCAGCCAGGCGAGCCGCTTGTCGGAAAAGCCCATGGCTTTCAGGCGACGCATCCCGTCCGCATCCTGCGGCAGGCCGTTTTCCAGCACCTCGGCTTCGGCGTCGACGATTTCCTTGATCCGCTCCAGGAACCAGGGGTCGAACTTGGCGATGGCGTGGATTTCCGCGACGGTCAGCCCTTCACGCAGCGCCTGCGCGGCGACCAGCAGGCGGTCGGGCGTCGGCTGCGCCAGAGCGGCGACGATGTCGTCCTTGGGCGCGCCGACCAGATGATCGACCTGATTGAAGCCCGACAGGCCGGTTTCCAGACCGCGCAGCGCCTTCTGCATCGATTCATGGATATTGCGGCCAATCGCCATGACTTCGCCGACGGACTTCATGGCGGTTCCGAGCAGCGGCTCGGACCCCTTGAACTTTTCGAAGGCGAAGCGCGGGATCTTGGTCACGACATAGTCGATGGTCGGCTCGAACGAGGCCGGCGTCGCGCCGGTGATGTCATTCTCGATCTCGTCGAGCGTATAGCCCACGGCCAGCTTGGCCGCGACCTTGGCGATCGGGAAGCCGGTCGCCTTCGACGCCAGCGCCGAGGAGCGCGACACGCGCGGGTTCATCTCGATCACGATCAGGCGGCCATCCTTCGGATTGACCGCGAACTGCACGTTGGAACCGCCTGTTTCGACGCCGATTTCACGCAGCACGGCGATGCTCGCGTTGCGCATGATCTGATATTCCTTGTCGGTCAGCGTCAGCGCCGGCGCGACGGTGATGCTATCGCCCGTATGGACGCCCATCGGATCGATATTCTCGATCGAGCAGATGATGATGGCATTGTCGTTGCGATCGCGCACGACTTCCATCTCATATTCCTTCCAACCGAGGAGCGATTCCTCGATCAGCACTTCGGTCGTCGGCGATGCGTCGAGGCCCTCGCTGACGATCCGCTTGAACTCTTCGCGGTTATAGGCGACGCCGCCGCCCGTGCCGCCCAGCGTGAAGCTGGGGCGGATGATCGAGGGAAGCCCGGTGAACTCCAGAGCCTCCAGCGCCTCCTCCATCGAGTGCGCGATGCGCGAGCGGGCGGATTCGAGGCCGATCTTGTCCATCGCGTCGCGGAACTTCAGGCGATCTTCCGCCTTGTCGATCGCGTCGGCGTCGGCGCCGATCATCTTGACGCCGAACTTCTCCAGCGTGCCGTCATTGAACAGGGCCAGCGCCGTGTTCAACGCGGTCTGCCCGCCCATCGTCGGCAGCACCGCATCGGGCCGCTCCTTCTCGATGATCTTCGCCACGATTTCGGGCGTGATCGGCTCGACATAGGTCGCGTCGGCAAATTCCGGGTCGGTCATGATCGTGGCCGGGTTGGAATTCACCAGGATGATGCGATAGCCCTCCTCTTTCAGCGCCTTCACCGCCTGCGTGCCCGAATAATCGAACTCGCACGCCTGGCCGATGATGATCGGACCCGCGCCGATGATGAGGATGGAGGAGATGTCGGTTCTTTTAGGCATCAGAAGTGGCTTTTCCCGATCTGCACCAGCTTTTCAAAAGCGGTTTTATCTAAGCGAATTGTTTGCGAAACTTTCCCAGGCATCTCCCGGCCGGGTCGGCCGTAGGTATCAATCTGGATCAGTTTCTCACGGCCGCAATCTACAAGCCGCACGATGGTTTCGACCTCTTCGTGAGGCCGGGCATTGTCTAGATGTTCAACCGTAAAGTCGCGCACCGTCGCCATTGCTCAATCCCTCCCAAAATGGGCCATCAATGCACGCCCCCCGCCTGCGCTTCGCAGCCCCAGCCGTCATATTCGACGCCGCAGAGGATTTCGATCTGGAGGCACTTCCTGGTCAGCGCGCGGATCGACTGTTCGTCGACCGGCTGCACGCATTCGAGGAAGAGGAACAGGTCGCCATCCTCATCCTCCTCGCGGTCCAGTTCGACCATGCCGAACTGGCTGGCGATCATCAGGACGCGCTCGAAATCCTTCTCGCTGCCCCGGAAGGACACGTCCACGGGCCGCGCGATGCGGGCCACGTCGCCATTGGCGGCCAGATTGGCGAGGACGGCCTTGTCCGCCTCCCACTCGGCGGCAAGGCGCGCTTCGTCGACCGGGGGCAGGTTCTGGCTCACGCCGCGACCGGCTTTTTGATGCCGTCCACGAACCGCTGGAACAGGTAGAAGCTGTCCTGCGGGCCGGGCGAGGCTTCGGGGTGATATTGCACCGAAAAGGCGTTCTTGTCGGTCAGTTCGATGCCGCAATTGCTGCCGTCGAACAGCGACACATGGGTCGACCGCACATTGGCGGGCAGCGTGTCGGCGTCCACGGCAAAGCCATGGTTCATCGACGTGATCTCGACCAGACCGTCGCTCAGGCGCTTGACCGGGTGGTTGGCGCCGCGATGGCCCTGGTGCATCTTGATCGTCTTGGCGCCCACCGCCAGGCCCAGCAACTGGTGGCCCAGGCAGATGCCGAACACGGGTGTGTCGGCGTCCAGCACCTGCCGGATCACCGGCACCGCATAGGCGCCGGTCGCGGCCGGATCGCCCGGACCGTTGGAGAGGAACACGCCGTCCGGCTTCTGCTCCATCACCTGTTCATAGGTCGCGGTGGCGGGCAGCACGGTGACGCGCGCGCCGGCCTGCACCAGATTGCGGAAGATATTGTTCTTCGCGCCATAATCGATCGCGACGACATGGGGCCGTTCCTCGCCGGCCTCGTTCAGGCCATAGCCGAAGCCCAGCTTCCACACGCCATCCTTCCACAGGCGGCTTTCCTTGCCCGTGACCTCGATGGCGAGGTCCATGCCTTCGAGGCCCGGCCAGCCTGCCGCCTTCGCCGCCAGCGCCGCGATGTCGAACGCGCCTTCGGGATCATGGGCGATCACGACATTGGGGGCGCCCTTGATGCGAATGAGGCGGGTCAGCGCGCGGGTGTCGACCCCGGCGAGGCCGATGCGGCCATTTTCACGCATCCACTGGTCGAACGGTTCGACATTGCGGAAATTGCTGGGCGCGGTGACATCCTGCCGCACGATGCAGCCGAGCGCGTGGGACGACGTCGCCTCGACATCGTCCAGATTGGTGCCAACATTGCCGATATGCGGGAAGGTGAAGTTGATGATCTGGCCGGCGTAGGACGGATCGGTCATGATCTCCTGATAGCCGGTGATGGAGGTGTTGAAGCAGAGTTCGCCCACCGCTTCGCCGACCGCGCCGAAGCCGCGGCCGAACACCGCGCTGCCATCGGCAAAAACCACGACCCCTGTCGCTCCTTTGGGCACGGTAAGGGTTTTGGCGTCTGCCATGGTCTGCGGTCCTTTATGCTTTTGCGGGAACCCGTCTGGAGCGGGTTAAACGGCCGGTCAGGTAGGCGCGCATCCTCCCAAGGTCAACGTCTGTTAAAAATCTCTTTTGCCGCTATATCTGCTTCTTTCCCGAAGAGACAGGATTCTATCGCCATGATTCGCGAGCAGGTAAAGAGCGCCCAGGTCGAGTCGATGAAGGCCGGCGACAAGGAAAGGCTGGCGGCCGTGCGCCTGATCCTGGCGAAGCTGAAGGACCGCGACATCGAACTGCGCACCGCGACGAACGTGCCGGACGACGACGCCATCGTGGTGGAAGTGCTCCAGAAGATGGTGAAGCAGCGCCGCGAATCGATCGAGATGTTCAGGAACGGCGGCCGCGACGAACTGGCCGCCAGGGAACAGGCCGAAGTCGACGTGATCGAAAGCTTCCTCCCCGCCCAGTTGAGCGAGGAAGAAACCAAGGCCGCGATCGAGGGGATCAAGGCCGAAATCGGCGCGGAAAGCGTGAAGGACATGGGCAAGGTCATGGCGGTGCTCAAGGAACGCCATGGCTCGGTGATCGACATGAGCAAGGCCAGCGGGCTGGTCAAGGCGGCTTTGGGTTGAGCTTGCCGCTATAGTTCCCCTCCCGCTTGCGGGAGGGGTCAATCGCCTATCTCCGTTCGTTTCGAGCGAAGTCGAGAAACGACTAGCACCAAGCTCGACACAAGCGCGGCTTCAGGCATAATCGCCCGATGGCTTTCTGGACCTACATGCTCAAATGTTCAGATGGCCGCTATTATACCGGCCACACCGACAGTCTGGAGCATCGCATAGGTCAGCATCAATGCGGGCAGGGCAGCCAGTTTACCCGCACTCGCTTGCCCGTTACGCTCGTCTGGAGCGAGAATTTCGGATCGCGCATAGAGGCTCTGGAGGCCGAGCGCATCATAGGCGGATGGTCCCGCGCCAAGAAGGAAGCGATGATAGCGGGAAACTGGTCCTTAGTGTCGCACCTCGCGAAACCGCCCAAGGAACGCGCAGCTTCACAGTCCCCGTTCGTTTCGAGCGAAGTCGAGAAACGAGAAGAATATGCTATCCGTTTCTCGACTTCGCTCGAAACGAACGGATGTTGTGCGATTCCTCCTGAGCGCTCCACATGACCCTCACCCCTCAATGGCTGGACGAACTGCGCGCGCGCACGTCGCTGTCCACCCTCATCGGCAGGACGGTGAAGGTGCAGAAGGCCGGGCGCGAATATAAGGCCTGCTGCCCCTTCCATAACGAAAAGACGCCCAGCTTCACGATCAACGACGAAAAGGGCTTTTACCATTGTTTCGGCTGCGGCGCGCATGGCGATGCGATCCGCTGGATGACTGATCATCGCGGCCTGCCCTTCATGGAGGCGGTGAAGGAACTGGCCGCCACCGCCGGCATGGACGTCCCCGCGCCCGATCCGCGCGCCGCCAAGCGCGCCGAACAGGCCAAGGGATTGCACGATGCGATGGCGGCGGCGCAGGGCTTCTTCGAGGAGCAGCTTGGCGGCATCGACGGCGGCGAGGCGCGGGCCTATCTGCAAAAGCGCGGCATCAGTGATGCCACCCGCCGCGCCTTCGGCTTCGGCTATTCGCCGGATGGACGCGGTCGCCTGAAAACCGCGCTCAAGGAGTTTGGCGAGCCGATGCTGGTCGAGGCCGGCCTGCTCATCAATCCCGACAACGAACGCGACAGTTATGACCGCTTCCGCGGCCGCCTCATGTTCCCGATCCGCGACATTCGCGGCCGGGTCATCGCGTTCGGTGGCCGCATCCTTGGGGCGGGCGAACCCAAATATCTGAACTCGCCCGACACGCCGCTGTTCGACAAGGGCCGCACCCTCTACAATATCGACAAGGCCTCCCCCGCCAGCCGCAGCAGCGGCCGCGTCATCGTGGTCGAAGGCTATATGGACGTGATCGCGCTGGCCCAGGCCGGTTTCGGCGAAGCGGTCGCCCCGCTCGGCACAGCGCTGACCGAGCATCAGATCGAGCGGCTGTGGAAAATGGTGGAAGTGCCCCTGCTCTGCTTCGACGGCGACTCGGCGGGGCAGAAGGCGGCGATCCGCGCCGCCACCCGCGCCCTGCCGCTGCTCCACCCCGGCCACAGCCTCGCCTTCGCGACGCTCCCGCCCGGCCAGGACCCCGACGACCTGATTCGCGCCAGCGGCCGGCACGCGATGGAGGCCGTGCTGAACGGCGCCGAACCGCTGATCGAACGGCTGTGGAAGCATGAAGTCTCCTCGGCGCCGTTGGCCACGCCGGAAGAGAAAGCCGCGCTCAAGCAGCGGCTTCGGTCCATAACGGATGCAATTCAGCATCCCGACGTGCGCGCCCACTATGCCCATGAATTTCGCGAGCGCTACGACGCGCTTTTCTTCGCCCGGCGCGACTCGGCTCCCGCCCGGCAGGGCTTTCAGGGCGGCGGCAACAATCCGGGCCGCTGGCAACGCGACCGGCGCGGCAACTGGAAGCCGCCGATTCCGCCCGCCGGCACCGAAGCCCGCGCGATCGGCGCGAGCGGGATGGAACAGCGGCTGCTGCGCGCGATCCTGGCCGCGCTGCTGCGCCATCCCGAACAGATCGCGCCCCATCGGGAGATGCTTTCGGCCCTGCAAATCGGCGATCCCCTGCTCGCCCAGTTGCTCGCCGCGATGGTCAGCCTGTCCTTCCGCAAAGAAACAGTTGAAACGCAGGCCCTCCTTACCATATTGGGGCAAGGTGAGTTGTATAATATGGCCAAGGGGATGCTCCGGGCCGATGCGTTCACACTCACTCCCGACAGGATGGCAACCGACCCTGATCGCCTTGCGCGCGATCTGGAGGAGGCCGTCCGGGTGATGGCGCAGGGACCGGAGCTGGAAACGGCGCTGGTGGAAGCCACGAGGCGGTTCGAGAGCGACTTCAGCGAGGAAAATTTCGCTGAGCAGCAGCGCATTCGCGTGCTGAAAGCCGATCACGATCGCCGCCTGGCGGAACTTGCGCAGTCCGAAGATAGTATTTGATCGAGTTAGCCCTTTTGCAGGGCGGCGAAGTTAAGGCGAATAGATGGCGACCAAGGCGAACAGCAAGAATGGCGGCGTGAGCGATGGGGAGGATGGCGGCGACGCCCCCCTGCTCGATCTCAACGAAGCCTCGGTCAAGAAGCTGATCGCCCGCGCGAAAAAGCGCGGCTACATCACCTATGACGAACTGAACGACGCCCTGCCGCAGGATCAGATGTCCTCCGAGCAGATCGAGGACATCATGGCGGCGCTCAACGAGATGGGCGTCAACATCGTCGAGAATGAGGAAGCCAGCGAGGACGGCGACGAGCAGCGCGAGCGCGAGGATGCCGAAGACGCCGAAGACGATTCGGGCGACGATGACGGCCCCAAGCTCGTCACCGAAAAAAAGAAGGAAACGGTCGACCGCACCGACGACCCGGTGCGCATGTATCTGCGCGAGATGGGCGCGGTGGAACTGCTCAGCCGCGAAGGCGAAATCGCCATCGCCAAGCGGATCGAGGCCGGTCGCGACACGATGATCCTGGGCCTGTGCGAAAGCCCGACCACCTTCAACGCCATCATCGAATGGTCGACCGCGCTCAACAATGGCGAGATGCAGCTGCGCGAGATTCTCGATCTCGACGCCATGCTGTCCAAGGACCCCGCTCCGGAAAATCTGGAGGAAGGCGCCGAGGACGATGATGGCGAGATCAGCGAGAAGACCGCCGGTCCGAGCTTCAAGGAAGAAGAAGAGCCGGAAGAGGAGCCCGCCGACGGCGATGAGGATGAAGACGGCGCCGAGCGCCGTCCCCGCCGCAACGAGGAGGAAGAGGAAGAGGACAACACCCTCTCCCTCGCCCAGATGGAAGAAACGCTCAAGCCGATGGCGCTTGAGAAATTCGCGACCATCACCGAAATCTTCCGCGCCTTCGCCGCCGCGCAGGAATCGCGGATGCTCGCCATGGCCAATGGCGAAACGCTGAGCCAGAAGGCCGAGGACGACTATCAGGCGTTGCGTGAAAGCCTGACCGCCGAGGTCGAGAGCGTCCAGTTCCATCAGCAGAAGATCGAATATCTGGTCGACCAGCTCTACGCCTATAACCGGCGCCTGACCGCGCTGGGCGGGCAGATGCTGCGCCTGGCCGAGCGCCACAAGGTCAGCCGCAAGGATTTCCTCGACCGCTATGTCGGTAACGAGCTGGACGACGCCTGGCTGGAAAAGGTGCAGGGCCTCGACAAGAAATGGGCCGCCTTCGCCGCCGCCGAAGCGCGCGCGGTCGAACGCATCCGCAACGAGGTGAGCGAAATCGCCCAGGCGACCGGCATGTCGCTCAGCGAATTCCGCCGCATCGTCAACATGGTGCAGAAGGGCGAGCGCGAGGCGCGCATCGCCAAGAAGGAAATGGTGGAGGCGAACCTGCGCCTCGTCATCTCCATCGCGAAGAAATATACGAACCGCGGCCTGCAATTCCTTGATCTTATTCAGGAAGGCAATATCGGCCTGATGAAGGCGGTGGACAAGTTTGAATATCGCCGCGGCTACAAGTTCAGCACCTACGCCACCTGGTGGATCAGGCAGGCGATCACCCGCTCGATCGCAGACCAGGCGCGGACCATCCGCATCCCGGTCCACATGATCGAGACGATCAACAAGCTGGTCCGCACCAGCCGCCAGTTCCTGCACGAGCAGGGCCGCGAGCCGACCCCGGAGGAAATGGCCGAGCGCCTGTCCATGCCGCTCGAAAAGGTGCGCAAGGTGATGAAGATCGCCAAGGAGCCGATCTCCCTCGAAACGCCGATCGGCGACGAGGAAGACAGCCATCTGGGCGACTTCATCGAGGACAAGAACGCCATCATCCCGGTGGACGCCGCGATCCAGGCGAACCTCAAGGAAACCGTCACCCGTGTCCTGGCCAGCCTCACCCCGCGCGAGGAGCGCGTGCTGCGCATGCGCTTCGGCATCGGCATGAACACCGACCATACGCTGGAGGAAGTGGGCCAGCAGTTCAGCGTGACCCGCGAACGCATCCGCCAGATCGAGGCGAAGGCGCTGCGCAAGCTCAAGCACCCGTCCCGCTCGCGCAAGATGCGCAGCTTCCTAGATCAGTGATCACTAACAATAAGGGCGGCTTGCTACAGACCGCCCTTATTTTCCATTGATGTTAGAAACTGGACAGTTGCGCTACAAGCGTCCGGATGGGCGCATGCCCGGCAGGCCATGCCTTTTCTTTCGGAATCGCCAAATAATCCCAGAAGAACTGCTCAGCCGAAAAATGCACGAACTGCTCTCTGGTCAATTCTATCCCAAATATAGAAAATATGTTATATCCCATATCCTCAAAATATGAATAATAGTCATCTGACGTATATTCATAGTTGATAAGCGAAGAATCTCCCAGCTCAAAAGAGATGATTGGTCTGCAACGAGCAACCACATGAGTCGCGCCCCGCAATACGGTAAGCTCAGCTCCTTCCGTATCAATCTTGATGAATTTTATGTTGGGAATTTCCGAAAAGAAAGAATCGATTGATCGGACATCTACTTCGATCTGTTCAACCTTGACATCAGAGGCGTGGTAATGCCGTTCCTTAAAACCGCTGAATTCCGGAAATTCGGGGACAGATGTGAAGGATGCCCGTCCATCCGCTACACCCAGAGCGAGATTGAAGACGGAAATTTGTTGTAAGTTTCTGGCATTTACCACGTTCTTGAAATTGGCGAACTGGATAGGCAAAGGCTCGAAGCAGTAAATTCTGCCAGTCTCCCCCACTTTTTCGGCCATTGGAATGGAATGTCGCCCCTGATGGGAACCGACATCAATGGCAACATCTCCAGCATTCAGAACCGCGCTGTAAACGTCTTCAACCATCGCCTCATACGTCGGTAACATCGTCCCTCCTTCTCTACGTTAACGTCTTACCAGCATACTTTGAGTTGCTCAAAAATACCTCATTGGTGTATGAGATGGCATATTGATCTCAGTTTGCAAACTCGGGATGAAATTTGGAACATCCGGCTCGACCCGAAAGACAAATCGCTTCCGCCCAGCAAATTAATCCGCATCGGTAAATAGTAATTAACCATCCTTGACGGAAAAGGGCGGCTTTCCCGGTCGCCCTTTCTGATTCTGTAAACCGGACGTTTACTCGGCCTCCCTATTTTCGGGTTTCTCCCTGCATGGGCGGGGCATCACAGGGATCTGGAGCATGAGCGAAGCGGCCCCCCGCTATCAATTTGGCGACATATCGCGGGTCCTCGAAGCGCTCGTCGCCGCCGATGGGACCGCCGCGCACAGCTATGCCAACCGCGCCGGCATGGGCGTCGTGCGCGAAGGCCAGCTTCCGCTGCCCGACCTGGCCGATGCCGCCTCCTATATTTCCCTGCTGCACGGCCGCCATCCCGGCGTCATCGACTATGCCGCCACCCGGTCGACCGACAATGCCGCCCGTCGCTGGCTGGTCGAGACGGGTGACGCCTTCGCCGCGGAGCGCGCCTATCTGACCCAGGTCACTGTGGCCGCCGGCCCCGCCCCCAGCACGGCGGGTCAGGCCGACTGCGAAACCGCCGTCAACCAGCAGCGCCATGCGCTCGACACGCTCGCCCAGTCCGACCGGCGCGGCTGCGCCATGGGCGCGGCGATGGCGCTGGTGCTCGACTGGCGCGCGATGCGCCATGTGCTCGACATGGTGGCGATCCGCGCCGGTCTGGAACCGCAGCCCTGCGCCCTGCCCGACCGCGCCGCCACGCTGGAGGTCGCCCGCGCCATCGGCGGCGACGACAGCATCGACCGGGCGATCCAGTTCGGCGCGCGCCAGCTTCTCGCCCAGCATCGCGGCCTCTGGGATCTGCTCGCCGCCCGCGCCGCCGTTCGCGCCAGGGCGGCCTGACGCGACAAACGCGTTGCGCCCGCGCATCGCATTGCCTAGTCCGGTTGTCATTGGCAACGGGACGGGATTGCAGGATGCGCTTTGAAGGCACGCAGGATTATGTCGCCACCGACGATCTGAAGGTCGCGGTCAACGCCGCCGTGCTGCTGCGCCGCCCGCTGCTGGTGAAGGGCGAGCCGGGCACCGGCAAGACCGTGCTGGCGCAGGAAATCGCCAAGGCGCTGGACGCGCCGCTGATCGAATGGAACGTCAAGTCGACCACCAAGGCGCATCAGGGCCTTTATGAATATGACGCCGTCGCCCGCCTGCGCGACGGCCAGCTCGGCGACCCGCGCGTCCATGAGATTGCCAACTATATCCGCAAGGGCAAGCTGTGGGAGGCCTTCACCTCGCCGCGCCTGCCCGTGCTGCTGATCGACGAGATCGACAAGGCCGACATCGAATTTCCCAACGACCTGTTGCAGGAACTCGATCGCATGGCCTTCCACGTCTATGAGACGGGCGAAACGATCGCGGCGACCGAGCGCCCGGTGGTCGTCATCACCTCGAACAATGAGAAGGAATTGCCCGACGCCTTCCTGCGCCGCTGCTTCTTCCATTATATCAAATTCCCGGACCGCGAGACGATGGAACAGATTGTCGAGGTGCATTTCCCCGGCATCCAGAAGATCCTCGTGTCCCGCGCGATGGAGATTTTCTACGAGATACGCGACGTGCCCGGCCTCAAGAAAAAGCCCAGCACCAGCGAATTGCTCGACTGGCTGAAACTGCTGCTGAACGAGGACATGCCGCTCGACATCCTCCAGAACAGCGACCCGACCAAAGCCATCCCGCCCCTTCACGGCGCCCTGCTCAAGAATGAACAGGACATCATGATGTTCGAGCGGCTAGCGTTCATGACGCGGCGGCAGGGGCGGTAAGGCCAACCACGCCACCTCCGTTCGCTTCGAGCGTGTCCAGAAGTGGTCAGAACCGAGCCATCGTTTCTCGACTTCGCTCGAAACGAACGGAATCTCTAGTTCAGGAGTCTCCATTCCATGCCTCACTCCGCCGGATGCCTCTGCGGCCAGGTCCGCATCGCCATCGACGCAGACCCCATGGCCGCGCGCATGTGCTGGTGCCGCCTGTGCCAATATCTGGGCGGCGGATCGGCCACGGTGAATGTCTGCTTCCCCAGCGACAAAGTCTCCACCACCGGCGAGGTGCGCTGGCATGACAGCGTCGCCGACAGCGGCAACGCCATGAAGCGCGGTTTCTGCCCCACATGCGGCACGCCGCTGTTCAGCCTGGCCGAATCGCGCCCGCATCTGATCTTCATCCGCGCCGGCGCGCTGGACGATCCTGCGCTGATCGGCCCGCAGGCGGTGATCTGGACCGACACCGCGCCCTCCTGGGCGCATCATGACCCCGACCTGCCCCATTATCCGGCGCAAATGCCGCCGGTCGCCTGAAAAGCGACTTGCGCCCGCCGGTTTAGCCTGTAGCCTCCCTGTCATAGTTCAAGGCCGCATAAAGACGGTCTGATCTGGAGAGGGATGCTGATGCCCAAGCGCGCGTTGTTCCTGCTATCTGCTATCCTGTCGCTGACGGTGCCACCGCTGGCGCACGCCGCCGAGGAGGCCGAGGCCTGGACGCCGACGGAAAACGCCATTCGCGCCAATGCCGCCGGGATCAGCCTGCCTCAGACGATCGCCGGCCTGTCCCTCAGCAAAAGCGGCGAAGCCTCCAACGGTGGCCGCGCAGTGGACAATTACGCCCAATATCTGTCCGAGGACGGCGCCATCCAGGCGACCCTCTATATCTATATGCCGACCTATGCCGACGCCTCGCTCGCCGCCTATATGACCGACAAGGCGATCATGGAGCGGTTCGGTAGCCGGACCCGCCGCACCGCCTATGCCAGCGCCCCGGCGGCGGGTCAGGCGGGTCGCGCCATCCGTGCCGTCTATGACGATGCCGCCGACGGCGCGCTGACCACGGCGGCGGGCTTCGTCCATGCCGGGCGCTGGATCGCCAAGATTCGCGTCACCGGCCCCACGCAACGCCGCGCCGAGGTGCTGGCGGGCCTTGACGGCATGTTGTCGGGCCTCGCCTTCGACGATGCGGCGTCGCTCCATGCCACCGCACCGGCGACATTCAGCGCCTGCCCCGCCGCCGACGCCGCCGACGCGCAATTGGCGAAGGCGGACCCGGCCGACCCCGCCGTCCCGCAGGACGTCCGCATCCCGCGCGACGGCAAGGACGCCCTGTGCGTGCGCGGCGCCGTGACCACGGCGGAGGGGCGCTACGACATGCTCCAGCAGGTCGGCCGCAGCGACGGCGCGATCATCGTGCCGGTGGACGACAGCGGCACGCTGCTCGCCTTCGACCCGGCGGCCGATGCGCGGGGGTACAAGCTGTCCATCCACATGGTCGGCCAGACCGATCTCTATGGCGTCTATGACAGGGTGCCCAGCCCCCGTCAGATCGCCGCGATCCTCGACGGCAAGGACAAGCAGACCGCCCAGGCGCAGGCCGTCGCCACCTATGCCGCCAATGGCGAGGTGACGATGCGGCCCGGCGCATCGTCGGGCCGCTGATAGGACTTTTCTTCGCGCAAGCCCGGCGCTAGGCCATCGACATGACCAGGATGACGGGCGCGACCCGCTTCGCCCGTATTCGCGCCCGGCTGGAGGCGATCCGCATCGCGCCCGGTCCGCGATCATGGGCGTTCGAATTTCTCCTCTTCGGCTTCAAGCAGGGCTGGGCCTGCCTGTTCGGTGGGCTGATGCTGGCGCTGCTGCTGGCGACCCACCTCTTCTACCCCGCCGGCGCGCCGCTCCATCGCTATGATTTTCTGACCCTTGCCGCGCTCGCGATCCAGGTCGCCATGCTCGCCTTCCGCCTCGAAAGCTGGAATGAGGCGAAGGTCATCTTCGCCTTCCACCTGATCGGCACGATCATGGAATTGTTCAAGACCCACGCCGGATCATGGCTCTATCCCGAAGCCAGCCTGCTCCATGTCGGACCGGTCCCCCTTTTCTCCGGCTTCATGTATGCGGCGGTGGGCAGCTATATCGCGCGCATCTGGCGCATCTTCGGTTTCCGCTACACGCACTACCCGGCCGTCTGGACGACGGTGCTGCTGGCGGCCGCCATTTACGTCAACTTCTTCGCTCACCATTGGCTGCCCGACATCCGCCTCGCCCTGTTCGCCGCGGCGATCGCGCTGTTCGGCCGGACCTGGATCATCTTCATCCCCTGGCGCGAGCCGCGCCGGATGCCTCTGCTCGTCGGCTTCTTCCTCGTCGCCCTGTTCATCTGGTTCGCGGAGAATATCGGCACCTTCGCCAATGCGTGGACTTATCCCGACCAGCGCCATGGCTGGCAGATGGTCGGCGTCGCCAAGCTCGGCAGCTGGTATCTGCTGATGATCATCTCCTTCGTGCTCGTGTCGCTGATCCACGGCATCGGCAGAAACGCTGATCAGATCAGATAGCCCACCTCATACAGCCCCCAGCGCCGTCCCGCGAAGACAAGCGGCACGAACACGCTGCGCAAGGCCCGATAACGCCCCTCGCCCAGATCCTGCCGGTAGGTGAAGAGAAAGAAATCGCCCGCCCCGTCCAGCGCCCGCCGGGTCTGGCTGTCCATGAAAATCTGCCGGTTGCGTGCATGTTCCATGTTCCATGCCTGCGCGTCGGGCCGCTGGGGCTGGCTGCGCGCGCTGATATGGGTGGGCAGATAGCCGTTCATGTCGATCAGGCAGCAGCCGACGACCGCGCTGTCCTGCGCCGTATGCCGATCCAGCGCCGGCCGCAGCACGGCATCGGCAAAAGCGGTGAAGCCGTTCAGATATTGCGTCGGCTCCGACCCCTCGATCCGGCGATAGTCCGTGTCGAACAGCGCCTCGACGCTCAGTTGCCCGTCCCGCAACGCCGCCTCGATCAGCGCATGAACTTCCGCCGCGCCTTCCTCCGCCAGCGCGATATAGCGGCTGTTGCGCGTCGTCTGCGGCCCGTGCGCCGTGGTGTTGAGCATGGCGTTGGCCATCCCCTCCAACCCGTCCAGCTGCGCGCGCGCCGCATCGACCCGCGCCGCGCTCTCGCTCGACGATCGGCTGAAATCGCCCAGCCCACGGCGCAGCGCCACGATATCGCCGTCGGCGGCGTCGGTGCAGGCGACGATCGCGGCGGACCGCTCTCCGAACTGCGTCACCAGCGAGGCGATCTCCGCCATGCTCAGGCGCAGCCGATCGATATGGACGCCCGCCTCCCGCCCCTGCACGATATTGGCCTCCACCCCGCCGATCAGCCGCCGCGCATCGCGATCCAGCTGGCCAAGCTTGTCGCCGACGGACGCGGCCGACTCCCCCGCCTGCCCCGCCAGCCGCCTTATCTCCTCGGCTACCACGGCAAAGCCCAGCGTCGCTTCGCCGCCGCGCGCCGCCTCGATCGCGGCGTTGATGCCCAGCAGCCGCGTCTGTCGCGCGATCGCGCCCAGCTCCTCGGAAATCGAGCCGACCGCCTCGATCACCGACAGAAACTGGCGCAGATGCCCTTCCAGGCCGGTGACATGCGCGACCAGCCCCGCCACCTCGCCCAGCGACAGGCCGATCACCTCATGCCCGTCGGCGATGATCTGTCCGGCGCGGTGGGCGGTCAGGCTCAGCTCCTGCGCCGCAGCGACGCTCTCGCCATGGCTCTGCGCCAGCCTGTCCATGTTGCGCTCAAGCTCCGCCAGACGCGCGGTGTCGCCCTGGATGCGCCGATTGACTTCGCCCAGAAAACCAGCCGTCTCGCTGCACTGCAATGCTATGTCGCCCGACCATTCCCCCAGATCAGCCAACAGATCCCTATGTTCCAATTGTGCCCCGCAACTATGATCAAGTCTGAATAGTGACGGATTAACCATGCACTGCAACACTTAATATTCGGACGAGCGGGCGATCGCACCGGATCACCGTCGCGGCTTGCATCCCGCCGCCGCCTGCCCGACAAGGGCGGCCATGCTGCTCAACTTCCTCGACGCCCTCCGCGCCGCCGGCATCAACGCCAGCATCAAGGAGCATCTGCTGCTGCTCGAAGCGCTGGACCGCGACGTGATCGCCCGCACGCCCGAGGATTTCTATTATCTCGCCCGCGCGACCTATGTGAAGGATGAAGGGCTGCTCGACCGCTTCGACCAGGTGTTCGCGAAGGTGTTCAAAGGCGTGCTCGGCCAGGACGGGGTGGAAGCGGAGATTCCCGAGGAATGGCTGCGCCTCGTCGCCGAAAAATTCCTCAGCCCCGAGGAGATGGAGAAGATCAAATCGCTGGGCGACTGGGACGAGACCATGAAGGCGTTGAAGGACAGGCTGGAGGAGCAGAAGGGCCGGCATCAGGGCGGCAGCAAATGGATCGGCACCGGCGGCACCTCCCCCTTCGGCCATGGCGGCTACAACCCGGAAGGCGTCCGCATCGGTGGCGAGAGCCGCCACAAGCGCGCGATCAAGGTCTGGGAAAAGCGCGAATTCGCCAATCTCGACAATGGAAGGGAATTGGGCACCCGCAACATCAAGGTCGCGCTGCGCCGCCTGCGCCGCTTCGCGCGGGAGGGCGCGGCCGAGGAGCTGGACCTGGACGAGACCATTCGCGGCACCGCGCGGCAGGGCTGGCTCGACATCAGGATGCGGCCCGAACGGCATAATGCGGTCAAGCTGCTGCTGTTCCTCGACGTGGGCGGATCGATGGACCCGTTCATTACCCTCTGCGAGGAACTCTTCTCCGCCGCCACCAGCGAATTCAAGAATATGGAGTTTTTCTACTTCCACAACTGCCTCTATGAAGGCGTGTGGAAGGATAATCACCGCCGCTTTTCGGAGCGGACCCCGACCTGGGACATTCTCCACAAATATGGCCATGACTATAAGGTCATCTTCGTCGGCGACGCCGCGATGAGCCCCTATGAGATCAGCCATCCGGGCGGTTCGGTCGAACATATGAACGAGGAAGCGGGCGCCGTCTGGCTGAGCCGCGTCACCCACACCTATCCCGCCGCGGTCTGGCTCAACCCGGCGTCGGAAGCCCATTGGGGCTATAGCCAGTCCACCAGGATCATCCGCGAACTGATGAACGAGCGCATGTATCCGCTGACGATCGAGGGCATAGACGCCGCGATGCGCGAACTGACGCGCAAACGCTGATCCGCCGCNGATCATCCGCGAACTGATGAACGAGCGCATGTATCCGCTGACGATCGAGGGCATAGACGCCGCGATGCGCGAACTGACGCGCAAACGCTGATCCGCCGCGCTAGTGGTCCGATTCTGACATTCGACACCGCTTGAGGCCATGTCCCACACGAATGTCAGAATCTATTCGGACCACTAGAAATATTTGTTTCTAGTGGATTTTACGATTTTGACATTTGCAGACCCATCCCAACCGCCAGGGGATGCAAATGTCAAAATCAATCCACTAGGACATGTTCCCCCTCCCGCTTGCGGGAGGGGGTTAGGGGGTGGGCTGGACGGTGAAACAGCCCACCCCGCTGCGACTAATACCAACCCCCCATGATGCTGACTGACGAGGGGGATTCCCAAAGCAACGAAACTCTGACTCTATGGCTGCT